>DASZQB010000118.1:0-7171 GCA_035550135.1 Verrucomicrobiales bacterium
TGCAGAGGAAGAAGTCAGGAAAAGGCAAAAACAGAGGACCGCATCGGCAGCTCTCCGCCAGATTACACGCTGCGAGTTCCGGCCTGAATCGGAAAATCCACTCTGCTACTTGACATCCTTCATAGGAGCCCCAGGTGAGCGCAGCGAACCCGGGGTAAATGCAAAAAAGAACAATCCACCACAGCGTGGTGGCCCTGACAAATAGGCGTTCGTTCCTTCCCGTGGCCTTGTCCGGGAATGAACGGTTGGCCCTTCCATTTTGGGACTTTGCGAACAATCCCAGTACCCGGCGGTTGGACAACTCAACATTGATGGCGCGTACCCACCCCATGCCACCTGGGGTCCTTCCCTAACGCATCAGTGCCTCGTGCAGCGCGTCCGAGACCTTCGACACCTCCGCGCGGAGAAACGGATCATCCCCGCATTCGGCGCGCACCGCTTCCACAATGCCCATCCACGCGCCATGCACGAGACTCAAAACCTCCAGCGCCTCCCACTCGGCCGGTTTGAGACCCGCCAGCGCACTGATCAACTCACCGTCGTATTTTTCACCCGCCAGCGGGTCCACCCGCAGCCGCCGAATCGTCTCCTGCACGATATACTCCAGGAAGAGCTTTTGCCGCACAGCCCGCGCAATATCTCCATCGGTCAGCGAGGAAAACGGTTTGGTGCGCACGGATGCATACCACTCCTCCAGCGACGAATCCCCTCCGCCCTGCGCCTGCATCGCGCAGAGGGTTTCGAGTTGCTGAAAGGTCAGTCGTGACATGCTCCGCCCGCGTCGTTCATGACGCGCCTTTGTCAACAAGGTGCCCGGTTTCCGCGGCCCTGCGGGCCGGGCCGGAAACGATCTGAAGACGCCGCCGCCGGCAAGGCACATCTCCCGCCCCATTGCCGTGATCACTCCATGAAGTCCGGAGCACTCGTCTGCATATTTTTCTGGAGTTCAGTTCAGCAGTTTTTCCAGTAGTGCGTTGCCCCGCGGGGTTGGATGGCCACGGTTACCAATTCCCAACCATTCCGGCCCAGTTCAGCGAAGTTGGTAGGGTCGAGACCTGATTGCTTAAAACTGGCTGCGTCGACTTTTGTTTGCTTATACTGCCACTTCCGCTCAGCTGCGGGGGGAGGGCCAGCCGGCTTGGGAGCATCCTGTGCCAAAAGGGTGACCGCAAGGATTGCGCAGTCGCGACGACGCAGGCAAATGGATCGGTTTTCATAGGACAGTCACACAACGGACCGGACCGTCAAACCCTGGCCCTGCATTTTTGCGGTTAAGATCAGCCGGCACCGGTCTGCCGCGACGCCGGCCCGGCGGGAGACGCGGACAATGACCCTGGAACCTCCCCGCGTCTATTACATGCGAAGGTCCTTACCTGCCCCCGTCCGGTGAAAGCGGGACGGGGTTTCTTCCTGCGCCTCTCCTCATGGGCTCATAGCCCGAACTTTCGCATCTCGTAGCCATTCGCTGGCCGCCCCCTTCCAACCGATGATACTTCGTCAAAGGCCTTCAGGTCTAGGCAACGACGCACTTCCAGTCGTTAATTAACGATCGCACATTCTGCGGAAGACATACGCCATTTGCTGGGGGCCAGACGCCAGTAAACCTGCGATCTAAAAATCCTCAGCGAAACTCTTGTATTCCTGATATCGGAACCCCTATCATCTCGTTTTTCTTGCAATTCGCTCTTCGCCTATTCGGAATGCTATGCTGACTATCATCGAACGTCTCGCGGCTGTCTGGAAATCGCTGAAGCCCACTCCGAGCACTTGGGTGCTCGGCACTTTGATACCGGCGGGATTATTATTAGTAATTCCCACGCTGAGGGAGGCTCTGATTAACTGGGTCCTCTTAAAACTGGGTCTCCCGCAAATGCAGACCTGGACGGCCAACGCTCTTGGGATTACTCTGATAATCCTCGCCCTCGTCTTTGTGATCGTTCACGAAAAAACGAAGCCAAAACCGCCACCGGCAAAATTCAAGTACACTCAGAACCCTGACGGATCGTGGGGGGTTGAAATCGAGGCCGACCCTGAAAAAATTGAGGCTATATTGAGCAAGCTGCAAAACGCTGCGGCACTGAGGAAGAAGGGAATTCCCGTGACTCCCATCAAACCCAAACGCCCGTTCCTCGTCAAACTGCTGCTCGCCGAGGCGTGCTTCCTCGGATTGGTGCTCATCTACAGGAGGCTCTTTCCCTAGCGGCGTTTCCTACTCCAGCGTATGGGCTCCGGCCAGCTTGGCGCCTTCCCGCGCAGCAGGCGAACCGCCGGGCACCTTTTCAAGGACCGCCTTGAATCGATCCCCGTTTTTGACGGCTTCGCCTAAAACGGTTTCGATATACTCTGCCAGCGTCAATCCTGATTCAGCGGCTAGCGACTTTAAAGCTTCCTTTGTTTCCAAAGGAATGTGCATCGACAGGTTCCTGGGCGATTTTCGCTCCACTTTGATTGGTGGAAGCTGCGTGTGCTGCGGTACCTCTTTCATAGCAATTCTCCGGCTGAATTTTTTCGCTTCCTGAAAGCGCTTCGCCATCTGGATCTATACCTCCGGCTGCCTGATGATTCGTTTTCGGAAAAAACAACGCGTCTTTCCGGCAAATGCGAAGCCCGCTTCAATGGTCCGGGGCATCGCCGGGATGCTAATGTTCCCCGACCGGACGAACAAACCACGCGCGGACCTGGATGCCGTGGAATAACGTCAACGACAAATGGAAGAATAAATTCGATATCTTTACAAAATGCCCGTCTCTCCTCCCGGCGGCAGTGTAACCGAAACCTCTCTACCGCGCTGGCGCGGCACCAGCGATTTCGTAAAAAGTCTTCGTAAATTACAGCTTCCCATAACACCTTTGCGCGCAAAGCCCTTTTGCGCCCCCATTCAGCAGCCCGGACCTCTTCCCTGCGAAGTTGCAGAACTTGCCTGTGGCTTTGCAGCCGTGACTCAGGAAAGACCGCCAGGAACTCTTCAAGGCGGAATAGCGCCGGATGAACCGGGCGACAAGTTCGCCGCGCCTCCCTCAAAGCTCGTTCTTCTTCCATGTAGACTCGTTGTGCTTCCAAGTAGGCTCGCACTGCCTTCCTATATGCCAGTGCCGGATGCTCGCAGCGATTGCGGCTAAAATGAGCCCGGGAATAACGGATCACTGCTCCGATGTCGTGTGATGCATTGTGATGCATAGAATGTAGCGCGTGATGTTACCTAATGTGTAACACCACTTGATGCGAAGTCCAGTCCAATCTCGCAAATTACTTTTTGCGCCCTTAAACGGATGCCTCATCCGGGATTAACCGAAAAATTAGGGGAGTTTGACGGTTAGTTCCGCCATTTTGCTGAATAATTCCGTTTTTTCCGGTAAAAAACCTGCATTTTTCCTCGACAGAACGGAAATTTTTCAGAACTCTGCCTGTTGGCATGAGAGCTGACCGTAGCGAATCCCGTAACGACTATGCCTCGCGCCGGTCATCCCGGGAGGTAATAAAGTACAGGTGCGAGGCCGTTTACGATTTTCTGCGATCTCATCCCGGCATGGACGTGCCGATTCGCTCTGCGCTTATTCCTCATCTGCGTGGAGCCGGTTTCAATGCCACTGAAAGGACCCTCGTGGAAGATCTGAAGCGGCTAAGGCCGCATCTCCCCGGGGACCTCGAGCTAAGGCTTGAAAAGGGCACGGTCAGGCTCGTAGCAAAGTCCGACTCGATCTATGAAAGCCGAAAGGCCGAAAATCCGGAGCTCAAAAACAAGATCGCGGACGCGGCCCTGTTCCGGCTCTTTGGCGTCCGGCCGCGGGAGCCGGTCCAATCGACGCTTACGTTTCCCGCTAAAATTCCCGGTGAATCGCGCGACATCCGCCACAAGCTCAGGGCTCTCAATGCCAAATCCGAAGTAACCATCCACATAGATGCCGGATCCACGACAGGCGCGGTGATGCGGCAAATGTTGCAGGCCGGCAGTTTTCCCCTGAGAACCTTTCCCGGCGGGGATCAAACGAATACGCCACACGGAGGACCGCACGAGCGACTGTTGATTCCCCGGATTATTTCAAATTCCCAGCCTATGGCTGAGGAGGTTTTTCACAGTCCTCACCGGTACTTCTTTGAATTCAATCTGATAGGAGGGAGTCTGCGGCCCCGGCACGGCTCTTACTGCGGCCCGCTCTCCATGATGGCTCTCAAGTCATGGGAGCATCTGCGGGGAGATGTCTCTATCATTGGCGCCTCCGGTTTTCAGGCCACCGCTCACGGCGCTCCCGCCTTTGCCTGCGATCACTTTCCCGAATCCCAGATGAAAGCGGCCCTCCTCGCTCACGGCTGGCTTCGATCCGTGATCTTTGACAGCTCAAAGCTGGACCATACCCTGCCCAAAAACCCATTCGCGCTTTTAACGGCGAAGGAACTCGATCTGGTTATTACTGACGATGGAAAAACGACCGGTAGCGAACACCAAATCGAATCCTTTGTGAACGCATCCTTTGAGGCTGGAGTGGCGGTTTTGCTGGTAAGCTCCGATGACCCGGAAATCCAATGGCGTCCGCATGCAAAATGGCACGTTTAAAAGTTGGAGGTTCAACACCGGAGTCTTCCTAACTCAAGTACAACCTCAAGGCAAGAAAGAGGGGAAAGTCTAAGCCTTGACTGCCAGGGTTGGGTTGGCCTGCTCCTGTTGCTTCACCCCCGCCTCCGCTGACAGTCTGCAAAGCACTGAACACCGTCGCACGAAGTGCCGTGGAACGCGCGGAGCCCTGCTGCCGCTGTCACGAGCGGCAGCCAGCTGCGGGGAGTTGAAGGTCGAGCCTTTCAGACGCGTCATCCCGTAAACAACACACCTTCCTCCACCGGCGATTCCGCCCGCTTTTCAGGCACGAATCATTTGACAAAATTCCGTTTAATCACCGGAGTATCCTTGGCCCAAAACGCCGCTTTTCGTCCCCACAGAGCCACTGCTTCATCACGTCAATTCGAAGGCGCACTCGACGAGGCACGCCTTCTCTTTGATCCTCCCAACCACTCAGGTCAAGCCGCACCAAAATAAACAGAACCTCCGCTCACTCTCGACCGCTCGCATTTCCCCGCGCCACACCCACCGGCCCCCCGCGGCTCGCTTCACTCCGCATCGCGCCCTCCGCTCTCCCGCCGTTTGAAGAAATCCGACCAAATCCAACCAATTTAAGCCAACCACACCCGATTTAATCACAACCCAATCAATTGAACCAGCCTTCTCCGGCGCTTGTCCTTGCTCTCCGGCACCTTTCCTGGATGCTTTCCTCCAAACGTGTTTTGGTGCTTGGCACCTTCCGGGCAGCTCAAAACCAAATCAAACCATCTCACCAACACACGTCCCCACATCTGCGTCCTATCGGGCCTATTGGGTTCTTCGGTCTTCCTCCCAGCCCGCCGCCTTCGTCTTGCGCAAAACTTCCTCCACCAAGCCGCGGGTTTTTAGAATTCCATTCGTCGTCTCGGGCAAAATCAAGATATATCAAACCCCTTTTTCTTTTAGCCTGATAAAATTCCAAAAAATCCTCTGATCCTCTTCACCTGCGCCCGTCCGTGTCCGTCCTCCCACCCCTCGAATCCCCGGAAAGCTACCTTCCCGCGCTGCGTAATAGATTAACCCTTCCGTATGAAATCCCTCCTCCTCTCCTTCGCCGCCGTCGCGACGCTCTCCGCCCCGCTTTGGGCCGCGGAACCCATGCCGCCCGCCGCCGAGCTTCCGGAAGTCCCGCCCGCCGCCGGAGAGGTCGCTTCGCTGAAACTGGAAATGGCGGACCCGAAACTGCACGGTCCCACCGCCTACCTCCAGGTGCTCGTCACCGCCACCATGAAGGACGGCACCTTCGCCGACGCCACGCGCGCCGTGCAGTGGAAGGCCGAAGGCCTCGAAATTTCCCGCTCCGGCGTCCTCACCGCCAAAAAGGACGGCACCGGCAAACTCCAGGCCACCCTCGGCGGGATCGCCTCGGCTGAAGTGCCCATCGCCGTCTCCGGCACCGCCGCCGAATTCGTCCCGGACTACATCCGCGACGTCACCCCCGTCATTTCCCGCATCGGCTGTAATGCCGGCACCTGCCATGGCGCCAAGGAGGGCAAAGCGGGATTCAAACTGAGCCTCCGCGGTTACGATCCGATCTACGACATCCGCGCCTTCACTGACGACATCAAAGGCCGCCGCACCAACGTTGCCAGTGCCGATGAATCCCTTATGCTGCTCAAAGGCACCGCCGGCGTACCCCACGAGGGTGGCCAGGTGATGAAGCAGGGTGATAAGTATTACAACATCATCCGCGGGTGGATCGCCGCGGGCATGAAACTGAACATCGACACGCCCCGCGTGACCAAAATCGAACTCAGCCCCTCGAATCCTGTGGTGCAGAAAATCGGAGCGCGTCAGCAGTTTCGCGTCCTTGCAACGTATGCCGACGGTCTGCGGCGTGATGTCACTCAGGAGTCCTACATCGAAAGCGGTAATATGGACATCGCCAAACACGACAAGACCGGTCTCCTCTCCGCCGCCCGCCGCGGCGAGGCTGCTGTGCTCGCGCGTTACGAAGGCGCCTACGCCTCCACCGTCCTCACCGTCATGGGCGACCGCACCGGCTTTGTCTGGCAGCAGCCGCCCGCCAACAGCCCCATCGATGAACTGGTCGCCGCCAAGCTCCAGCGCATGAAGACGCTGCCCTCCGGCCTCTGCACGGACATCGAGTTCGTTCGCCGCCTCTACCTTGACCTCACCGGCCTGCCGCCCTCGCCCGAAAACGTCCGCGCCTTCATGGAGGATCCCCGCGACTCCCGCTGGAAGCGCGAGGACCTCATCGACCGTCTGATCGCCTCGGAGGAATTCAACGACCACTGGACGAACAAGTGGTGTGACCTCCTCCAGGTGAACAGCAAGTTCCTCGGCGGCGAAGGCTCGAAAATCATGCGCGACTGGGTGCGCGCCCAGGTCAAAGCCAACGTGCCCTACGACAAATTCGTGCGCAGCATCCTTACCGCCACCGGTTCCAACAAGGATGTGCCCGCCGCCGGTTATTTCAAAGTGCTCCGCGAGCCCACTGAGACGATGGAAAACACCACGCACCTTTTCCTCGCCACCCGCTTCAACTGCAACAAGTGCCACGATCACCCCTTCGAGCGCTGGACGCAGGACCAATACTATCAAATGTCCGCATGGTTC
>DASZQB010000119.1:0-125113 GCA_035550135.1 Verrucomicrobiales bacterium
CGCCATTTGGCCAGCACTTGTTCTTTGGTTTTCGGGTCCATGTCGCTGTGCATTGCGGGTAACACCCCCTTTTGGCGCAACGACCGCTTCACGCGAACCGGTCATCCCTCTCCGGGTAACAAAACTTTTGGCGCAGATCGGACCTCCCGGACCACGTGCTGGCGGAGTTCCCGGCTCCCATCTACATCAATACGCGCCCCGATCTCGGTGACGTATCGCAGGGGAAACTGATTACTCTGGGAAATTTCCACGAGATTTTCAAAGACTTCCTGAACACGAAACAGTTGGAAGGCCTGCGCCTTCTGGTTACTCCCTTTCCCCAGGCGCAGTTTAACGCCACTCACGATCGACGCGCGCTGCTGGCGCACCAGGGAGTGGCGTGTTTCGACTGTCACTCCAACGGTCACACCAACGGTGCCACGCACACCGTGGGCGACATCCGCCCAAATGAGCACCGCCACCGCATCGGCACGCCAACCCTGAGGGGCATGAACATCACCAACACGTTCGGTTCGCAGCGCGCCATGAAGACGCTGGAGGACTTCACAGAGTTCGAGCAGCGCGCGGCTTATTTTGATGGAGAACCCGACCAAGCTGCGCGGAAGGGTGTCAATGTTCTGGAGCGCGGCAGTCAGGTGCATGCCATGGCTGAGTTCCAAAACCTCCTCGGATTTCCTCCGGCGCCAAAACTCACGCCCACCGGCAGGCTCGACAAATCAAAGGCCACGGAGTCTGAACTGCGCGGCGAGGCGCTCTTCCACGGCAAGGCGCAGTGCTCCATCTGCCACACCGGTCCTTACTTTAGCGACGGCCTGATGCACGATCTGAAAACGGAGCGCTTTTTCACAGAGGTCATGATCAATGGGCGCAAAGCCAGCGCCGATGGTCCTATCAAGACCTTTCCCCTGCGCGGCATCAAGGATTCGCCTCCCTATCTGCACGATGATCGTCTCGTGACGCTCGATGACACCGTGGAGTTCTTTAATCTCGTGCTCGGCACAAAATTGACTACGGAGGAAAAGGCGGACCTTACGGCGTTCCTGCGCTGTTTGTAACCATCGGCATCCATTTCAAAACGGGATCCATGCAGGCGACTGCATGGATCCTTCGTTTTATCAATCATTGAAAACATTTTCCCCGCCATCCTGACCACGTCAGGGGCGGGATGGGGGCATGGCCCCGACAGCCGGAGTGATCCGGTCAAAGGCAACGGTTCCTGTATCCGCTGCGCCGCCGCACTGGCGGACAATCCATGCAAGCCCAGGCCTCTCCCGGAAGGGAGCGATCGCTGACCGGAATTGGCGGCGGTTGTTGCTGCGATGCAAGGCGTTGTGAAAAGAACGGTGGTTCAGGTGCCCGGAAACGGGGAACACCAGCCGCCGGAGAGTAACGGGTGGTGCCGGCCTCACAACCAAACCAGCTTGCGAACAGTTCATGACCAAGGGTGGCGACGAAGTCCAAGTCTTGCTGACAAGGGCCTCGCCGCAGATCGAGAGGGAGCGGCTGCGTGAGCAGACGCGTTCTTGAAGATCCGTCCGGTAGCCGGCAGGCGAAAGACAGACGGCGTGTGGCATTTCGTCCCCCAAAAAGGAGGCGACAACCACTGGACGCGCACGTCGTCGCAGGTTCGTTCCTCTACAGAACATCTGATTAGAGCTCAGAAAACGCAAAGACGCGTCCGGTGTCATGGTAACTAATAGCTCAATCCTCCAGCCTCACGGCAATGGAGGCGCCGATTGGCCGCAAGCCAAAAGGCGTTGGTGTGAATCCGCACGCAGGGGGTCGCTCCCCGCATGGCCCGCAAGGTCAGCGGTAAGTGAAGCGCCGAGGACCATGACACGACGAGTGATCCGCCGCACTCTCAAAAAGGCAGCTATGCTATTCAACCTCACCTGGTGAGGTGGACACGAGCCGAACCGCCGGCCGCAAACCGGCGGGTAATGACTCCAGTGGGGTAGCCATGCGGGTGTAGTCTCAACCCGTTTTCTTTTCTTATGCCCGCGTAGCCCAACAGCAGAGGCACGGCGTCGAGAGCGCCGTCAGTGCAGGTGCGAATCCTGCCGCGGGTACCATTTCTCTCAACTACTCCTTTGGCTGCCGCTTCCGAAAGAAAACCATCTGGATAAATTTGGCAAATATCGCGACAAACATCGCGGCCACACCGATTTTGGCGGCCAGCTTACTGGCATTATCGGCGGCAGCATCGACAACGGCGAGGAACAGAGAATTCATATATAATTACCATAATTCAGACAGCGGTCGAGTCAACTCCTCCTCGCGGACTGTAAGCATTAAAGTGATGCAGCGGACTTTTAATCCGCATAACAGGGAGCGTTACCCTGACGGTCCACCAATTTCTTAACACGTCTTTATCATGTCCCAACCATCGTTCCCTGCGCCGGTTTGCGCCGTTGATGTTCACTATCGCGAAACGGGTGCGTGTGCTGCGGCGGTCACGTTTAATGCGTGGTCTGATCCGGCTCCGGAAATGGAGGTGACCGCGGAAATCCAAAAGGTGGCGGATTATGAACCGGGGCGTTTTTATGTCAGGGAACTGCCCTGCATTCTCACGGTGCTGGGGAAACTGCCCCGGCCTCCACGCATCGTGGTAGTGGACGGTTACGTTTGGCTGCGCGAAGGCGAGCCGGGCCTTGGATTCCATCTGTACGAAGCGCTCCATCGTGCAGTGCCGGTCATTGGCGTCGCCAAGACGGCCTTCGATGGTTCAGCGCATGCAGTTCCTGTTATGCGAGGAGGCAGCACCCGGCCACTCTATGTGACCGCCGCCGATATCGATCCGGACGTGGCCGCTGCGCACATCACATCCATGCACGGCCCGCACCGGCTTCCCGTGCTGTTGAAAGCGGTGGATCTTCTTTGCCGGTCCTGACATCTTCGCGCCCGTTGGTGAAACAGTATCACGGTTGGCTTACATCCATCAGTCGAGGGGGCGGCACCTTCACGGGCGACCATTTTGCGGCAGTGAGGACGGGGTTACTTCGTATGAAAACGAAACACCCAAAGGCGGCTGTAAACCGCCTCTCTCCGTCCATTTTTCTCCGCAATTGATCCATTCCGTAACTGACTAAGTTACAGCATGCCTCAGGATTTTTCCGCACCTATGGAGCAGGTTACACACATGCGATTGCGTCCCGGAATGTACATCGGGGCCCTGGATTCCTCGGGCGTTGAACATCTCGCAGGTGAACTGATTGCCAACAGCGTAGACCAATTCCTTGCAGGAAAGGTATCGCGAATTGTTGTCCGGTTGAACAGAAACCGGATTACGGTGTCGGACGACGGGCCGGGTTTCGAGGCTGGTGTTGCCGGGGAAGATAGTCTCACACGCGCGGATCGTTATCTCACTCATTATCACCCCACGCCAACGGCGGACGGTCACGCACCGCACATTCATTTGACCCCTGTCGGTATTGGGCTGGTAATCGTGAACGCGCTGTCCTCAAATCTCGTGCTGCGAATGCACTCGAACGGCTTTGTTCATGAAGCGGTTTATCGACGCGGCGTACGATGTGCCTGCGGCAGAAAACCGGTGGCTCCCGGAACGCAGCAAACCACTTTATCATTCACACCAGACACAAAGATATTTGGCAAAAACCAGGCACGTCCGGCGGTCCTTCGCCGGATGATTTTCCACGCAGTGCATCTGTTCCCGGGTGTGCAGATCAAATTCAACAAAGAGTGCTTTCATGCGCCGGGAGGACTCGGAGACCTCGCGACGCTATTTGCTCCCCACGGGGGCTTGGTTTTCAGCGCATCAGTTGAAGCGGGAGTCTGCTCCGTTCATGCCGCCGCGGCGGGTTACGGCAAAAGTACTCAATGGCAGTCGTGGGTGAACGGCGGCCCCACACCGGATCACGGGTCGCATGTAGATGGCTTCAGGAGTGCTCTCCGCAGTGTTCGCTGGGTCCCGGACTTTGCAGCCGTACACGTTGTCATGAAAGAACCGCGTTACGCCGGTCCCATTCGGGGAGGACTGTATACGCCGGAAGCGCAGGCCGCGGTGAGGCAGGCATTACTGCCGCTGCTCCGGGCGATGAGGCAAAAGAAGGATGATAGAATCTTCATCTCCGGCCAGGGTTTTTCCACTCGTTCGTGAAACACGATAGACCATTTTTGCGGCGGTGAGGGCGGCTACGGCCGGCTGATCTCCCTCCGTCCGCTTTTCTCCGCAATTCTTTTTCAGAGGCAGTGAGCCGGGAATTACTTCGGTATTATGCTGGTTCGACTCCAGCCATGCCCCCTAATTTATGGGGCATGGACACTCCACGCAGGATTCTCCTCTGATTCATTTTCCAGAGCAGTGAGGCAGGAGTTACTTCGACTCATAATCGGGATGTCGCCGGTTCGACTCCGGCCCGGCCGACTGATACCGGCCGGTAGCTCAGAGGTAGAGCGCCAAACGTCTCCCGCCGGCTTTCTCTCTGGATTCCATTTTCGCGGCAGTGAGACAGGAGTTCCTTCGCACCAAAAGCGCGCCAAAACGCGTTGACCATGGGGAAGCGAGATCCCCGCGGGTACATCCGGATGGGGCGGGCTGGAAGCAGCCTGCGATTGTCCGCCAAGGCCCGACGTCACCTCCCGTCGGTATTCTCCGCGAAATCCCTCTATGACGGGGCAGTGAGCACGCGGGTTCCTTCGCTTGAAACGAAACAGAACCACCTGCGTGCATTGTTTCTCCCCGTCTCCCTTTTCCGAAGACAAAACACCAAAACTGTGAGGCAGTGAAGTCCGGGTTACTTCGGCAGCCGGCACGATCGGAAGATCACCGGCGGGCCACACTGGCCCGTGTCCTGGACTGAATTACTCCTCACTCCTGATAGAAAGGAGGCGCGATTCCTAACATGCGCTTCAACATCCTGAAGAAATCAAACCCCGGCGGAACCACCACGTTTAACCTCGCCGGAGGCCAGGCGTTCACCGAAACGCCAAAGCTGGAACTCGCCTCCCTCATGCTCACGAGCATGCTGAAGGACCAGTTCTACCGCACGGCGGACAACACGGTCACGCATCTGCGCAAACTCATCGCCGGTATGCCTGACAAGCGCTTTGCCGCGAAGGCGGCGATCTACGCACGGCGCGAAGCCGGTATGCGCAGCATCACGCACCTTACCGCCGCGGAAGTTGCGAAGAGCGTGAAGGGCGAACCCTGGACGAAGGCGTTCTACGAAAAAGTGGTGCGCCGTCCGGACGATGTGCTGGAGGTTCTCGCCTGTTACGTGGGCAGCTACGGCCGCCCGATCCCTAACAGTCTCAAGAAGGGTCTTGGCCGCGCGCTGGCGAACTTCGATGCCTACCAACTCGCGAAGTACCGCAAGCAGGAGGCTGACCTGTCGCTGGTGGACGCGGTGAACCTGCTCCACCCGCCGCACACGCCGGCGCTCGCTGCGCTGGTGAAGGGTGAACTGAAACCCGCGGAGACGTGGGAATCGAAGCTCACTCAGGCCGGTCAACAGGCGGAGAATGACGGTGAACTCAGCGACCTGAAGAAGGACGCGTGGGCCGGTCTCGTGCGTTCGCGCAAGATTGGTTACTTTGCGCTCCTGCGAAACCTGCGGAACATCCTGACAGATGCGCCGGAGGTCACGGCGGAAGCGGTGGCGATGCTCACGGATGAAAAGCTCATCCGTCAGTCGCTGGTGCTGCCGTTTCGTTTCCAGACTGCTTTGGACGCTGTGCAGGCCGCCGGTCTGCCGCGCGCTTCGGAAGTGCTCGCCGCGCTCAGTGATGCGGTGGACCTCTCGCTGGCGAACGTGCCGAAGTTTGAGGGCCGCACGCTCGTAGCGCTGGATACGTCCGGTTCCATGGCAGGCCGCCCGATGCAGATCGGATCGCTTTTCGCGGCCACGCTAGTGAAGGCGATGGATGCAGACCTGATCCAGTTCAGCGATGACGCGGCTTACATGACCCTGAACCGCCGCGACAGCACGCTGACGCTGGCAAAGTTCATCGCCTCCAATGCCAGGTGCGCCGGCACGAACTTCCACAGCATCTTCCAAAAAGCGAAGGGACCGTACGATCGCATCATCATCCTCAGCGACATGCAGGGATGGATCGGCGGTCACGCACCTGTGCAGACCTTCGCGAAATGGAAGAAGGATCAGCGCTGCGACCCGAAGGTCTTCTCGTTCGACCTCCAGGGCTACGGGACGCTGCAGTTCCCGGAGAAGAAGATCGTGTGTCTCGCCGGCTTCAGCGACAAGACCATGGACCTGCTCCGCATGCTGGACAGCGATCCGCAGGCGCTCATCCGCGCCATCGAGGCCGTGAGTCTCTAACTCACCGCCGTATTCATAACACAAGGCGTCCGCCTGTCAGCGATGGCAGGCGGACGCTGCTTGCGGGCACGGAAGTTGCGCGTCATGCTTCTTCCGTGCGCAGTTTTCTTCACGTCCTCAGCGAAGCCATTTCCCGCGGCGAGTGTCATGCACTCGTCATCGGCGGCTATTCGCTGGAGGCCTACGGTTTCCAGCGGCCCACGAAAGACATAGATCTTCTGGTCGCTGCACCTCAATCCGGAATTCTAGCCAGTCTCCTCGAACGAACCGGATTCCGCGAAGCCGGGCGGAATGACATTTGCGCCCGCTATGTCCATACCGACCCGTTGCTCTTTCCTGTCGATCTCCTTTTTGTTAATCAGGCCACCTGGGACCGGATGTGGCCGGCCAGCAGGGAGGCGATGATCGAAGGTGCATCCGTGCATGTTCCGTCACCGGAACACCTCATTTCGTTGAAACTTCACGCGATGAAGAATGATCCTCATGGCCGGGAGCAGGATTTCGGAGACATCGTTCGAATCGCCGCAGGTTTCCCGAAGGAAGTTCCCTTGGAAAACCTTCGGGCCATCTGCGATCAGTATGGGCCGGCGGGAATATTTGATCAACTATCCGCTGCCCTTCGCCGTGAACCCTGACAAACAGCCGGACCTCAGCCTGGAATTGCCAACGGGAGAAATGCTTTCATTTCCCGACGAACTGCTGTCCCCGGAGGCACTCCACGCATGGCGACTAAAGCGATATCTGCTTTGGCGCGAACGCGACCCGGAAGGTCATGAACGACAGGCACCTGTGAATGTGCCGTTCGTTTTCCTCGATTGAGGGCGCGTTATTCCTGATGAGTAATGACAAGAACTCCTGGAAGTCCTTTTGAAGTGTAATCTTCGCCATACCATGCGCGGCGGAGGGTTTCGATGGCAGCCAGACGCTCCTCCGGAGGACGCGAGAGCCAGTAGTCCAGCCGCTCGGCGTCTTCGTCCACATCATCCAGCGAACGCACTTTGAAGGTCGTGTGATCTCTGGGCAGGGTCGATTCGTCGCCGGCTGACATAGCATAAGATAGGGACGCAGTTTCGAGCCGCAATGCCAGTTTGTGAATTCCGTGAAACGCTGTGCGGCAGCGCACATGGCAGTCGGCGCCGGCGAACTTGACCTTCCAACCTCCACCCCATTTCCGTTTTCTTTACAGCCGATCCCTGCCTGTTATACCTCCCGCATGAAGTTCAGTACCATCCGGAATGCGCTTGGCGCTCACACTTTCTCGAACGGTTTCGAATCCGATGACGACTTGATCCTTCAGCGCAAACTCGAGCGTCGTTTTGAATTGCTGACGATACTCTGTCAGGCCCAATGGGAATTGCTGCGGGAGAGAACAAGGCTCACCGACGAGGACTTGTCGGCAAAAATTGCCGAAGTGGATGCACGCGATGGCCTGCTGGATGGAAAGATGACTCCGGCGATTGTGAACTGTACCTCCTGCGCGCGTCCGGGCAGCACCCGGCGCGAAGTGTGTCTCTACTGCGGCTCCGCATTGCCCAAAGAGCAGAGCTCTTCCGTATAGCCCGGTTCCAGCCGCGGGACTTTTACGACTTCTTTACAGAAGTTTCCGCGCCGCCGGCGCAATGTGTGATAAGGGATACAAACCCGCATGCGCACCATGTCTGCGCCAATCATTAATCTTCCTCGCGCCGCGCAACGCTGACCGTTGTGCATTCCGGCCGCAGAAAATTTTCGTCACTTTTTCCATTTTGCCAACGTCTCTTCTATGACTCCGCGCTCACGGATTGAACTCCTTTCCAAGCTCCCTGTCTCTAGTCTCAGCCCAAAAAACGTCCCCAATGAACCCCACCACTTTTTTCCAGGCCATCCCTCCAGACCCGGCGGCGAATGAAGCCGCCATCAGTCTCGGCGGCTGGCTCTTTGTGCCGGCCCCCGGCCTTGTCGTCGAGCCAAAGCGCATTCAGCATCATTCCCCGGTGCGCAGCAGCGGAAACTCCGCGCCCGTAGTCGGAGAACTTTACCGCACCGGCGGTGAAGCCATGTATTACAGCGTCTCCCGGCGCCGCATCCTCACCGTGCAACAGTACCGGAAGCTCCTCCTGCAGCATCCGAAAACGGTGAAAGAGGACTGGCGCATCGTGCAGCGCAACACCGCCGCCTATGGCCGCGGCACCGTCCATCATCCGGACCACCGCCCCATCACCCTCCATGGATGGCACCGTATTCTAATCGACGCCGGCTCCGAAGCTGCGGTACTCCCTGGCTAACAACTGCGATCCGCCGGCTCCCGCAAGGGAGCCGGTATTCAAAGCGAAAGCCCCCCGGGGCGAAACGCAATTAACAGTTGCGGCGCGATGTGGCGGTTGCCAGGCTGAGCGGAATGAAAGCCGGGCGCGCTCAGACCTTCGTTGCATTATGCGCGACGCTGTCCGCTTTCCATTTGTCCGAACGCCTGAGCGCTCAGGACCCGCCCGCGGTTCCAAACCGTGTCCTCGATCTCGCCGGTTCCAAGGACTGGATGCGAATCCCGCCGGAGGGATTTGCGAAATTCGAGCAGGCGACATTCGAAGCCTGGGTGAAGTGGCGCGCCTTTGGAAATGTCGGAGCGCGCGTGTTCGACTTTGGTGCGCGCCAGCGCGAGATGTATGTGAGTTTCACTTACGAAAACTCCAACTCAGCAGCGGTGAAGTTTCTCATGGTGGACCCCTCCGGCAGCCGTCGCCGTGAAGAAATCTACGGCGGATTTCGCAAGGGTCAGTGGACGCATGTTGCGGTGGTGACCGGCCCGGGCGGCCTGCGTCTTTACCTGAATGGATGCCTTGCGACCTCCAGCGATTATGCGGGAAGCCTTTCCTCGCTGGGATCGGACGACTTTTTCCTCGGCCGTGAAAACTACGGGGCGAACCCCGGCGGCACTTTGCGGGGACAGTTGGACGAAGTGCGCGTCTGGAGTGTCAGGCGCAGCGATGAGGAGATCCGGACCAACATGTGCCGCCGTCTGACGGGAAAGGAACCCGATCTCGCGGGATTGTGGAATTTTGACGATCCTGACAAACCGGCGCGCGATTCCACCGCGAACGGATTCGATGGACGGTTTTTTGGCGATGCGCGCACAAGACCGGAGGAGACCCCTGCTCCGGACGACATCGCAAAACCGGAGCTGTTCGAGGGCAGCGTAACCGATCCGGACGGCAATCCCGTCGTCTTTGCCAACTTGCTGGTCTCTTCGCCGGAGTTCATTGCAGACGCCGGCAAAAGTCAGTTGCTGGCACCCCGGTGGACCAGTTTGGGGACCACCAATGCGGAGGGCCGCTACCGCCTGGCCGTCTTTCCTGATGCGGAGGAAATGGCCATCGGTGCTTCCACGCGCAATCTGGAACTGGCGGTGTTTCGCAAAGACCTGATTCACAATCCCGGACAAATTCAGGAAATAAATCTGGAACTGCAGGGAATCATCGCTTTGTCCGGCGTCGCAACTGCGATGGATAACTCGCCGCTCGCGGGACTGCGTGTCGGTCTCGCGCTGCCGCGGACCTCCCCGGACAGCAAGCCGGAATTCGTCGGGCAACTCACCGAAACCCGTGAAAAAGGAGACTTCCGGTTCATCGCCAGCCCTCCGGGAAAGTACGAATTGCTGGCACTGACACAGCGCGGGCCGGTGTCTCTCCTGGACGGGCAACTGATTGAACTGGCTGCGGAAAAACCGGCAGCCAATTTGTCAGTGCGTCTCGCCCCTCTAACAAAAGGGCGCTGGCATTCCTACGGATTGGCCGAAGGCCTGCCGCACAACAGTGTTCGCTGTCTCATGCCTGAGGCCGATGGCTCTCTGTGGGTGGGAACGGACGATGGTGTGGCGCGGTTCGATGGACAGAAATTCATCCCTTGGGAAGTGCCGGAGCAGATCCGAAGCGCCACCATTTTTGATTTCCAGCGCGATCCGCACGGGCGTCTTGTGGCCTGCACCGGGAGGGGATTGGCGCGATTCGACGGCCATGAGTGGACGGTGATACGGTCCTCGCATCCCCGCGTGCCCTCAAACTGGCCAACGCGCACCGTGGCATGGGACGCAGGAGGCGGAGCGTGGATCGGATCGACTATTGGCCTGTTCCGGTTGCGCGATCAGAATCCTGTCGAAGCGCGTTCCGCAGACGGTCTGTCGCTTGGAGAAGTGCCGGGCCTCCTCGCTGAGCCGGATGGAACTCTTTGGATAGCCTCGCTGGATCGCGGGGTGTTTCGCTGGGATGGGAAAGAAATACGGAGAGT
This sequence comes from Verrucomicrobiales bacterium, assembly GCA_035550135.1. GTDB lineage: Bacteria > Verrucomicrobiota > Verrucomicrobiia > Verrucomicrobiales > V1-33 > V1-33. The sequence goes on from DASZQB010000119.1 coordinate 10,557, forward strand.
GCCGGCGGCTGAGGGTCTGGAGGTGAATCGGGCCACCAAAGTTTTTCGTGCGGGCGACGGTGAAATTCTGTTCACCGCCGGTAATAGCGGTCCCGTTCTCCGATGGGATGTAAAGTCGGGAACTCTGATGGATGCGGGAATTGGCGAGTCCGGTCGCGCTGTCTATCGGGACCCACGGGGAGTCGTTTGGAAGGCGGACAAAGGGTTATGGCGGCTGGGGCCTGACTCCAGCATTTCCTTCACTAAGGCCGACGGACTCGCAGGCAATGTGATTTACGCTATCGTTCCTGCCGGACCCAATGCCCTTTGGATAGCGACCGACGGCGGACTCTCACACTTCGATGAAGAGGCTTTGCAAATCCTAACCACACGGGACGGTCTGCCCCGCAACGCGGTGACCCGTGTCGCTGTGGCTCCGGACGGGTCGGTCTGGTTTACGTGCCCCCGTGAAGACAGTCCGGAGAGCAGGGCCGGGGACTTTCTTTGCCGTTACGATGGAAAAGCGGTCACCGGTTATGGACGGGAGCAGGGACTGGGCACGGACATTGTCGGCGGCCTCCATGTCACTGCGGACGGCACGGTGTGGGTGGGTGCCGGCGGTAACAATGGACGCAGCCTTTGGCGTCAGCTACCGGTGACCGGTGTGTGGCGTCTGAGTGGGAGCCGGTTCTCCAAAGCGGATGCCGCGACAGGGATGAATGACCTGCGCGTCGGCGCCATTGCCAGCGGACCCGGGGGCTCGCTGTGGGTGGGTTCCGAGGGCTTTACGAGAATCTTTGATGGTCACTCCACCCGGAAGGAGTCGTCCGGTGGTTACGTGTACGCTCTGCACATGGCACCCGGGGGGGACTGGTGGGTGGGCACCAATACCGGGGCCTATCAATGGAATAAAGATCTGAGCAAATTGCGGAACGCCTCCCATGGCCTGGATGGCGTCGTGAACGCCATCGCCGCCTCTGTGAATGGTGTCGTTTGGTTCGGAACCACAAAGGGACTCTTCCGCTCTGAGAATGCTGAAGCTCCTCCGGTGCCTGTGGTGAAGCGCGGATTGTTGTCCGGTGCCGTCCGCAGTCTGTTGATGGACCGCAGCGGACTCCTGTGGATCGGTACGGAGAATGGCGTTGTCCGGTTCGACGGCACAGCATGGTCAACGCTGGATCAGCGCGATGGGCTTCCCGGCAACGTGATTTATTCCATCCAGCAGGCGGGCGATGGAGCCATATGGTTCGGCACAGACCGAGGCCTGGTGCGCTACCGGCGGAAGATCGAAGCTCCGGCGAAGCCTGTCGTCACTGTGCAGTCTGACGGAACGGACACGAAAGTCTCACACATGACGCCGGTGCTTCAGGACCGTCGTCTCACTTTTCGCGTTGCCGCCGCCGACCCCGCGACACCGGTTTCCCGCCGGCAGTACCGTGTCGAAATAAAAGGTGAAACGCCTGACACTTCCACGCCGGCCTCCATTCAGCCCGCACCGGATTTTGACTGGAGCGCGCATGAGCCCGGCACTTACACGGCATCCGTGCAATACATTGACGGGGAACTCAACTATTCCCAACCCGTCACTGCGACCTTCCATGTGGTGCGGCCATGGTTCCGCAATCCGTTTCTGATGGTTCCGCTGGCCGGCGTCAATCTCGGCCTCATCGGCTGGGCGCTTGCCGCCCGCGCGCTCTATGCCCGTAAACGCCGCGAGGCTTCCAAACTGCGCGAACAAATGTTCGAGCAGGAGCATCGCACGCTGCTGGAGTTGGAGGTGAAGAACTCCGAACTAGCACTGGCTAAAGCCGCTGCGGACGACGCCAATCAGGCCAAAAGCGCATTCCTTGCCAACATGAGTCATGAACTGCGGACGCCGATGAATGCCATCATCGGATACAGCGAAATGCTCCAGGAGGAGGCGGAGGATTTGCAGCATCCAACCTTCTCAAGCGACCTTCAAAAGATCCACGGCGCCGGCAAACATCTGCTCTCACTGATCAACGGCATCCTCGATCTCTCCAAGGTGGAGGCGGGCAGGATGACACTCTATCTTGAGGAATTCGACATCGCGCAACTCACCCGGGATGTGGCCGCAACCATCCGTCCGCTCATTGCCAAAAACGAAAACCGGCTCATCGTCGAGTGTCCGCCGGAAATCGGCCTGATGCGCGCGGACGTGACCAAAGTGCGGCAGGTCCTGTTCAATCTGCTGAGCAACGCCGCAAAATTTACTGAGCGCGGAGAGATCCGTCTGGAGGTGACCAGATGTACGGATTCCACAGCGCAGGACTCCCTGGCATTTCGTATCGCAGACACCGGCATCGGAATCAAGCCGGAACAGATGGAGCGGATATTCGATGCGTTCTCTCAAGCCGACGACTCTACCACAAGGAAGTATGGAGGCACGGGTCTGGGGCTCGCCATCAGCCGCAAATTCTGCAGATTGATGGGAGGAGATATCACCGTGGAGAGCGAACCCGGTAAAGGCACCGCTTTTACCGTAACCCTTCCAGCGAATGCCAGCGAGAAGCCGACGGCTCCGGATTCTACTTTCGCCCCTGACTCCGCGGAGATCCCCCAGCCCCGCAGCACCATTCTCATCATCGACGATGACGCAAACGTGCGTGACCTGACAGAGCGAACGCTTGGAAAAGACGGTTATCGGGTCGTCTCCGCCGGGGATGGCAATTGCGGCCTGAGTCTTGCCAAACAACTGATGCCGTCCGTTATCATCCTGGACGTGATGATGCCCGGCATGGATGGCTGGGCAGTGCTCACCGCGTTGAAAGCCGATCCTGCTACGGCGGATATTCCGGTCATCATGGTGACCATTATTGACAACGATCACATGGGCTTCGCGCTGGGTGCCGCGGATTACCTAACCAAGCCCATCGACTGGCAAAGACTCGCGGGAACGCTGGGGAAACTTCACCGTCAAAGCGCGAACCATACAGTGCTGCTGGTCGAGGACGATCCTGCCACCCGCGAGATGCTCCGCCGGGGTATGGAGAAAGAGGGCTGGCACGTCACCGAGGCTGCCAACGGACGACTCGGTCTCGAATGCATGGCCGAAAACGCTCCCCATCTTATTCTGCTCGATTTGATGATGCCGGAAATGGATGGCTTCTCGTTTATGCGGGAACTCCGCAAGCGTCCGGATGGCCGGCACGTTCCCGTTATCGTCATCACCGCCAAAGATCTCACGGAGGAAGACCGCCGCCGCCTTAACGGCGAAGTGGCACGGATTCTCCAAAAGGGAGAAACCTCGGCTGACGATCTGCTGGCCGAAATCCGCTCGCTGCTGCCCACTTCCATTTCATCCTGACGACCATCCCATGGCCACCATCCTCCTCGTCGAAGACAACGAATTGAATCGCGACATGCTTTCCCGCCGCCTTGAGCGGAAGGGCTACACGGTTGTCATGGCCCTGGATGGCCGGGAGGCCGTGGACATGGCCGCTGCCGGACGGCACGATCTCATCCTCATGGACATGAGTCTGCCGGTTTTGGATGGCTGGGAGGCCACGCGCCGCATTCGTGCCGCAGGCAACAAAGTGCCGATCATCGCATTGACCGCGCACGCGATGGAGGGTGACGAGGCAAGTGCGCTCGCTGCCGGCTGCGATGACTACGACACCAAGCCCGTGGACCTGCCGCGGCTGCTCGGAAAAATGGAGGCCCTTCTGCCCCGATGACCCCACCCGTTGACTTCTCCCGGATGCGCCATGATCTCCGAACGCCGGTCAATCACATTATCGGCTACTGCGAAATGCTCCAGGAGGATGACGCGGTGCCTGCTGAGTATTTGCCCGACCTTCAGCGTATCCATGCCAGCGGGCGCACGCTTGCCGGTCTGGTAACGGAACTCTTCAACGAGGAGGTTTTCCGCGCGCGCAGCCACGATCTCAAACAACTCGGTCATGACCTGCGCACACCGGTGAACCACATCATCGGATATTGCGAATTGCTGCGCGATGAAGCCACAGCGGCGGGTAATGCGCAAATCACGCCCGACCTTGAACGCATCTCCGGCGCTGCGCGTCTCTGGCTCGATCTCGTTGAGACCTATCTGTTTTCGCCCGCAGGCATCCTCGCTTCCATTCCCCGCACAAAGACCGTGGCGGCTCCGTCTCTCACGCAGCGTGAAACCGCCGCCGTCACTTTGTCAGGGAGGCTGCTTGTCGTGGACGACGATTCCGCCAACCGCGATATGCTCGTCCGCCGTCTGCGCCGTCACGGACTTGAAGTCATGGAAGCCGGCAGCGGACTGGAGGCTCTGAAAATCCTGCGTTCCACCCCCTGTGACCTGTTGCTGCTGGACATGTTGATGCCCGCGCTTGATGGTTACCAGACTTTGATCCGCCTCAAAGCCGATAACGCTCTGTGCGACATTCCCGTTATCATGCTTTCGGCGCTCGATCACGATGAACAGATCGCAGGCTGCATCGAGGCCGGCGCGGAGGATTACCTCGCGAAACCGTTTGATCCCGTTCTGCTTCGCGCCCGTATCGGTGCATCTTTGGAAAAGCGCCGCCTGCGCGAGCGTGAACGGCAGTATCTCGCCGACATACAAGCTGAACGCGAAAAGTCGGAACGGCTTCTTCTGAATGTCCTCCCGCAATCCATTGCCGTCCGCCTCAAGCAGGGAGAAACGATGATCGCGGATCACTTTGACTGCGCCACAGTGCTCTTTGCGGATCTCGTCGGCTTCACGCCGCTTTCCCGTACCATGCCGCCGCTCGCGCTCGTGGAATTGCTCAACGACATCTTCACCCGCTTCGACGAACTCGCAGCCGAACTCGGATTGGAGAAAATCAAAACCATCGGCGATGCCTACATGGTTGTCGCCGGCGTGCCTGTCCCGCGGGCCGATCACGCGCAAGCCGCCGCCACTCTCGCCCTGCGTTTGAATGAAGCCCTGCGGGCGATCAATTCCGCCCGCGGCCTGGACCTTCACCTGCGCACCGGCCTCCACAGCGGATCACTCGCTGCCGGTATCATCGGCCGTCACAAATTTTCCTACGATCTCTGGGGTGACACCGTCAACACCGCCAGCCGCATGGAATCCAGCGCCCCGCTCGATGCGATCCATCTTTCCTTGGCCACCGCGGCGCTGCTCGGCGATGCATTTTCCCTGACTCCAAGGGGAGCTGTCGCCATCAAGGGCATCGGCGACATGGAAACCTGGACGCTGCAATAGGCGGCGGATCCGGGTACGACCGATTTGACTGCACTGCTCCCTGGACGCGGAGAGGAGATAGAGACGGCTTCGCAGGCCGGCGTGCAGTCGCAACCAAAGGAAGGGAGACGCCCCGGCCAGGGCTTTGCTGTGGCCGGGGCTGTCTTGCGAAAATTTGACGGGAAAGCCTTTGCAAGAAGCTTGCCAGCCTGGCAAGGTGCGGCCCGTGAGTCCCGTCAGGATGATTGTCGCGCGGAAACGACCGGCCCTTGAGGCCCAGGCGGAAGGAATGCCGTCGCCCAATGGCGGGCAGTGTGTGGACAAAAGGGCGAACACCTCCGCTGGATGGCAACGCTTTTTCTCCAATCAAACAATCGAACTCCATGAATGATACACTGAACAGACCGACCGTGCTTGTGCTCAACCGCCATTGGCAGGCTATCGATGTGAAGACGCCCGCAGAGGCGTTCAGTATGATGGCCACCGGTGCGGCCAGCGGTCTGGATATCGGCGACGATGGAATGCGGCCGGTGCCGTGGACTGACTGGCTCTCGCTGCCGGTGCGTGATCAGGACCGGCCCGTGCGCACCGTGCGGGGAGCCGTGCGGGCTCCAACGGTGATCGTGCTCGCGCGCTTTGCCAGAATGCCTCGCCGCCGGCTCAGTTTCTCGCTGCGCGGTCTCTGGGAGCGCGATGGCGGCGTGTGCCAATACACCGGCAAGCGTCTTCAGCCCGGCGAGGGGAACATCGATCACGTTGTTCCGCGAAGCCGCGGAGGCCATTCCACGTGGGACAATTGTGTGCTTGCCGACAAGCGCGTCAATCACCGCAAGGGCAACCGCACGCCGGACGAGGCCGGGCTCAAACTCGTCCGTCCGCCTCAGGTGCCGCGGGAACTGCCGGCCACGGCCTTCATCCGGAATACGCATGCCATTCCGGACTGGGAGATGTTCCTTGCCTGATCAATTAATGGGAGAGCAGCGCGTCCCGACGGCGCGCTGCTCTCTTCGTGTGCCGAAAAGTTGAACACATTCGGCGGGTGGTCTGTCTGAACGTGAATCCCGGGTTTCCGGCCCGGGCTACGTTTTCCTGCCGACAAATGAACTCAAATGCCCGACGGATCACGCTAAGCGTTCTTCTTGGGGCGATGGTCATCATTGGCGGCGTTTGCTGGCGCTACCCTTCTTTCGAGGAGGGCCGGCGACCGCGGAGGAATGTCCTGGCATTGCAGTCACTGCCCGCGGCAATGGCCGCGCCAGGGGAAGGCGCAAAGGCCGCGGCATCGGGTTACTTTCGAGTCAGTCTGTTGCTGCGGTTGCTTCCCACCTCCGCTTTGGCGGCACACGTCGCGGAGCGCAGGCTGACTGAATTGAAGTCGCGTGAGGTGCTGAGTGCAGCGAGTACCGCGCTCGATCTTCCGCTCGCCACTCTGGAAGCGGCTATACAGGTGGCGCCTTCGGAGTCGCCGTTGATGGGGACACTCGCCGTTTCTTCGCGCGAACGGGATAAAGCCTCCGAAATGGCTGACGCGGTCGTCACTGCATTCAGGTCCACATTGGAGAAGTCAGGTGATGACCGAACGGGCCGGATTGCAAAGCCGGTGTATGATCAGATCAAATTGCTAACAGAATCGGTGGAACGGGCGCGCAATCAAATGCTGGAGTGTATGAACCGCCGTCAGATCGTGGATTTCGCACTGCTCGACAAACTCAACGGAAAGGCCGGTGTCATCCAGCCGGAACTGGATGCGGCGCTGAATCCTGACATCAAGCTGGCGTGGTTCAGCCGGCAGTCGGAAACCCTCAAGGCGCTTTCCGACAATGATGCCATCGCTTATCTGGCGAAAGCGGTTCTGCCCTTTGATCATCACGTGACGGTGACGTGCCGAACGTGGCTGGATTTGGCGCCGACCGCTGCAAAGCTTGCAGAGCTTCCTCAGCCTCCCATGGGAAGAGGTTTGCTTGACGGGCAAAAGGAGATGACGGACGCGACGGTGGAAGCTTACCGGGTGAAACTTCAGGAGTGGATAACGAGTACGACAGAATCGCTGCCGGCCGAGGAGTCCGCCGCAGGGAATGCCGGTTCCGGGGGGATGAGGCAGGACGAGTACCGGAGGTTCAAGCAGCGCTATGAGGCGGAAGTCGAATCACTGAAGGCTTTGCAGGAAAATGCGGCAAGGCTCTTTGGCGGTGATGCGCCCATCTATATTCCGCCGGTGCTGGTGCTGAAGAAGACCGTGGAGCGGGTGCTGCGCTGAATTATCCTAACAAATCCTAACGTTTGGCCGCGGCGGCCTGGGCACGGAGGCGGTTTTTGAATTCCTCTTCAAGGGTGTCAGGGTGGCGGGCATTGAGGAGGGCTTCGTCGAGAGCGAGGTGGCCGTTGACGCAGAGGTGAAGGAGGCTGTCATCGAAGGTGTGCATGCCGTAGGAGGAACCAACCTGCATAAGGCTGTAAACCTGCTCGAAGCGGTGATCGCGGATGGCGGCCTGGATACCGCCGTTCACCACCATGACTTCGCTGGCCATGACGCGGCCCGGAGCATCGGCCCGCGGGAGGAGGCGCTGGGAAATGACGCCGATCAATGCGCCGCCGAGCTGGGTGATGATCTGTGCCTGCTGGTTCGCGGGGAAGACATCCACCACACGGTCCAGCGCGCCCACACAACTGCGCGTGTGAATGGTGGAAATGACAAGGTGACCCGTTTCCGCCGCGGTGAGAGCGGCGGCGATGCTCTCCTGGTCACGCATTTCGGAGACGACGATGACGTCCACGTCCTGACGAAGCGCGGCCCGCAGAGCGGCGGGGAAGCTGTGCGTGTCGTGCCCGATCTGGCGCTGCTTGATGAGACCGTATTTATGCTCGAAGGCGAATTCGATAGGATCCTCGACGGTGACGACCATGTTGGAGCGCGTTTCGAGAATGCGCCGGGTCATGGCCGCCAGCGTGGTGCTCTTGCCGGTGCCGGTCATGCCGGTGACCAGCAACAGGCCCTGAGTGGCTTTGCAGAATTCAGCGATTTGCGGGGAATGTCCAAGTGAGTCCAATTCCGGGGCTTCGCTGGGCACATACCGGAATGCCGCCTCCACATTGCCGCGGCAGATGTGCGCATTCCCCCGGAAGCGCCCCACACCCTCCACATTGAGCGCGAAGTCCAGTTCCCAGTCCTTCTCCAGTTTGGCCCGCTGCGTATCTGTCAGGATCGCCATAATGAGATCCCGGCAGAGCTGCGGGTCCATGTCGAATTCCTCCAGCGGCACCAGCTTGCCGTCGATGCGCGCGGCGGGCGGAGCGGAGACGAGCATGTGGAGATCGGAACCGCCGTTTTCGCGGGTAGCGGCAAGGTAGTCGAGAATGTCACGGGCCATATGTTAGGAAATAGAAGCTGGAAAGAGGGGGATATGTTAGGAAACGCCGCGGAGCGCGCGGTTGAACTCGAAACTGTTGCCGCTGTTGGACAGGGCGACTTCGTAGTCCACGAGGCCGGCGCGGCAGGCGGCCACGAGCGACTGGAGGAGCGAGCAGTTGGCAGGATCGTCACCGCGGCGGAGATGCTCGGCGAGTGCGGGAATGTTCATGGCGCGCATCCAGTCGCGGGCCGCGCCATTCACTTCCATGTGTTCGACGATGAGGACCACACCGTTGCCCTCGGCGTTGGGAAGCAGGCGCTGGCTCAGAACGCCGATGGTTTGGTGGGAGAGCAGCGACAGCATCACTTCGCGATTTTCAGGCGGCACCAGATTGGCGAGGCGGTCGAGGGATTCGGTGACGTTAGGACTGTGCAGCGTCGAGAGCACGAGGTGTCCGGTTTCCGCCGCCTGGAGGCAGGTCATGGCGGAATCCGCATCCCGGATTTCCCCGAGAAAGATGATGTCCGGGGCCTGCCGAAGAGCCTTTTGCAGACCGGTGAGGTAGTTAGGAGTATCGAGGCCGACCTCGCGCTGCGTGAAGAATGCTGCGCGGTCGGTGAAAAGATATTCGATAGGGTCCTCAATGGTGACGATGTGCCCCGGGCGGTGAGTGCTGACGTGGTCGAGACAACTGGCGATGGTGGTGGATTTTCCGCAGCCGGTCGGTCCCGTGAGAAGGATGAGTCCGGCCTTCCGGGTGAGCCAGCCCTGGAGCAGCCACGCCGGAACGCCGAGCGACTCCATGGTGGCGACGTTGGTTTTGATCTGCCGCAGCACGGCTCCCAGCCGCCCCATGCGCCGGTGGACATTGACCCGGAAACGGGTGCCATCCGCGCCATACCATGCCGCGTCCTTGTCCTGGACGGTGTCCGGGGAAACGCTGCACGCCGCGCAAAGTTCCTCCATGTCCTTGTGCGTGACCCTCTGTTCGTGTTCATGATAGGCTCCATTGACCTTGATGCGGGCGGGGTGCCCTTCGGCGAGGAACAAATCTGAGGCGCCCCATTCGCGGGCGAGGGAAGTGAGGGTTTCCAGGAGAGCGGACATGGCGGGAAATTAGAAGTGCGGATGGAAGCGGTAATCGGGCGCGGCGGCAATGACTTTCGTTTCCGGCCGCGATCAAAGCGCGAGGGCGATTCAAGGGACGTTAAAGCGCCGCGGAGAAGGCAGGTTCGGAGGTTGGGAGGCGGAAGGATAAAAGTATTATTTAAAGGATATCCTGGAAAAATGTGGTTTGATTTTGCCTGATAAAGCCTGATTCGAGAAGGCGGTTGATACAATTATGATATTCGGGCGGGATTGTTGCAGACCGAGTGATGACCGGCTTCGCCGGAAGCACCAAGCCCCAAGCAGCAAAACATCAAAGAAGCTCCAGACATTTAAGCACCAAAACCGGTTAGGTTGAGCAGCGGTAGGGCATGATGGATTTACGGATTTTGAAATGTGGAGGATCGTCGGGGATGCCGGGGTCGGGGCCGATGGGGCGCTTACGGAGGATTTCCTTGCGCCATTCGGGCATGGGGTCGGGCTCGTGGTGGCGGAGGCGGTTGAATTCTTCGGCGGTCATGGGAGTTCCGGAGAACGGGGAAGCGGGAAACGGGGAATCGTGAATCGAAGAAGCGTGAATCGTTGAATCGGCGGGGGAGGGAGGAGTGGATAATGGGGAATGGGCGGGTTCGGGAGGTGGAGATAATGGAGAATGGATAATAGATGAATTGGCTGGTTCGAAGGGGGCGGGTTCGGAGGGTGATTCGGTGAGAGGGGCGGGTTCGGAGGGAGTATGAGTAAGAGTGGGAGTATGAGTAGGAAGGGTGGCTGGTTCGGAGGAAGGTGGCGGTGGTTCGGAGGTGGTTTGATTCGGTGCGATAAGGTCGGATTTACTCGGAGGAGGGGGTTGTTTTGACCTGGGGTTTTGGTCGGGGTGGGCGGACTTGGGGTGGCCGAACATGAGGGAGCGGAGGGTGGAGCTTAGGATGGCCTCGGCGGGGTTTTCGGGAGGGGTGGGGGCGGGGGTGCGGAAGCGGGATGACCACTTTTGGACGATGGGGGAGCGGACGGGCGGTTTTGGGGTGTCGGAGGGGTCGAGGGTTTCGCGGGCATGGCGGGCGAGGTCGAAGGCTTCCTGGTCCATGCGGAGACGGGCAGCCTGCTGGTCGCCGCGGCGCAGGGTGGCGATGCCGCGGAGGAGAGTGGAAAGATGCTTGAGGCTGGCGAAGGCGGGGTCTTCGGGATCGCCGTTCCATTGGCGGAAGGTGTTCAGGATGCGGGCGGAGAGCATGCGGGCGGCGTGGTCGGCTATGAAGGAGGAGATTTTTTCGAGCTCTGCGGCATCGTGCACGGATTCGCGCGTGTCTGCGAGGAAGTCGCGGCGGGTTTGCCATTCGAGGTAGCCGCCGTTGCGCCACTCTGACAAGTTTTGCTCAGTGACGGGGTTGCCGTGGAAGAGAGAGGCCATGATCTTTTGGGTCTCCGGGAGGGAGTTGATCCACTTGACGATCTGCGGGCCGGGGATGTTTTGGTCGAGGCGGTGGTTGACTTGGTTTCTTAAGCCGTGGGGAAGGCGGGCGATTTTTCCGGTTCTGTTCATGGTGGGAGGAGGGTGGTTAGTTTGGATAGGGCGGTGTATTGCCGGGGGCGGCGTCAGGCGGTTTTCGGGGGGAAAAACTTCAAACTTCAAACATCAAACTTCAGAGAAACTTCAAACTCCAAGCTCCAGGACGCTGGCATGGAGGGACCTCGCAGGAGCCGCGAGCCATTCCGGAACAGGTTCGAAGTCCCGCCTCTGTTTGGAGGACGTAACGAAGCGCGCGCCATCAGATCGTGAAGGTCGGACGATAGGTGTGTATGTAAGAGGTAAGATTTAAGATGTAAGATTTGGCTTGGGTGATGATGGGGAGTGAACATGGTGGAGCGCCGTCGAATTGTTGGTAAGCCAGTCGATGAACGCGTATGTGAGGATGAACGCCGCCAATTCCGGTAAGCTTTTTAGGGGCCGGGTTGGTGGCGTAGCCGTTGTTGGGTGAGGGACGCGGCCAAAAATAAATCTCCAATGCTGCTGGTCTTTTTGCCGCCTGGCTTCGTTGCGGTTCGGTCACAGATCACTGCGGATATGCTCCCTCACCGCGCCTGGCCAAACGGCAAAAATCCGGCGCGTCATTTGGCGATTTATTTCCGCCCGAGCCCCGAAGTCTTTTTACAGAGCCCGCGGCTGCACTTATGGAGGTGTATTAACGCGAAAAAAGTCAAATGATTCAGAAGGGAAATTTTTTGGGGAGGGAGACAGGAGGCTTGAACCGGGAAAATGGAGGGGCGGACGGAGGGGAGGCGGTGGAGGGGACGATCGAAGTTGTTAGTGGAACGGTCTTTGGATGGTTAGAGTTAGGGTTTTTGCGGGGCAAATTGGGCCATTTTCCCGGTGTATCGTTACGTTCCGAAACGTAACGATGGGTTTTTGACGAGGGGAACGACCAGGGGCGACGCCGGGGACGGCTCTGGACGCGCTCCTCAGGATCAGTTCCGGGCAGGCAGCGGGAAATACGACGCGGTGAGGCAGCCCGGGGCACGGGACAAATGAGCGGCGATATCGCTGCCTGGAAAATCCGCCGGACGGTGAAAGCATTGGTTCGGACAATTACGCCTGAACGGACCTCATAACAGGCCCGGTTCAGAAGATGAACACTACCTGTGGCTGCTCCGGTGCATTCGGAATATTGCCGGGGCGGGCTAGAGATCTGGCCCCCTTGAACGAACCAACGGCGCTCGGGACTACCTAAACTGGGCCACCAGAATAGACATAACCTTATCCAAGGCACAACCGCGACCCGCCGCTTGCCTTTACAACAATTGCAACAAAGCTAGAAACGATACAAGTCCGACACGATGAAGCTTCTGCCCTCCGATCCAGACATCCAGACTATTGTCACCCGCATTGAAAGTGGAGACCTCGACCTTCAACCCGACTTCCAACGCGGCGAAGTATGGAGCGATGCCAAAAAGCGTCGCCTCGTGGATACCGTTCTCCGAGATTGGCATATTCCTCCCGTTCACGTCATAGAACGGCCTGATTCTCACGCGCAAGAAGTCTTGGACGGTCAACAACGATTAGCGGCGATCCGCGACTTCGTAAACGGCGTGATAAAGGTCGACGGCAAGATCGAACCAATCGACCACGACCTCGCGTCAGCGCACGACTGCACGTACGAGACACTCCCCCGAAATCTTCGGCGGCGCTTTGACCAATTCACAATTAGAGTTTTTCGCCTAGTGGATTTCAAGCCAGGCGAACCCGGCGAACTCTTCTTTCGTCTCAATCAACCAACCGGACTAACATCTGCCGAACAGCGTAACGCGTTCTTTGGTCCAGTTAGACAACAAGTAAGGGATATTTGCAATCGGTTCCCAAAATTTGGACTTAATGATGAAGTCTTAGGCTTCTCAAACTCCCGCATGGCTTTCGACGACATCGTAGGAAAATTATGCTTAACGATCGAGCAAGGTACGCTGCTTCAAAAAATAACTGCTGCTACGATTACCGAACGCTATCGTTCCGAGGAGGCTTTCCCGTCCGATGTTTTCGACCGTTGCGAAGAAGCGTTAGCGAACTTTGGAACCTGTGCGAAGTACGTACGAAATCTGCCTAAATTCAATAAAGCCACTGTATACAGTTGGCTTTGCTTTTTCAGCAGAGATTCCGTAAGAAAACTTGGAAAGTCAGCAGTTGATGCCCTATCCGAGTTCCTTGGCCAATTTGAATTTTATCGCTTCGAGAGCCAAACAAGCTACCGCCTTGGGGAAAAAATTTCACAGAGATCCGATTACCCGCCATATCTCTTGCATGTATACACTGATCGTGCCTCTTTACGCGTTGGGGACGTCTCGTCCGTCTTGTTACGGGACGCAGTCCTAGCCTATTGCCTGGTATCTTGCGGTCTTTTTCGAGGTAGGCGGTTTGAGTTTTTCTGGCCAAATGAATTCGAAAGAGTCTACCAAACGTGGCAGCCGTTAACCGAGTCGAAACGATGGAGGGGCGAAAGTGAGTTGCTGGAGAGCCTTGCTCACATTGGCTGGGGGTGCGTCAAATGAAAAAGGCGAAAGCAGGGGATTATTGGCGACACCTTGGTGTCAAAGGCCAGAGGAATTTTACGACCTTGGTTATCGCAGAATCAATTACTAATTTTCCGCCCGAAACGGTCCACTTTCCTGGACCAATCACTGTCCTTACCGGCCTTAATGGAGTCGGGAAGAGCACGATACTAAACTCAGTTTACTTACTTGTGAGTCGGGACGAAAACGCCACAATTAGCCTTGCCTTGCTACGGAAATGCGTTGGACAGATTAGGGGAGAGGTGGTTACAAATGGAGGTATTGTAATGGCTACAGCGACCCTTGATAAAGGAACAAGAATCTTGGACCCGGAAGCACTCGACTTCGAAGTCATATTGATCGACCCTGCGTTTGAGATCCCTGATCTCATAAAATCCTATCGAGAGGAACAAAACCTCGGGGAGGCGCTCGAACAGGTGGAGCCGATAATTTACGCCCCAGAGGAACTTTCGGAAGTATCATGGTTGGTCGGAAAAACTTATTCGGCCTGCCGTGTTTATGAATTAGATGGATTCTACAACCGCCCGGTTGCTCCTTATTTTTGTGCAGAATCGGGCGGCGGTGTTTACGCCACCGAAGAAATGGGTTTGGGCGAGGCCTCGCTTCATTATATTTTTTGGGCTCTTAAGCGCGCTCAGAAAAAATCGTTAATCCTAATAGAAGAACCAGAGACTTTCATCTCGGCGCGATCACAATCTGCTTTGATGGATCTTCTAGCGAAGACTTGCTTGGTCAAAGACTGTACAGCTATAGTAACCACGCATTCGCCTCAAGTCTTTTCAAAAGTGCCACCGAAAGACACGCTTATTATGGTTCAATCGAATGGAGTGCCTAAGGTTATCGTGAAGGATACATCTCCTGCAAGATTAGCGGCGCTTTCGGTGCCGCCCGTGAACGAAAAAGCCGGCTATTTGCTAGTTGAAGATCGGATGGCTAGGGAATTCACAAGATACTGGATGCGTTTCGCTTGCCCTGAACTTCTCGGACATTGGAGAGTCATCGATCTTGGTTCTGCCGGCCACGTAGTTGCATTACTGAAGATTTTCCCCATCATGGGGGACAAGTGGTTCCGCGCGGTCGGTGTGCTAGACGGCGATGAAAGAGACAAAAATTGGACCTCAAAAGCTCCCATTTCCTATTTGCCGACCAATGATCCTCCCGAGGTCTATTTGCGCACTACCATTCTCGCGAACGCTGGTGGTATTGCTGCCGACCTCAATTTAGACCCTGAGGAATTCCAAATTTCTTTGGCGGCGTTAGACGGAATGGATCACCACGATTGGTTCATGGAATTAGCAAATGCGTTCGCGATGAAGGGACTAACGTTCGAAAAACTTGTAGCATGTGCAGTTGAAACTTGGATTGCCGCAAATGAGGAGATTTCCGCCATGGCCGCTGAAGAACTACGAGTTGCAACCCAATAGGGAGGTAGACCCGCAAGAAGACGGACCTAAGACGGACCTCTTGGCTTCCACTCAAAAAACGCGTCGTGCCGACTGCAAGGCAACGTAAATCGCACGTAGAAGGGATTCTTGCCGGGCTCTAAAAAAGCCGTCCTTATTCAGGGCGACGAAAAGCCCGTTCAGTTGTGTTAAATCTACCGGTTTAAATCCATATTTTCCAAAAAGCGGCGCAACCGTATCATGAAGAATTTCGTCAGGACTTGCCCAGTAAGAAAGTAGAAGCAACCTCATTATCTCATCACGACCTTTCGGAACGAATTTTTTGGCTGCGCTGAATAGTTCTTCAGGAGAAAAAGTTTGATTCCCCAGTGCGTGGAAAACCGGAGGATCTGTTGTTGAAAGTATTCCCATAATCAACCAGCAATGCGCCGCTCTATAATCGATTCCTTGCGATTCACTGTGAGTGACGTGTCCCAGCAAATTCAACGCGTCTCGTATCTGCCTTGGTGTCGCACCCACGCGCGCAAAGGTCTCTCGCGTAATGCTAGACAAATCGTGGATTTTGATAGAACTCTGACGCTTGCGGGCGGTGCTCCTCATGAAATGGCCCAGAAAGTGGTCGACAATCCGGGACTCCTCTGATGTGGAAAGGCTTGGCAGGGCAATTTGCCAACTAACGAACTTCCGATAGTATTCCGGGAAGTTGAGATTCTGTCCGAAGAGAGCTTTGGCGGAAGCAGACAATTGATCCGGATCGACGGCCAAAACAAACGTGAGACCTTGAATGTCGAAGATGTGCTTGATCGTTTCCAAATAGTGTATGGCGTAATCGGGTCGACACCTATCGAGTTCGTCTACAAGTATTAAAACGCGCGCCTCTCCCGTCTGGAAGTATGCTTCCAAGGCGGATCTAAGTTCCTTCAGTTTTTCGACCTGAGTGTTGTACCAAGTAATAGCATCGATTTTCAGGGGAGGAGACGTTTCTTTTTTCCGCCCAGCCCTGATTGCTTCGGCCGGATCTATTCCGGTGGCATTGTCAATTAGCTGATTCCCTACATTTAGAAAAACCCTGCCCAGACTTTTTGCAGCTTCGAGCACCCGTTTGGCATCAACTGGACGGGCGGAGCTTGACGATGATTCCTCCAAGACAGAGGCAAATGCCCCCATGATGCTTAAAAACGGGTGTCCGCAAAAATCTGATTCCCACGCGTTTAACGAGAGGATCATTGGGAATATCTGTGGCTTGTTCGACGTAAGCTCGTTCCTCCACATTTCGAGAAATGTGGATTTCCCGGATCCGAACGTCCCGTTTAAGCTGATCACGAGCGCCCCTTCGGTGAACGGTTGCTCCGCGAGAATGATTTTTTCGAGGAGCTCGGAAAACTCTTTTAAGGAGCACTTGTCGAATTCTTGAAAAGTTTTATTTAACGGCATTGCCTTTCAGGGTGAAAAACTCACATGGGAGCTATTCCTGATGGGTGAGATTTGCAAGCGTCCTAGATTGACAAAGTGCCCAGACCTTGGCCCGCCCACTTTTCAAACCAATTAGCATTTACCCGCACTAATGACACCACGACGCCAAAACGGAATAATTCCACGCGCTGCCCGCCAGGGGCGCAAAGCAGAGGTGAGGGAGTTGGATGAGCTAATGACGATGTCTCCGAATCCAAGGTTCGTCGAGGATTGCAGAGGCTTGCTAGCTCGCATGCTGCCGGGAGACGAACTTGTGGAATTTTGTACCGACAAGCACTTGTGGGGGCATGGGGAAGGGGTGGCGGGATACTCGCTGCGGCGCAATGGAACCGAAGTGGTCTGGCTCTGTATCAGAATGAACTAGCTGATAACGATAGAGGTTTCGCGCTTTCAGCGCTTCCCATCGCCGGTGGTGGTGGTGCGGGGCACGCTTTATGAAATTGGGCGGCAACTGGGGGAGATCATCGGGCCGCAGATGAAGCAATTTGTGACGGCGGCGATGGAGAGGGTTGCAGATGGGGCAACTCTCCGGGATTCTTTCGCCGCTACGCGGCTGAATCTGGTTTTTTCCTAACACCGTGGGCTGAAGCCCACGGCTATTGTCCTTCGACCGCTACGCGGCGGCTTTGGCTGTCGAGGGGAAGGGTGCGGCGGAAGGCGATGTGCCTGGGATTGTTTGCGGTTCGGGCTTCGCGGGTTGGTTGCCTTTTTGGAAGGCGAAAGCGACTGGGCTTCGCCACAGATCGCTCTACGTACCATTGTTGTGTCGCGGAAACGTTAGGACAGACCGCGGGCGTTTTTCCTGGACTGTGAAAAATACCAGTTAGTGAAGAGCGCGCGCCCAGGTGGATTTTATTTTTGAACCAGGAGCGGTTGCAACTCATCGGGCTCTATTGTCCTTCGGCCGCTACGCGGCGGCTTTGGCTGTCGATTCCACATGCAGAGGAGGTCTGTCTTCTTGCACTCCATGGACGCGGGTGCGCAAGAGGACAGACCTGAATGGCGCTAAGATAACGCAGATGCTCGTTGATTTTTTACCGACCGTGCCCTGCAATAGGGCCACCACGCTGTGGTGGGGTACGCGGGGCGTTTCCACCGGGGGTTCGCTGCGCTCACACCCCGGCTATTTACAGAGAACCGCGCTGCGGTTCGAGACCCAAATTAACGATCATCGCTCTTATCTTAGCGCCATTCAGGTCTGTCCTCAGTCTGTCCTCTTGTCCTCCGGCTTTGCAGGATGGGCAGGACTTTTTGGGTCCGGGACTGGATGCAGCGGAAGGGCGATATGCGTGGCAACGCATCGGGCTCTCACCGGAAGAGGCAGCGCAGCAGTTGCAGCGGAACGCGGGTGTGGCGTCAGGGAAGAAGGGTGCGCAGCCGGTAAGCGCGGCGGGGGATGGCGGGGGCGGTGGTGTCCGTGTAGGTGATGTTTCCGTTGGCGGCCAGCGTGGCTGTGCCGTGCGTTGTCCACTGCTGGAGGTCATCGCTGACCTCCACATTGTATTGCCAGCCCACTTGTCCCCGCCCGGTCAGCAGGACTTCCCCGGATTCCAAACGCCCGGCCTGGACTGATTGCGCGGGGCTGATGAGGGTGTAGTTGACGGCCAGGACAGGGCGGGTGCCGGTGGAGGGATTCGTGCGGCTGTTGAAGCGCACGGCGGTGCTGGCTGCGGATTCGTTGCCTAACAATATCCAGCCGTGGTTGGTGGAAGGGGTCTTGACCCATGCCTGGACATCATTTTTCAAACCGGACCATGTATAGGCACCGGCATTGGCGCCGACGCCCAGGGAACTGGAGGAAGTAAAGCTGCGGTCCGCAGCACCGGCGGCGCCGGGTGATGCCCATGGCGAGGAGGTATAGGAAGCATGGGTCCATGTGGCTCCGCCGCCGGTGACAGCAATGCCCTGGCCTTCGTTGTTGGCGGCGTTGCTCGTGCCTTCAGTCCACGTCCGGTTGAGGCGATAGAGAGTGATACTGGTGGTGCCGCCGCTGCCGCCTCTGGAATCGTAAAGTGTCAGCGAGGCGGAATTGATGAGAGAGCCGGCGGGAATGTAAGCGCTGAGATCAAAGGCGATCAGCCCGCGGCGGCGGTAGGAACTGCTCTGTGCGGTTCTGCCGCAGAAAAAATTGTCCCCCGCTCCGTTCGAGAGATTGCCTGCAGTGGACTCATAGAGGGTATTGTCTTTGGATGCCGGAATATTCACCGTGAGGGCCGGACAGAGCGGGACGACAGAAAGGGCACCGGCGCCAAGCACCCATTTCAGGCGGTTATTCACGGGGAGATTCTTTTTTGGAGTGATAGGGATCATTTTGAACGTGCTCGATGATGCGGGTGAACTTCTCCTGCTGCGCGGGATTCAGCATGCCGGTGATGCGCTCGCGGAGACGGGTGAAGGCTGATTGAACTTCGGCATCGCGCTGTGCGAGCACGGGGCGGAGATCGGCGAAGACTTCGCGGAAAATCGTGCGGATGGGCTCCCGTTCCTGTTCCGCCACCTCCAGTTCCCGGCAGAGGGCGTCGGCGAGGAACTCCGGCGAATGCGCCGGTGGCCGTTTGCGCTCCGGCGGGGATGGCGGCGGCGCGGGTTGACGGCTCGCCAAAAACCAGCCGGCGGCGCCGCCGGTGAGTCCGCCGCAGACAAAGACCGCCAGCATCAGCAGCAGGAGATTGCGGCGCAGGAGCAGGAAGGAGGTGTGGCCGGAGGACATAATTCGTGAAGAAGTCAGTCTGGCTGCGCCCAGAGTCGCGGCGGGGCCGTGGAGCGGGCCCATGCATCGGCGAAATCGGGCCCGGGTGAAGCCGGGTTGGCAGTGTGGAGTCCCGCCGCACCGGCGGCGACGAGGGCCAGCACAGCGCAGGCCCCGAACGCTGTGAGCCAGCGGAGAAGCACGCGCTCCACGCCGGCGGCTTCTGCAATAGCGGCCCGCAGCCGGGCTTCAGTGCGGGCTCCAAAGCCGATCGCCAGCCTGCCGGCGAAACGCGGGAGGGGCGCCTTGCGTGCGGCCCGCAACTGCGCTTCAAAAGCTTCGCCGGAGAATGGTGGTTCGGATTTCATGGACTGATGCCGGTATGGTTAGTCTGCCATGGCGGCTGAAGTGGAGAGCACCCGCCGCAGGTCAGCGCGCGCGCGATGGGCGCGCACCCTGACATTTCCGCTGCTCCAGCCGGTGAGAGCGGCAATTTCCTCGATCGTGTGCTCCTCCAGTTCCAGAAGCGTGAGGACCAGCCGGGCGGCGGGTTTGAGTTGCGCCAGAGCGGCGTAAACCCGTTCTGCGGCAGGATTGCCGGCCTCGTCTTCGCCGGACGGCTCCTCCGGCAGATCGGGTGTGTTCGCCAATTGCTCATGGGAGACCTCATGGTCCTGACGGGTGCGCCGCCGGCGCAGCCAGTCATAGCAGGCGCGGACTGCGAGCGACTTGAACCATGCCGGAAAAGCGAGCGTGTCCCGCAGGGCCGGCAGGCTCTTCCACAGCCGCAGGCAGATTTCCTGGGAGAGGTCGTCGAAGTCGTGGTGGTTGCGGGCGAAGCGGCCGGTGATCTGGAAAATGCCGGGCTGCAAAGCGGTGACCAGCGCCGCAAAGGCACCGGGCTGATTGCTGCGCGCCGCGGCGGCCAGATGTGCGAGATTTTCCACGTGCCGGAATGGCGATGACCGCCCTGAATCATGAGGTTGACGGGTTGAGTTCAGCAGAGGTCACGGGTGACGCAAAAGAGAAAGGCCGCGGGGCCGCAACCATCCACCCGCCGTTGGCGGCGACGCCCGGAGTTGAATGGAAATTCAAAGCGGCATTCTTTCTCATACCTCCAGGGCGCAGGAATGCCGTCCGTTGTTACACCACGGGGATTTTTTTTGACGCAGGTGACTGGACCTCATTCAGCGTACGGCCCGTCGCCTCGCTTCGGCCGTCCGCACAGCTATGCGTGTGACCGCGGACAGAAACTCCCCGCCCGGGGGAGACGGCGGTGGCTCGGGAGCGCAGAGCGGAGGAGCCGATTCATAATGCGATCGCGTGACGGGGTCGTTTATCGAGATCGGAGGCGCCAGAAGTGTTTGGGGCCGAGGGCGCCGAAGACGCTGATTTCGAAGTAGTTTGTGCCGGTGGGGCCGGAGGGATGATAGAGGAATTCGGAGCGCGGGGTCCAGGACTGGAGGTTGGGGGATGATTCGAGGGACCATGCTTTGTTCGGGGGGAGACCGGTGATGCGGAATTGGCAGCGCGTTTCCGCGGGATTTTGCGGCTCCGGGCGGCTCCCCAGGAAATGCAGCACCGTACGGGTGCCAGGACGGTCCTGCCAGGGAGTCCATGCGGCAATGGCGCAGCGAGGGGTGTCCAGCAGGCCGGCGGGCGGGGTGACCGACGGGGTGCCATCGGAGGAATGCAGCACGCCGGGGTGGGCGACGGAGATGGAGGCGGCGAGGAGGAGGGTGCGGGTGCCGCCGGACGGGCTGTAGTGCCGGCGCGGTTGCATGGCAACCCGCGCGCCGCCCATGAAGTTCTGGGCGGCAGTGGTGACGAAGAAACCATGAAGTGCCTGTTTTTGCAGGGGATCGTAAACAAGCACGTGGCTGCCGCTGTTAGGGCCGGCGCCGGTGACGAGATCGGCGCAGCCATCGCCGTTCCAGTCTCCTGCGCTCACGGAGAGGCCATCGGTGTTTCCCGGGTAGGGCTCGAAAATGACTCCGGTTAGGGTGAAGAAATAGTCGCCGTAGCCTCCGCGATAAGAACCCACACGGCCCGGGTACTGAGGCTGCGGGCCGTTGGCCATGAGCAGATCGCCGTGACCGTCGCCCTCCACATCGCCCGTGCCGGGAATCCATCCGCCAGTGAGGAGGCCTCCGGCGGGGTTGACGGTGACCTGACGTTTCATTTCCGGATTGCGGACGGGCGAGAGGGCCTCGGGCAGGCTCCATATCTGCGCAGAGGCCAGTCTGCCGCCGCGGGCGCCGACGATGACTTCATCGGCACTGCTGTAGCCGCCGCAATCACCAACTGCCACATGGCAGCCGCTGCTGGCCGGATCGTCCTGACCGAAGGGTTCGTATTCCACTTTTTCCCCCAGCCCGGGCGAACCATACCAGCGATAGACGTAAAACCGGGTGCGGTCGGAGACGTCGCTGCCGACGACGATTTCCGGTACGCCGTCGCTGTCATATACCTCTCCCATGGCAAGAGACGGCGAAGCGCCAAAGACGCCCGTCCGGCTGAAGGAATGAATGACGCGGAAGCGATCGTCGAAAATCCTAACGGTGATGGAGGTGCCGCCGCCGCTGAGGACCGCGAAGAGGGCGCGATCGTCGTCCTCGATGGCCGTGCTCCAGTTGGGCGAGGGGATGGTGCAATTGAAGGGGCTGGTGAGCGAACCGGAGAGGACTTCATCCGGTTCGCCGATCCAGTCGCCAATGCAGCGGAGGCGGAGGACGGCGGTTTGGACGCCGGCGTCGAGAACGTAGCGGCCCTCGGAGGCAGCGGTGATTTGGGTGTGGCCGGTGGCGGGGATTTCGTAGTCCACGCCGAGCTTTGCCGTGGAGCCGGGGCGTTCCGTGAATTTGAACTGGCACGGAAACGGGGCGGGCTCGGAAAGCGTGAGGTGGAGTTCGATGATTCCGCCGTCGGGGGCGCGGGTGTTCAAATTCGGATGGCCTTCGACCACTGAGGGCGACGCGGTGAAGGTGATGACGGGGATGGCGTGGGACGTTCCCGCCAGAGCGGCGAGGAGCGCGGCGGCGACAAGGAACGAGCGAGTGGTCATGGAGGGGTATTCGCCGTGGAGGGGATGGCGATTACGGGAAAAACCGGGAGCTTTCCATTCAGCGCGGCGTTTGCCCTGCCCGTGCGCCCACGCGGCCCATTTGATGCGGTCTCTCCCTTGAATCCGGGTCAGTAGAACTCCCTGGCGCGGCAGCAATTTCTCAAAACAAAACCGGGCGGTTCCGCTTTCGCAGAACCGCCCGGCCATTGCTTGCTGGGGGACAAGCTGGGGGATTGATTACATCATGCCGCCCATGCCGCCGTGGTCGTGGCCATGGCCGCCGCCGGCTTCTTTCTTCTCTTCCGGAAGCTCAGTGATGAGCGCCTCGGTGGTGAGGAGGAGGCCGGAGATGGAGGCTGCGTTCTGAAGAGCGCTGCGGGTCACCTTGGTAGGATCGACGACGCCGGAAGCGATGAGGTCTTCGAACTTGCCGGTGGCGACGTTGTAGCCTTCGCCGCCCTTGCCGTTCTTGACCTGCTCCACGATGAGCGCGCCCTCCACGCCGGCGTTCGCGGCCAGCGTGCGGAGAGGAGCTTCGATCGCGCGGCGCACGATGTCCACGCCGGTCGCCTCGTCGCCTTTCAGCTTGAGCGTATCGAGGGACTTCTGGCAGCGCAGGAGAGCGGTGCCGCCGCCGGCGACGATGCCTTCTTCAACAGCAGCACGGGTGGCGTGCAGGGCGTCTTCCACGCGGGCTTTCTTTTCCTTCATTTCGGTTTCCGTAGCGGCACCGACGTGAATGACGGCCACACCGCCGGCGAGCTTCGCAAGGCGCTCCTGGAGCTTCTCGCGGTCGTAGTCGGAGGTGGTTTCTTCGATCTGGCGCTTCAACTGGCCAACGCGGCCCGTGATGTCGGCCTTCTTGCCGGCGCCTTCCACGATGACGGTGTTTTCCTTCTCGATCACAATGCGCTTGGCTTTGCCGAGGTCGGCGATGTCCACGTTTTCAAGCTTAATGCCAAGGTCTTCGGTGATCACCTTGCCGCCGGTGAGGATGGCGATGTCTTCGAGGATGGCCTTGCGGCGGTCGCCGAAGCCAGGAGC
Source organism: Verrucomicrobiales bacterium (assembly GCA_035550135.1). GTDB lineage: Bacteria > Verrucomicrobiota > Verrucomicrobiia > Verrucomicrobiales > V1-33 > V1-33. The sequence continues at coordinate 33,904 of DASZQB010000119.1, forward strand.
CTTCACGGCCACGGCGTTGAGGGTGCCGCGCAGCTTGTTCACCACCAGCGTGGCGAGGGCTTCGCCTTCCACGTCTTCAGCAATGATGAGGAGAGGCTTGCCGCTCTTGGCGACTTTCTCGAGCAGCGGGAGCATGTCCTTGAGGCTGCTGATCTTCTTCTCGTTAATCAGGATGAAGGCGCCGTCGAGCGTGGCGGTCATCGCTTCCGGATCGGTCACGAAGTAGGGGCTGAGGTAGCCTTTGTCGAACTGCATGCCCTCCACCACGTCGAGCGTGGTGTCGATGCTCTTCGCCTCTTCCACGGTGATGGTGCCGTCCTTGCCCACTTTGTCCATGGCGTCGGCGATGATCTTGCCGATCTCCTTGTCCCAGTTGGCGGAAACGGTGGCCACCTGCGCGATTTCCTTGGTGTCTTTCACCGGCTTGGAAATCTTGGCGAGTTCCGCCACGAGAGTTTCCGTGGCCTTCATGATGCCGCGCTGGAGGGACGTCGGGTTGGCACCGGCGGTCACGTTGCGCAGACCTTCCTTGTAGATGGACTCGGCGAGAACGGTCGCGGTCGTGGTGCCGTCACCGGCGATGTCGCTGGTCTTGCTGGAGACTTCGCGGACGAGCTGAGCGCCCATGTTTTCAAAAGGGCAGGGAAGCTCGATTTCCTTCGCCACGGTCACACCGTCCTTGGTGATGGTGGGGGAACCGAACTTCTTGTCGAGAATGACATTGCGGCCGGCAGGGCCGAGCGTCGCTTTGACCGCCTTGGCGATCTTTTCCACGCCGCGAAGGAGTTGCTGGCGGGCGTTTTCGTCGAAAATGAGTTGTTTAGCCATTTGATTTTCTTTGATTTAAGATTGGATAGGGTGGTTGCCGTGGCGGCGATTACTTCTTGAGGATGCCAAGGATATCGGACTCCGAAACGATGAGGTGCTCTTCGCCGTCGATCTTCACTTCGGTGCCGCCGTATTTGGAGATGAGGACGGTATCGCCCACTTTCACGGTGAACTCGATGGTCTTGCCGTCATCGTCTTTGCCACCGGTGCCGAGAGCCACGACTTTCGCCTCCTGGGGCTTTTCCTTGGCGGTGTCCGGGAGATAAATGCCGCCCGCGGTCTTTTCTTCACTGTCAATGCGTTTCACGAGAACGCGTTGTCCGAGTGGCTGAATCTTGGTTGCCATAGTGTCGTTGTTGTTTGGTTGTGTTTTGGTTTTTGATGCCATGATAGGATGATTCTCTTTTATGTTAGTAAAGGCCGGGGACCTTGCTGAATGAACGGGGGAACCGGAAGCCATGACTCACGCCGCGCGGGGGAATTGGTGCGCCTGGTAAGATCAGGACTTCCGGCTGGTATTGTGGGGACCGGGTTGATGATTATTTCTTCGAATCAACTTCTTCGAAGTCCGCATCCACGACTTTGCCCTTCGCCTGCTTTGGCTCATTCGACTGAGCTTCGCCGCCGCCGGGCGTCACGTCGGGCGCAGGACCGCCGCCCGCATCGCCCGGATTGAATCCGGCCGCCTGGGCTGCGGCCGCCGCCTGACTGAAGAGGCGCTCCAGTTCGTCCGTGGCGGACTTGATGCGGTCCACGTCGTTGGACGCCACGGCATCTTTGATCGCCTGCAATTGATCGGTGATGGGCTTCTTCTGTTCGTCGTTGAGCTTGTCGCCGAGTTCGGCCAGTTGCTTTTCCACCTGGAAGACGAGGCCTTCCGCCTTGTTCTTGGCCTCCGCGCCTTCTTTGCGCTTCCGGTCTTCTTCGGCGTGCACTTCGGCGTCGCGTTTCGCGCGCTCGATCTCGTCCTGGCTCAAGCCGCTGGATCCCTTGATGGAAATCTGCTGGCTCTTGCCGGTCTTCTTGTCCTTCGCCGCCACGTGCAGAATACCGTTCGCGTCGATGTCGAAAGTCACCTCGATCTGCGGCTCACCGCGGCGGGCCGGCTCGATGCCTTCCAGCTTGAAGGTGCCCAGCGTCTTGTTGTCGCGGGACATGGGGCGCTCGCCCTGCGTCACCACCACTTCCACGCCTGGCTGATTGTCGCTCGCGGTCGAGAACGTCTCCACCTTCTTGAAGGGAATCGTCGTATTCCGCGGGATCATCGGAGTCGCGACACCGCCCATCGTTTCGATGGCGAGTGTCAGGGGTGTCACGTCGAGGAGGAGAATATCCTTCACATCGCCCTGGAGCACGCCGCCCTGAATGGCCGCGCCGATGGCCACCACTTCATCCGGATTCACGCCCTGGCTCGGCTGCTTGCCCGCCAGTTTTTTCGCCGTGTCCACCACCTTCGGCATGCGGGTCATGCCGCCCACGAGGACGAGTTCATCCACATGGCTGGCCGACACCTTGGCGTCATCGAGACACTTCTTCACCGGTCCCACCGTGCGCTCAAAGAGGTCGTCCGTGAGTTGCTCCAGCTTGGCGCGCGTCAGCGTTTTCTGAATGTGTTTCGGCCCCGTTTGGTCCGCCGTGATGAACGGCAGGTTGATGTCATAACTCTGGCTGCTGCTCAGCGCGATCTTCGCCTTCTCCGCTTCCTCTTTGATCCGCTGGATCGCGTCCGGCTGATTCTTCAAATCCATGCCGGAATCCGCTTTGAACTCCGCGAGAATCCAGTCGATAAGCCGATTGTCCCAGTCATCACCGCCGAGGTGCGTGTCACCATTCGTTGCGAGCACTTCAAACACGCCGTCGCCGATATCCAGCACGCTGATGTCGAAGGTGCCGCCGCCGAGGTCGTACACCGCGATCTTCTCATCTTTCTTCTTGTCGAGACCGTAGGCCAGTGAAGCCGCCGTCGGCTCATTGATGATGCGGCGCACATTCAGGCCCGCGATTTCACCCGCGGCCTTCGTGGCATTCCGCTGCGAATCGTTGAAATAGGCCGGCACCGTGATGACCGCGTCGGTGATGGTTTCGCCCAGCTTTGTCTCCGCGTCAGCCTTCAGTTTGCCCAGCACCATCGCTGCGATTTCCTGCGGGCTGTAAGTCTTCTTCTGTCCGCCGACTTCCACTTCGATGTGCGCATCGCCGTTCGACGCCGGCACCAGTTTGTAGGGGACATTCTTGTCCGCGTCGGTCAGCTCCGAATACTTCCGGCCGATATAACGCTTCGCCGAGAAGATCGTGTTCTTCGCGTTCGTGATCGCCTGGCGCTTTGCCGCCTGACCGACGATCCGCTCGCCGCTCTTGGTAAAAGCGACGACCGATGGCGTGGTGCGCGCGCCTTCCGAGTTTTCAAGGACGACACCTTCGCCGCCCTCCATGATCGCCATGCAGGAGTTTGTGGTGCCAAGGTCAATGCCAAGTATCTTGCCCATAGGTTTGGAAAATTTGAGGATTAGGCCACCATCTCCGCAAGGGATGTGCCATGCGGGGATTTTAGTCTTAACCTGCTTATATACAGGAAGTTGTCTCTTGAGGGCGCGAGGGCGTTCTTGAAGCCGCGGCGACAACCTGTCCCACAGGATGGTCAGTCTGACGCACCCCCGCTCATGTTGGCTCAGCGGCTTCCTGTGGCAAAAACAGGGAGGCTGGGGTCTGCTGCTGTTTGCGCGAACCTGGCACTTACCCCGGAGGGCTCACGGTAGAGGGATCAGGCGGACGCGGAAGAAGTAACGGCTGAAGGTTGCTGAAGGGAGCGGCACAACCGCCGATTGGGTGAGGCCGGCCACTCCGGTCACGTGAGCTACTTCCGCCCAGTCATCGGCCCCAAGGATCGTGGAGGACTCAATGACATATTCCCGGCCTTGCTGGCCATTCCAGGAAATCGTTATGGTGCCAGCTCCTGCATTGAGTGCCGGGAATTTGATATCGAAACCGGATGCCGAATTCGTTGGATCATAACCGTTAGTAACCTCCACGCCGTCCGGCAGACCGTCTCCGTCGCTGTCGGCAATGTCGGGATCCGTGCCGATCTGGATTTCATTCAGGCCGGTGAGGCCGTCATGGTCTCGATCCGTCAGGTCGGGACCGAGAGAGGCGACCATTTCGCCGCTGTCATGGGCGTACTTCAGACCACCGGGGAAAATCAGCGAGCCGAGCTTGCGGACGGTGACAATTTCCTGGTTGGGCATGCCGGGATTGATGACCACCACGTCGCCGGGATTGAAGGAATCACCGGGGATGCCGTATTCTGCGAGATCGGTGATGTCGATGCGGGTGTCACCTTTGTTTGCGCCGAGCGGGAGCAGCGTCATGGGTTTCATTTCCAGCACGTTCGGACTTCCGCGCGCCATGATGTCCTCCATGGTGGTATTTACCCAGCCCTGGGTTTCGTTCCAGACTCTCAGCGTGTATCCGTTCGGGTCCTGATACGCCTGAATGAGGGCCGCGTCCGCTCCTTCACTGAAGACCGCCCCCTTGTCCTCCACATCGAATACTTTTCGCAGGAAAAGCGGCGCGAAGAATTCCAGGCTGGTGAAGTATCTCGTGAACCGTTCCTGAAGCGTTTCCGTGATGATGCGGTTCACGAAGTCAAGATTCGGCATGGTGGGGATGTGGACACCGTCCAGGAGCATGAATTCGCCGGAGGGATCGGCGCGCCGGATGTCCTTTGCCAGGCCCGGGCGCAGCCAGTAGTCAATGATCGGCAGTTTGGTCTTCAGGCGTTTGGGCAGCCATTTGGCATTCCCAAAGAAGGAACCGCCATCAATAATCGAAAGGTTGTCTTTGAAATACGCGGCCCGTGGAACAGCGTCGCCGAAACCGCAGATGGAAACCATCGCCTGGGCACCCTCCTTGCCGAGGGTGCATTCCTCAAGGTATTCCTTGCGGGCCTTTTGCAGGAAGAAAGTGAAGCTCTCCCCGTGCTGCATATCGAGCGCCGTCGCGAGATGCGTATAAATCTCCCGCCGCAACTGCTCATCCCGGATCATATTGTTGGTCTCGTCAAGAATGCCGAGGAAGTCCACATCGCCGGTCACGGCTTTCGCGGGGCCATTGTTAGGACCGGTCATCTTCATCTTCCATGTGCGAGGCTCTCTTCCTTCCACCAGTTCGTAGGTCACGGTGCGCTCCTCCACGGCGCCCACCTTTTTGATCTGGTCCCGCTCGCCTGGAAGATACTGCAATTCCGCCTCGAATGCCGTGGTGATTTTTTGATTCAGAACGCCGTTGGCGTCCGGAGTCTGGTCAACTTTGTCGAGGAAGAGTTTGTTCCATTCCTCCGCGCGCGTCTGCATGCGCTCCTCCACTTCCTTCTCCAGGACCTTGTTGTTACCGATTTTCGCGCGATGCTTCTCGATCTCATTCTTGATGGCTGCCTCAAGATTGCCGCCGGTGAGCGCGCGTCCATTCGGCCCCAGCAGTCCGGCCGGTGGCTCCACCATTTCCAGGGTCGCTTTGGATTCATTCCGGTAACCGAGGAAATCGATGTCTATCTGGTTTACGGTCTTGTGTTTCAGCGCCTGCGGTTTCGGCCACGCGAGCTTCTCCTTGAGCAGTTTAACGGAGAGGGGATTGCGGGAGCGGAAGGTGATGTTCACCTTGAACTTCTGCGCAATTTCCTGGAGTGCCTCACGCTGTTCGCGGGTCACGCCGAAGATATCGAGGAGTTTGGAATCGGACAGGACATCGCCCGGCAACAATCCGGAGGCGGGCGGTTTTCCCTCTGCCACAGCGGTGGCGAGGCGCTGTTCCACAGTGGCGGCTTTCCGTGCCTCCTCGGCACGTGCGGCGGCGCGGATGGTGCTGTCCACGACCTCCTCTCCCACCTCCACCGCTGCGCGGGTCATGCGCTGGTAATTGCGAGCCACGATGAGCGGCTCCAGCAGCAGGTCGGGATTCGATCCGAGAAACTTGCCGGCGGCAAATTGCAGTTCGTCCACATTGCCCTTTTCCACCGCTTCGAAAAAGTGGCCCATGCTGTCGATCATCTTCAGCTCAAACGCCTCGATGGCCATGGGCGCATTGGCGAGTCCCGTCCCTGCCATGACGCCCATTTCGACGAGCGTTCGATACTGGACGTAAGCTTCCTGAACGAGAGCCTGCCGCGCTGCCGCATCTCCCCATATGGCGTCCCAGGAGCGTTTAAAATTGTGCATGCCCCAAATAAAGGAGCCGACACCGGCATCGGCGGTGAGATGGCCGGACTTCATGAGAAACTGGCCGAGGCCGATGAATCCCTCCGGGAAATCCACCAGGGCACCCTCTTCCATGCCGCAGAAGAACGGCATGATGCCGGAGAGTTCAGGCACCACCTTCCGGAGCTTATAACACTCCTCCTGAGACGTATAGACGGCGCGGTTTGCCGCGAATGTCACGTCGAACCCCGTCATCCATTCCTCCTTTATGATCGCCTGACTCAACACCTGCTGCACGTCCTCGCCGCGCGGCTTGGCGGGGTCGGCCCGCACCGTCCACACCTGGACCCCATATTTCACCTTTCCGTCGGAAGGGAACACGGTGGGTATCGAGCGCATGATCGCCGAGAGGTTCAGAATTTTTCGTGGTCCCTCCGCGGGCAGGTCAAAGATGATGATGTCTTTGATCTTTGCATTGCCCGGGTTGGCGGGGTCCGTCATGAATCCGCCACCGAGATTGCCATCCGGCATTTGATAGAGCCTCACGCGCAGATTCTGCGGGGGTTTGTCGTCGCGGGTGGAGATGTTTTCGAGATAACCTTCGATGCGCACCGCCTGTCCTGAGATGTAAGTGGTGCGGCCCTCCTTCGGACGGATGCCCCACTCAAGCAGCGGCCGGTCTATTACCTCGAACTCTTTGGTGCCCAAAATCCGCACTTCCTGGCCGTCGAGGCCGCCGATAACGAGGGCCTCGAATTCCAACTGAGCGCCGTCGTCACTTTCGGGATTGGGGTTGGCATCGAACGCGTTCAGCACCCATGCGAAAATGATATCCTCCCCCGGGTCCAGCGTCACCGAATCCACGGTGGGGTCTGCGTTCGGATTGGTTAGGTCGATTTCCTTGCCGTCCGGCGTGTAGAAGCGGATAGGGGTAAGCGGCACGCCCGGATTTTCCGGGTCCGTGCTGGTAATGAAGGAGAGAGCGTCCACGGCACCAGGGAGGTTGACGGTTTGCACCGGCTCATCGCCTTCGTTGCGCACTTTGAGTTCGATCTCGACGAGGTTGGCGTACGGTTCCTGTCCCGCAATGCGCCGGAATCCGTTGATGATTTTCGCCCGCTCGCCCCATTTGCTTTCGGGTGTCTGGTTGAGCAGCGGCTTTTCGGGGGTTACCTTTACTTCGGCTTCGAGCGGGGAAATCATCACCGGCAGTTCGGCGGTCAGTGTCTTGACGGCATTGTTCTGATCCGTGCGCTTCACCGTGGTGCGCAGCCGCGTAGCGCCGCGGTGCAGGCTTTCGATGGGCACCTCCAGGATGAGCTCGCGATTATCGGGATCGAGGACGTACGATTCCGGAATTTCCGCTTTCCGGATCAACAGCCGCGGTTCCTCCACGGTCTCCACGACCGGGCCGTCCGGAAAAGTGTAGGTCGCCGGAGCGCCCAGCGTATTTCGCACCGCGACGCGGGCCACGAAGGATTCGCCTTTTTTGTAGATGGACTGTTCAGGATCGAGGGTGAATTCGAGCGGCTGTCCCTCTTCAAAACGCCAGAGAATGTTAGTGCCCTCCGGTTCCCAGCCAATCCCGCAGATAACCTTGCCGTCGGACGAAATGGCATCCGCAGTATTCAGCCACCAATATTGAGTATCGATGCCGTAGTGAGTCCTGAAATAGTCAAGCAGGCGCACCATTCCAGTGGACTCGCTCCACAGAAACGCCTGGTAATAGCCGTCGGGATCAAGGTAGCGACCCACGATGATCGAACCATCTCCGGAGACGGCGCAGGCATCCGCCTTGTACCAATTGGCCGGCTTCGGAAGAACGTGTTCCACGCCGTCCACCCAGCGGATGGCGTCGGTGGGATCGCTGTTCGCGCCATTGCCATCCCCGTAGGTGCGAAACCCCACTACCACCCTCCCGTCATCCGAAATCGCGCGCGCCTGGCTGAAGTGAAATTCAGTGGGGGTAATGCCGATGAGTCTGGTCACGGCATTATTTTTCCAGAGATAAGGGAAATTTCCGTCGTTCCCGGCGATCACGGTGCCGTCGGCGGAACACATGACTTTCCGGATGCTGCTGCTCCAATCGTCAACGGGCAGATCGATGGGCAGGGGCGTCCAAATGCCGTTCGTCCACCTGGAGACGCGAACGTCGCCATACAAGCTGAAGTCGCTGCGTGTGCCCAGCAGAGTGTTTCCGTTCGCGGTCATATCCTGGACGGAAGGGTCCGCCAGGGGAAAGGATTTGATCAGTTCGCCATTTACAAACATGTCATATCCAAGACCACCGTTCGCAGACAGGATGATCGTTCGTCCATCCTGCGACATGCGGACGACATTGCCGCCCGTTGATAAGTACTCGAAAGTCCCGTTTTTTTCCCAGCGCCACGGTTTGTTGTATGCAAGTCCGTGGATACCCACCATTCTGCTTCCGTCCGCGCTGATGTCGCCGATGGTGGTACAGGTCCACGGACTGTTCGGATTGTTCTGAATGCCCGGATGGTATGGCGGCACTCCGATGCTCTTCAGTGTCTGGGCGGAGCAGATGCGGGACGCGCCGGAAAGCAGTACACACAAAGCGCACAAGGCAGCGGCGACAAAAGCGGTCCACCGGGAATGGCGGGATACGAAGCTCATGATTTCAGGGAGGGATGAGAATGGTCCGGATTGATGGCGACAGGGTTCATCCGGTTCCTCCCCAATTCCTGGATGTTCTTACACAATTCCAGATACTTTTTTGCTGGTTGCACCCCAGGCGACTTCCTTATTTCCCGCTCGAAACAGTTGCACGGAATATTAAAGACTTGAGGGGAGGTGCACCCGCGCCTGCCGACGGAGGCCTAACTCCCCTTCACCGTGACCGCGACGGTGCTGGTCGCGGTGAGGCCGCCGGTGTCTGCAATCGTCACCTGTAACGTGTAACGGCCCGCGCCGGGGAAGGTTGCGGTGGTGTTCTTCGCCTTGTTAGGTCCATTCACGCTGAACTTTACACCCGCCGGGCCTGAACACGACCAGGTATATGTCAGGCTGGGTTCACCGCCACCATCCGTTCCCAGCACGCTCAACTCTGTTGTCATGCCGGTCACCGGACCTGCGGCGGCGGCGCCCACGGCTTTCGCAATTGCGGGCGGTTTGTTGGATGGAGCGTTCGGTTTCAAGAACCACGGTGTGGCGGTGGGATCGGTCGCCATCTGGTGGAGCAGCAGGTTGGCGTATTTGGTGAGGCCGCTGAGCGACGGGTGCAGGAGGTCCGGCGCTACATCCGCGATGCCCCAGATGAATCCGTCGTGCTGCCGGGGCGTGCCGTCCGGATAGCTCCAGAAGTAAGGGCCCCATGACAGCCAGGGGGCTTTCACCGGCCCGCGGGAGGGATCGTAGTTAAGGTCCGGAGCGCCGTTGATCTGGTCCTCGATCACCCATTTTACGCCCCATGCGGCGTCGTGATTAAAAGGTTCGACGGGGCCGCCGATAAAATCGGCGTTCTCCTTTTCTGTCGGGGTCATGTACATGGTCCCTTTGGTCGAACTGTAGATGATTTTTACGCTGGGATAACGGACGTAAATCGCCTGGACGATTTCCTTCCACGCGAGCTTCGATTGCTCCGCGTCCGCCGGGAAAGACCTCGCTTCCGGAGGCAGGTTGGTTTTCCATGACTTTCCGGAGACGGGCATGGAAAGCCAAACGATCTGCACCTGCCGGGGCGTGACTCCCTGCTCCTTGAGCGCAAGGTCGAGCGATTTGTAAAAAAGGCTGTCCGGGCCAGGATCGCCGGTGCCCGCGTTACCCCCGGGCAGTTGGTATTCGAAGCCATAAGCGATGAAGAGCTTCGGGTTCTTCGCGGGATTGGCGTTCGCCCGGGTCATGAAGGTCGTGGAGGCATCGGTTTCATCGCCGCGGTGCCACGCGCCGTATCCGTTCGAGACGCTGACAGGCATCATGACAATCCTGCCGTTGACAGGGTCGGGCTTGCCGTCTGCGTCCAAAGGCACAATACTTTGTGCGATCTTTTGGCCGGCTGCATCATGAGCGGCGGGACGGACATTGCTTCCGCCGGGATAGAGCCCTCCCTCCTTTCCGTGGTACATCCGCCCCGGGCCCAGATCCACGAGGGGTGGCAACATCGCATCCTTTTTTCCGGAGGCATCGTCAGCGGCAAGACGAGGGCACGGGATTGCGGCAACAGCCGCGAGGAGAGCAGGATGCATGAGTGTATTCATTTGTATTCGCCGTTGGGAATGCAGCGCATGATCACATCGCGCCGGCCTATGTTCTTAGATTTCCCCCGAAGGCGATCCTGCCCCTGGCGTCCGGCTCGTAGAGAATGTGGACGTTCTCCACCGGCCTGCCGCAAATCCGCGCGGTGCCCTCCGCCAGTGCGCGCGCCTCGGCTTCCAGCGCCGCACCTGTCTGCCGCTGCGCCTTGAGAACCGTGACGAACACGGAATGCCATCCTTCCGGCGACGGAGTGTTGCTCTCCGCGTAGCAGTGCCGGGGCAGCAATCGCAAGCGAACCCATGTGCTGGATGGCGGACTGTCAAACACCTGCCCGGCCATGTCCGCCAGGCGGGCGGCGAGGCCTTCCTCCACCGGTTCCGAACCGACAATCTCGACATCAACGATGGGCATAAGCGTGCGGACAGTGAATGGTTAGGATGCGTGGCTAAAGTTTCCAGACCAGGAGAACAAATGAGACAATGCCGCCTCCCACTGCAACGGTGCCCCATGCCCTCAATCGCGGCAAACGCCACCACATGATCAAGCCGGAGACGACCCAGATGACAATCCCGGCGCAGGCGACATCAACGAGCACTCCCCAGAATTTATTCCAGAAACCGGGCTGCAAATATCCGCCGCGGAAATGCATCCGCACCGGGACTTCCGACCATCCTGCCGGCTGACGCACGGCCTCGAGCTTTTGTTCTTTGATGGACCATGTCAGGCGGATGGTATCGCGGAAACTGAAACGGTCGATATGCAGGGTTTCATTGTTTGGTTTGTGCACCCAAAAGGCACCCTCCAGATCGGAGTCTTTGAGGACTTCCAGCGCCGCCGCCCGCAACTCCGGACTGTTATTGGCACCCTGGGTGTTGAGCGGGCGGCTGTAGGTCTTTTCCCAAAGAATTTCCCGCGGCTTGTCGCTGGAAAACCAGGAGCGGTGAATCACGATGAACGAACTGGCTCCGTACATGAGCAGCCATGGCATGAGGAACAACCCAAGGTAGAGGTGCGCCCGGCGATTGATTTTGTCGAAGGAAGTCATGCGGCGCGGCGGGTTAAATCAACACGGCGAAGAGAGCGAACAGACCCAATCCAGTCACCAAAGACAGCGCGCCCCAGAGGCGGGTCGTCTTGATTTCCCACGCCAGCCAAATTCCCGAGAGACTCCAAAAGACCATTGTCACCACCGCTACGTCCACGCTGAAGCCCCACGTATCCTCCAGCGTGTATGGATGATTGTAGCCGCGCCGCCGGTGCAATCGATCGAGAAGAGTCGGCGTCCGGAATTCCTCCCGCTCCATGGTGATTCGGTTCTTCGACGCATCAAAGGTGATGCGCCGGTGGGGAAGCGCATGCATCCGATCGATGACCAGCGGACTTCCGCTTTTCCCGCCACTGACTTCGTGTGCGCCTTCCATGCCGAGATCCCGCAAAATCTCCTGTGCGATGTCCTCATTCTTTGCGCCGGCCGGAAACGAGCGCGAGTAATCCAGTTCACGCTCGGTCACCATCGCAGGCTTCTCCGAGGAGTAGAAAGACCTCACGGATTCGTGGTGAGTCATCACCAGCGTGCTGAGAGCGTACATCATCATCCACGGCGCGAGAAAAAGCCCCGTGAAAAGGTGAACGCGCCGCACGAGGCGTGAAATCGCGGGAAAAGGCATAGCGGTTTACGGTGTTGTGACCGCTTCATTTCGCCGTGGGGAATTCAGGCCGAAGCGTGGTGTACTTGGACCGTGAACCGTTTGACGGCCCGGAGCAGAAAAATGTCCTACGCATTTGCCGGCACCGAAGCCTTCTGGGGCTCGTGCAGCGGTTAGACTGTGCACAGGTCCCTTCGCGCGAAGACGATGCCACCTGCAATCCACATCACTGCTCCGGTGGCCATTAGCACGAACATGTCGCTCCATGGCCACGCGCCGCCGCCGAGCAGGTACACCGGACGGTGGTAATGCAAAGGGCTGAGAAAGGCGAATGCCTCCAGGGGTTTCCAGAATTGAGCGAGGTAATTCAGGAGAAACAGGACAAGGAGGATCAGAAAAATGATCGTCATGGCACGGCCCCGCCGGCTGCTGAAGGATGATACCAGCCACGCCAGGCCGCCCGCGGCCACGTAGAGGCAAAAGAAGTTGAGCACGATGGGCAGAACTTGCGTGAACGGAGGCCGCTGTTCAGCAGGGAGACCCAGCCCCCCGAGCAGATTTCCAGACAGCGCGGCTGCAAGCAACGCCGCGCCGCAAACCAGCCACACCAGGGTTTCGGAGAGAAATACTTCCCGGCGTGAAACCGGCAGACCAAGAAAGACGTCCGCGGTGCCCTGGTCCACTTCACGGGCGGGGACGCGAGTGCAGCAAACGACCGCGTGCGCCCATACGAGCGCGATCACAGGCGGATCCACCCATGCCATTGCCTGGAACATTTGCCGGCCAATGCGGTCAACGACGTCTGTTCCCAGCATCGCTTTATAAATGGCGCGCGTGTAATCGACTTTCAGCCATTCCTGCGACACATCATCACTGAACTTTGGCAGCACGTAAGCCAGAAGGGCTTCCATGCCCATGAGCACAAGACTGAGCACCAGGGTGACGGGCCACAATTCACGAAAGGCCCGGATGATCAATCCGCGGTTCATGAGGCCACCTCCTGATCGCTTTGATAGAAGCGGCTGAAGAGACTCTCCAAATCCGCAGGACCAATGGTCAGTTCCTTCACCGCTTTTCCGGCGAGGAAGTCAATCAAACGGTGCGCCGGCCCGTCCAGTGTGGCCTGCCAAACGGCGCCTTCGCGTCGCGTTAGCTTCAGAAAATCCGGCGGTTCCAGCCTGAGCGCCTGCGACTCGTCGCTCCACCGGATGACAACGTTGTGACCGGCGCGTTCACGCAGGGCGGCGAGCGATTCGTCAGCCACCAGTTGCCCGTCGCGGACGATGGCCACTCGGTCGCACAGTTGCTCGACCTCGCCAAGTGAGTGACTGGAAAAGAAAATGGTGTGCCCTGCATTAGCGCGCCGGCGGAGGAGATCGTGCAGGACCTGCTGCATCAACGGATCAAGCGAACTCGTGGGTTCGTCGAGCACCACGAGACGCGGTGAGTGGGCGAGTGTCAGGATGAGTCCGAGTTTCTGGCGCATGCCGAGCGACATTTCGCGGACCTTGACCCGCAGGTCGAGATGGAAGGTGTCTGCCAACTCGCGGCCGGCACCCGTGAGATTCCGTCCCCGCACCGCCCCGAAAATGGAAAGAGCAGCAGATCCGTTCATCCATGGTGGCAGCCGGAGATCGCTCGGAAGGTAGCCAGTATCCCGTTTGACCGCTTTGCTGTCTCGCCAGCAGTCGAGACCGAAAATTTTCGCTGTTCCCCCAGTCGGACGGAGGAATCCGAGGAGCACACGAATGGTGGTGGTTTTCCCCGCTCCGTTAGGTCCCAAAAAACCGAAGAGGGAGCCTTCGGGAACAGAGAGCGACATACGATCGACCCCGCGCCTCCGGCCATATCCTTTGGTGAGTTTATCAAGATGAATGATCGACACGGAATCAGGGTAGCGGGGAGCGGTCTTGCCGGACAAGAACAGAAAGGGTGAAAAATACTGAAGCGGCGCGTTTGCTCACTTGCCGCCCGCTTCACTGAACATCCTGGCAGCCACTCCGAGTTGCATGTTGACGGTATTCTTTTGCTGCTCCTGACTGTCGCGGAAGATTTCCAATTGCTCAGACGGGAGGAAGCCGGCCGCCTGCTTCGCGATGCTTTCATTCAAGCGCGCATACTCCTCGCTGAACCGTGCCATGTTCCCGGCCGTGAAGCGCGAAATGTCAGGATTCGTCAGGTCCATGAAACTGCCCGCAAAGGGAAACTTTTCCCGCTCCTTGTACATCACATCCATGAGCCTTGTTTCGGTGGATTCGTCCAGCCTCATGTCTCTGGACGTGAGCATGGTTTCGAATGCCTTGAGTTGCTGCCGTTCGAGGATGGAGCCCTCATAGCGTGTCAACGTTCCGTAATCCTCTTTCCCCAGCAGGTCTTTGATTTGTCCGTCGAGTTCCGTGAACTTCGTTTTCACCTCAGCGGTCGCGACCTTCAGGTCTTCCGCCGTTTTGTGTCCACCCATCAATCCAAGACCCGCCTCCAGAGCCAAATATGTTTTTTGGTGGAGGAGCTTTTCAAGTTTTGACCGCTGCGGCTCCTTCAGGTCGAGGAGATCGTAAAGATCCCGGTAAACCCGGCTAATCGCCACGCCTGTCTGCGACCTCATCATTTCACGCATCGCCGGATTTGCCATCATCTTCGCAATCCCTGCCGCCATTTCCCCGGCGGCGTCCTGAGTGCCCTGTGAGCCCGGGGTCTTACCGGAGTCAGTCTCCCCAACGGTTCCGGCGGCCTCCCCCGCTCCTGCCTTCTCCTTAGGAAATGCTCCACCGTTGCCGGGTTTCGATTGCACCAGTTCGCTTATGGCAGGTGAGGTGGCCTCCGATTCCATTTTTGCAAGCCGGTCCTCAAGGCGGTTGCATTGAATGTGTTTCCAAACGGCCCAGGCCCCCAGCGCGGAACAAACCACCAGCAGCCAGAGGAAAGTGATGCGGTTCACGGTGGGTGGCGTCGCGGAAGGCATGGGAATATTCATACAACATTCCTGATCCGCGTTTGGCATCGGGTTACAGGATTTCGGCAAAATCAAACAACGGAACGGTTCATTTCCTTACGGGAAAATTCGATCTTGTTGATGTCCCATGAGCTTCTGCCTGTTCACGCCGGAGTGCACAGTTTCAGCACCGCTTCGAATGCAGCGGCGGCACCGGAGACCATGCCTAACTTATTTTCCTGGCACGCGGTTTCTATTTGTGGCGGGCGGGGAATGACCCCATCTTTTGGCAATTATGATCTATCCGGATTCCAGCCTTAACCTGATCCCGGCCGGCGATTTGCTGACCATCCGGGAGCACGACCGCAGCCGCGGATTGACGCTGCTTCGCGCCGTCATGGGAATGATGTGGATGGCACCCGCGGGCCTTGTGCTTTACGTCCTCGCCGGCGGCCCGGGAGCAAAGTTTCCCCTGGTTGCGCCCTCCAACTGGCAGGGTTGGATCGTTGGCGGGCTGGTGCTTTGTCTGTTTCTTGCCATGCTGGTGGTTCTTCCTTTAGTCATCGGATTCTCTATTGCCTTTACCCGGCAGCGTTTCGTGCTCGACCGGAAGTCGGGGGACTTCCGTGAAGAGACTTTCCTTGGCGGAATCCGGATTCTCATCCGCAGGCATCCGTGGCAGGATTTCTCAGTTCTCCGCGTCCGGGAGCACACCGGGCGCACCCTGCGTTTCACGATTCACTGCAACGGTCCCAAGCGGGATGTCGCTGTTGCGGCGTTCACTCATGGCTGGCAGGCCAACCAAATGGCGGAGGAACTGGGAGCATTCCTCGGCCTGCCGGCGCGCACGCTGCCCGGTCAAACACGGCCCTCGCGCATCGTGATTCAGAGATGCTGACTGGAAGGTGAGAGGGTTTTCCCGAATCCTCACCGGCATGGTCCCTGCACGCCGGAAGAATTTTTCCGGCAAAAGTTACCCTGGCATGTCCGGATGGGAAGGATTGAATCGTCGTTAGATCGAACGGACGATTTGTTCGATCACCCACTGCAACGTTAACCACCTGAACTTCCATGAGCACATCCTCTCTCAAAAAGATCCCCGACGGCATGCACAGCGTGACCCCGCACATCATTTGCGCGGGAGCGGCGGCGGCGATCGAGTTCTATAAGAAGGCGTTTGGCGCCGTTGAGATGGCCCGGCTGCCCGGACCGGACGGCAAGATCATGCATGCGGCCGTGAAGATCGGTAATTCGGTCGTCATGCTCGCGGACGAATTTCCCGATTGGGGCTGCCTCGGGCCTTTGGCGCTGAAAGGGACACCGGTTACCATTCACCTGTATGTCGAGGATGCGGATGCGGTCTTTGCGACCGCGGTGGCCGCAGGCGCGACGGTGAAAATGCCGATGTCCGATATGTTCTGGGGCGACCGTTACGGCGTGGTCATCGATCCCTGCGGACATAACTGGTCGATCGCGACGCATATCAAAGACCTGACGCCGGAGGAGATTGCGAAGGCGGGCCAGGAGGCTTGCTGCGGCGAGGGATGCGGAGACGCAGGAAAGAAATAACAACGATCGAACTCTGTCGCAGCCCGGTCGCTCACGGGGCCGGGCTGCGGCGGGAATTTTCACGCATCTCCGCCAGCCGCCGCTGAAGGAATTGCCTTTCCGGCTCCGTCTTCACCAGCGCCAACGCCTCTTGATAGGCTGAGGCGGCTTCGCCGAATCGTCCCAGACGCCGCAGGAGATCGGCGCGGGCAGCGGGGAGCAGATGATAGCCGGGAAGGTCGATGTGATCCATGAGCGCCAGCCCGCGCTCCGGGCCTTCGGACATGGCGATGGCGACGGCGCGGTTAAGCTCCACGACGGGCGAAGACTGGAGGCTCAGAAGCACACCGTAGAGCGCTGCGATTTGCGTCCAGTCTGTTTCCTGAGAGGACGGAGAGCCGGCGTGCAGCGCGGCGATGGCGGCCTGCAAAGCATACACATCCGGCGGGCCTTCGCGGAACACGTGCTGCACCAGAGCGGAGCCTTCCGCGATATGCGCTCGATCCCAAAGGGATCGGTCCTGGTGTTCCAGCAAAATCAGTTCGCCGGCATCACTGGTGCGCGCCGCCCGGCGGGCGTGAGTGAGCAACATGAGCGCAAGCAGGGCGCGCGGTTCGCGACAGGAGGGGAGCAAGCTAACAAGATCCCTCGCGAGGCGTATGGCTTCGTCGCAGAGGCCGGTGCGCATAAGTTCCGTGCCGGCACTGGCGGAGTAGCCTTCATTGAAAACGAGATAGATCACGGCGAGCACCGCGTGAAGCCGGGCGGGAAACTCTTCTTCGTCGGGCACTTCATAGGGAATGCCCGCGACTTTGATCTTAGTCTTCGCGCGCACCAGACGCTGAGCCATGGTGGGCACGGGCACCAGCAGGGCGCGGGCGATTTCCTCCGTCGTGAGGCCGCAAACGGTGCGAAGCGTCAGGGCCACCTGTACATCCGGCCCGAGCGCCGGGTGACAGCAGGTGAAGATGAGCCGCAGCGTGTCGAGCGGCGCGGGGGCATTTTCCTCCGGTGTGGCAAGAGCGACCATTTCTGCGAGTTTGGTTTCGGCGAGAGCGCGGCGGCGGATTTGATCGATGGCCTTGTGGCGGGCCGTGGTCATGAGCCACGCGACCGGATTCGGCGGGTGGCCTTTGGCGGGCCATTGCACCAGCGCGGCGGCGAAGGCTTCGTGGAGCGCGTCTTCAGCGAGGGTGAAATCCTGACACGTCCGGATGAGGCTTGCGAGCATGCGACCGTATTCCCGGCGGTAGAGAACACCGGTATCCTGACTGTCTGCACTCGCTGTTCCCATCCGTGCCGGTTATCCGTTGGGCCGCGCGGCGTCCCATGCTTCGCACTCGCCCGGTCCGGAAACTTCCGGGCGGATCTCCACCGTGCAGCCGGCGCGGAGCGTGGGGAAACGTTTGGCGATGGCGAGCGCTTCATCTAGGTCCTTGCACTCGAGGCGCTCGAGGCCGCCGAGCACTTCCTTCGTTTCGGCGAACGGGCCGTCGCTGACGACAATCCGGCCGTTTTGCTGCCGCAGGCTGGTGGCTGTGGCGGGAGGATGAAGGCCGATGGCTCCCGTGCTGCGGCCGGTGGCTACGAGTTCGTCATGCCATGTCCCGCATTCCTGGTGGATGCGGGTCTGCTCCTCTTTGGGAAGAGCGCTGAAGGCTTCCTGATTCATGTAAACGAGCATGATGTATTTCATATGCGGGTGGTGAGTAAGGGTTGCACAGGGAAGTCGAACGGGCCGGGCCAATTTCGACGACTGCAATTTTTTTTATTCTCCAAAACCAAGCCGGATTAGGCCGTCGGGCGCGTCGGTGAAATCCCCTGGCGGTCCGGCGCGGCCACACTATAGGGCCGCGTCATGAACGCCCCCCTTCGACCCTGGATGAAATCAGCGCTCGCCGTGATGCTGAGCGCAGCCGCCCCGGCATCTGCTGCAGAGTTGTTTTCGGAAGGATTCGATGCCGCAGCTTCAGCGAGGGTGGAGTCCAACACCGGCAGCGGGATGATTGTGAGTTATGAGGACTATTCGGCGATGACGGTGGGAGCGATGGTTCACAACATCCCGGAAGCGCCGCGGCCCGTGGCCGGCTCGGCTCCCACGCGGGGAGTGCTCATGCGGGTGGACTACCTGTCGAACCCGGGGATTGCGCAGCGGGTAGCGAACATGGTGGCTTTGGGTCCCGAGGGCACCCGGCTGACATTGAATGACAACTACCGGCTCAAGTTCGATTTTTACCTGCGCCTTTCCCCCAGTGTTACGCTGTCGGGCGGTATTCCCACGCAGACGGGCACGACCGAGCAAATGGTGTGGGGCGTTGGCTATACCTCTGCGACTCCGCTGGGGCGCGGCACGCGCAGCGGCGCCGGCACAGGCACATGGGGATGGCTGGCGACAGAGGGCGGATTCAGCTCCGCGAATGGCTCGGATGCCTCGATCTGCAACGGCACCGCAATCGTGTTAGGTCGTAATATGGATGGTTCGGGCGCAGACACCTCCACGTATTTCGCACCCGCCTTCGGCGCCGATGCGACGCCGGTGCCCAACTGTCCGGCAAATCAATGGGTGGAGGCGGAGATCACGGCTCAGGGCGGACAGGTGGCGGTGCAATACAAAGCCGCAGGCCGCACGGCCACGAAGTTCTACGAAAATATTCCCGGCACTGTCGGGGGTGGTTTCATGGCCGGTTACGAAGACTCCTCAGCATCCATCAGCTTTGATCCTGACAACCAGTGGATGCTGCTTGATAACATGGTGGTGGAGGACCTCGCCGCGCCCACGCTGGTGGTGACGGCCGGCGCGGCGCTGCCGACGTATCTTGGGACACCCGTGACGACCACCTACACGCTGCAAAACACGCGCGCGGCGGGGGATCTCACTGTAAGCGGGATCAACTTCAGCGGTGCCAATCCAGGAGATTTTTCCGTGGTCACGACGCTGCCGCTGGTCATTGGCGCGGGCGGTTCGGCACCGCTGGTGATTTCCTTTGCGCCTGCGGCTCCCAATGGAGTGAAGTCCGCGTCGTTTACCATCGTGAGCGATGATCCGCAGGCCCCCGCCTATCTGGTCAACGGACTGCGCGCGCGCCGCAGTGTGGGGTCGTTTCTCGAGGCGCACTACAAGCTGGACGAACTCGCCGGGACCGACCTAACGGATTCCTCCGGCAATGGCGAGACCGGGACCCTTCAGGTGCGCGAGTCTCCGGGCTACGGGAATCCCTCGCTGCTGGGCGCGGCGGACACGGGGTTTTCCATGGGTCTGCTGCCCGCGCAGACCAGCACCACCGGGTGCTATTTCACCTCACCGGTGGTGCATACGCCCACCTTCAGCATCTCCTTTTGGATGAAGCCCGCGACCACTGGAAAAGTGCGCACCCTTTTCCAGCGGGATTATGATTTTACCTCCACCACGGAGAAGATCTGCGGACTTCTGCTCTCCACCGATGGAGCACTGACTTATCGCGTTAGAAGCACGGATATCCTTGTTTCCGCGCCGGTGGTGACGGACGGCTCAGTGTACCACGTGGTGCTCACGCATTTGGACGAAGACGGCTTTGGAAATGACACAGCCACCCGGGCGCGTCTTTATATCAATGGCCGCCGCATTGCGGCAACGGAAGGGCAGGGGACCGCGGGTTTCGACGACTATCCTCTCAATCCGGCAGCGAAGGATCTTCATGTGGGTTCGCGGACTGTCGCGGGGGCCGGCTTTTCAGGAGACATGGACGACGTGCGGGTGTTTGGCGTGGAACTCAGCCCGGAACAGGTGTGGGAACTGTACCGGCAGCCGGGGCTGGACGTTTCGCCGCAATTCAGCATTTTGAACGCCGTCTTTTCCGCCCAGCCTGCGTCTTTCACGGTCACCGTGCCTTCGTCGCCGGACGGAAGCTATCGGCTGTTTCGTTCAGGCGATCTGCAAACGTGGAATCCCGTGGGAGCCGGCGTGCCTGGCAGTGCCGAGGGACTCTTCACCGAACTGGTTGATCCCGCGCCGGCGGCGTTAAGCCAATATTACCGCGTGGAGCGGCAGTAGCGATTCCCCTCTTGCCGCATGCGGAGCAATAACGCTCCATAAGCTCATGAAGAAGACGAAAGTCGCCGTGCTCGGCGCGAGTGGTTACTCCGGCATCGAACTCCTGCGGATCCTTCTGCGGCATCCTGCCGCAGACGTGGTGTGCGTGACCTCGCGTCAGGCTGCCGGGAAGTCGATTGCCGCGGTGTTCCCCCGCTTCACGGCGGCGGGTCCGGCGGCGGACCTTCTCTTCATTGCGCCGGATGCGGATGCCATCGCCGCCACCGGTGCGGAGATTGCTTTTCTCGCGCTGCCGCACGGCGTGGCGCATGAATACGCCACGGGTCTGCTGGAGCGCGGCATTCGGGTGATCGATCTCAGTGCGGACTTCCGGCTGGACGATGCGGCGGTGTATGAGGAGTTCTATGATCATCCGCACCCGGCGCCGGAGCTCCTTGCGGAAGCGGTGTATGGACTGCCGGAGATTTACGGAGAGGCGATTCGCGCCGCGCGTCTTGTGGCGTCGCCTGGTTGTTATCCCACCAGCGTGCTGCTGCCGCTCATTCCGCTGCTGCGCGCGGGAGTCATCCAGCCTCACACAATTTGTGTGTTCAGTATGAGCGGCGTCAGCGGAGCCGGACGCAAGGAATCGATTCCGCTGCTGTTTTGCGAATGCAACGAAAGCGTTCGTGCCTACAGCGTGCCGAAACACCGTCACCTCAGTGAGATCGAACAGGAGTTGAGCAAGGCCGCGGGCGATCCGCTGCACATTACTTTCACGCCGCATCTCATCCCCGTGAACGCCGGCATCCTCACCACTATTTATGCGGCCCCTCAGACGGGGAAAGAAAACATGGATCTTGATACAGTGTATCGGGAAACCTATGGCAATGCACCGTTTGTCAGGCTGCGCGGGCGCAACCAGTGCCCCGATACGAAAGATGTGACACGCACGAATTTCATCGACATCGGCTGGTCATGGGACACGCGGACCGGTCGCTGCATTCTGATGAGCGCCGAGGACAACCTCTGGAAAGGCGCGGCTTCACAAGCCGTGCAGTCGTTCAATCTCATGACCGGCCAGCCGGAAACGGCGGGACTGGACTGGCTCTAATGCGGTTTCTCCTGAGGTACCGGAAGGAGGGCAACGATGGCGATGAGACCTGAGGTGTGCGTGTTGAAGTTGTAATCCTGATCTTTCGCGTCCTTGTGCCACTGAAGGCCATACTGGCCGTCCTTGTCTGCATTGGCGATCATCGAAACGGCGCTGGAGCGGAGGTTCGTGTCGATTTCATCGGCAACGGGCGCGTGGAGTTTCTGCTCCCTCAGCACATCCCGCAACTGGCCGAGGTATCTCATGCAGACTCCTTTAAACAACCCGACATCCCAGCCCCGCGTCCCGAGTTTTTCCACCAGCACACCATTCTGAAACAGACCGGCGTGGCGGATCAGGCTGTCCGCCACTTTCACGGCTTCGTCCAAATAAGATTGCGTGCCGGTTGCCAGGTAGAACGCCGTCAGTCCACCAATCCATGCGCCTTGATTATAGGTCCAGTGATCATTTTTGTGACCGGGCGCATCCACGATCGCCGTGCCGTCATAGAGCGCATTCTTTTGAAACCACTCGTAGGTTTGCTGCGCCCACTTGAGAAAGGCCTGGTCCTGCGTGCGCTCGTAAAGCCTTGCGGAGAGAATCAGGAAAAGGCTGTTGGTGATGGCGTTGGAGGCTGGTCTTTTATCTTCGATGTGCCACAACACGCCACCGCCAGCATCCGTGCGCCAATGGGCCGCCATGTGAGCGTGGACTTCTTTAGACGTTGCCAGACACTTCGCCTCTTTGGTGAAGTCGTACATCTTTAACCATGAGAGGCCCCACCAGCCGGAGTCGTCGAGGTATTCGTTGTTGAACTCCTTGTATCCGGGCCGGGTGGTGGTGCGCGTGCGTGGTTTGCGCTGACGTTCAGTTTCGTCGGCCTCTGTCCACTGCTGCAGGCGTTTGAGTTCTGCAATCGTCACCGGCGCCTGGTCGGCATTCGTATGATGCTGTTCCCACATCGCCGCGAGGGCCGGGAGTTGAGACTTGTCACCGGTGATGCGCATGGCGTCGAGGATGAGCTCCACGGCGTTGGCGGAAGACCACCATGGCGGATTCAGGCGGCCTTCGTAATACGTGCGCAGTTGGTCTCCCGGTTTGCGGAACCACAGATGCAGCACCGGCACCCAGTAGAGCTTGTCCAGCAATGCGAGGCCGTTAGTGATGCGCGCTTTCACAGCCGCAGGGCTCAGATCAGGCGCGTCGTCAGCAAAGGCCGGGCGCCGGAGAGTGAGCGCGGAGGCAAGGAGCAGACAAACGGAGCGGCGGGAAATGGAAGCATGCACCGGTCACGCCTCACCCTGGTTCCACGCAATCTCAACCGAAGCAAAACCCGCATCTCTATTCTTTCGCCTCCTCGAACTTTCTGCGCCAGTAGTCCAGCCGTTCCTTAATGCGCGCTTCCTGGCCATTTTCGGTGGGCGTGTAATAACGGCGGCCTTCCGGCAGATAGGCCTGGGGAACATAGTTGCCCTCGAAATCGTGCGCGTATTGATAGTCTTTGCCGTGTCCGAGTTTTTTTGCGCCGCTGTAGCCGGTGCCGCGGAGGTGCAGGGGAACGGCGAGGGTGCGGCCCTCCTGCACTTCTTTCGTGGCTGCCCCGAGGGCGGCGTAGGCACTGTTGCTCTTTGGCGCGGTGGCCAGATATACGGTGGCGTGGGCGAGGGGAATGCGCGCCTCCGGCATGCCCACGAATTCCGCTGCCTGCCACGCATCGATGGCCACACGCAGGGCGCCTGAGTCGGCAAGGCCGATGTCCTCACTGGCAGCGATGACGATGCGGCGGGCGATGAAACGAAAGTCCTCCCCTGCATACAACATCTTGGCCAGCCAGTAGATGGCGGCGTCCGGATCACTGCCGCGGATGCTTTTGATGAAGGCGCTGATGGTGTCGTAGTGCGCGTCGCCGTCGCCATCATAGACGATGGTCTTTTTCTGAATGCTCTCCTCCGCGACGGTAAGTGTGAGGTGAATGACCCCGTCGTCATCCGGCGGCGTCGTGAGGACGGCGAGTTCCAGCGCCGAAAGAGCCTTGCGGGCATCGCCGTCCGCCATGCGGGCGAGATGCTCCAGAGCGGCCTCTTCGGCGGCGATTTTCATGTCGCCAAGCCCGCGTTCATCATCGGCAAGAGCGGCGCGCAGCAGCGTGGCAATATCCTCCGCGCTGAGCGGTTCAAGCTGAAACACCTGACTGCGCGAGACCAGCGGGCTGTTCACATAAAAGAACGGATTGTGCGTGGTCGCGCCAATGAAGCGCACGGTGCCGCGCTCGATCCACGGCAGCAGCACATCCTGCTGCGCTTTGTTAAACCGGTGAATCTCATCCACAAACAGCGTCGTGGTCCGCCCGTGCAAGCGGCGCGCCGACTCCGCGTTATCCACGGCTTTCCGGATGTCTGCCACGTTCGATTCCACACCGCTGAGGTTCACAAAGCGTGACTGTGTCCGCTGCGCAATGAGTTGCGCGAGACTCGTCTTTCCCACACCTGGCGGCCCGTAAAATATCAGCGACGTAAACCGGTCCGCCTCAACTGCCCTCCGCAACAGCCTTCCCGGCGCGAGAATATGCTGCTGGCCCGCATACTCCTCCAGCGTCCGCGGCCTCATGCGTGCGGCGAGGGGCATGGAATGCACCGGAGGACGCTTTTGCTCCTCCCGTGCATCCTCCTCCGCCGCGCTGAAAAAGTCGTCCATGGGGAAAGAAACCGGCTTCGCCGGAAACTTCAAACGTCAAACATCAAAGAAACACCGGCTTGTTCGGAAGGAGTAGGATTAAGAGTAGGATGGGCTGGTTCGGAGGGGCTTCACCGGAGGGGTGCTCAAAGGAGATTTGCTCGATGGCCATGGCGAAATGAACGGAGAGAAGGTGGACGGTGAATCGGCCATGCCGGTGGCGGACTCAATTTCGGCGGTGTCTTCGGAGATGAGATGATTTTTGTCGCTTCGTCGCGAGCGTGTTTGGCTATCGCCGTGCAGTATTGTCAGGGCGTTTTCGAGTTCCCGCCAATGCGATCATGCGCCCGCTGAGTGAAAGCACCCGCCCTTACGAATACAATTCGGCATACTCCGCTTTCACTCTCTGCAGTTCCGTCCAGTAAAGGGGCGGGGGAGCGCCTTCCAGCAGGGCGAGCAGAAAATCAAGATGCACATGCCAGCCTCCGGCTACATTGCGTTCGTCGCTAACACCCGCCAGACGCCGGTGGGTTAGCACAAGGCGAACCTGACGGTCCACTGCTGCAAGGCGGACAATGACCTCGCTGGAGGCCTTTTCCGTCCCCCACGTGAAGCTAAACAATCCCGGCGGCTTGCATCGAGTAACGATACCCGGCACATGAGTCCCTTCTTCGAGATGCGCATAAACCGGAGGCGGGTTCTTTTCTTCGGACAGGTCACCCTGACGAAAGTGGAAGTCGATCCTGCCGCCGACCCGGGGTTCCAAGGGACCGGAGGCCAGCCATTTGGCGCGCTTGTCAGATTCCACGAAGTACGACCACACGCGCTCAAGCGGTCCCGGAAGCAATCGAATAAATGTCACCTCTCCCTTTGCTGTGCGCTGACCGTAAGTGTCGTTGAGATGCATCGCCTCCGTTCAATTCGTGAATAAACGCCGTTAGTGGTGCATGGGATGCATTAAAATTTGCACAATCCGCTGAGTTCCACCGGCCCTGGACGGGACGCGAAAACGATTAAGGTTAGGAATTGCGCCCCGCGCCCGCCAGGATTGCGAGGACGGCCGATGGCACGGCGGCGGGAGAAGCAGCGTTCTTCAAACCCTGTTCAATCGATCGCGGGCATTTGAAAAGCCATGTGATCCTGACGAACCATCGTTCTTGCGGAGTGGTGGCCTGCTCCCTTCAATGCGCCTTCATGAGCGAACCGGAATCTTTGCCAGACCCGCCGTCCGAGGCGGCGGACTTTCAGTTAGCGTCACAGCCGCACGATGCTTATTTCAAGCAGGTCTTCTCCGATCCCGCCCACGCCGCAGCCTTCTTTCGCAGTCATCTCCCTGCGCCCGTTTCCAGCGCGATCCAATGGCAGGAACTCGCGGTGGTCCCGGGATCGTTCATCAAGCGCACGCTCACGCAGACGCATGCGGATTTGCTCTTCTCCGCGTCCGCAGGAGGGCAAAAGCTGTTGCTTTATTTGCTCTTCGAGCATCAGACAACAGTGGACCGGACGATGCCGCTCCGGCTGCTTGTTTACATGACGGAAATCTGGCTGTCGCACGAACGCGCGGAGGGGCTGCCGCTGCCGCCGGTGATTCCCTTCGTTCTGCATCAGGGACCGGAAGGGTGGAATGTTTCGACGCAGTTTGCGGATCTCATCGGAATGCCTAACGAGATCGCGGAGCCGCTGCGTCCGTTTCTGCCGGCATTCCAGCACGGCCTGCTGGATTTGAAACGCTGCGATCCAACTGCTGAGGAATCCGACCCGGCGCTCCGGTTCGTGCTGCAATTGATGAAACTGGCGCGGGAACGGGAGCGGATTTTGGAATTCTGGGAGCAGACGGCCAGGGAGGGATGCCGTCTGCCGGAAGCGCTGCTCTTCGTTTGCCTGACCTATACTCTGCATGTGGACGCGAGCCTTGACGTGGAGGATTTAACCCATAGACTTCGTCACAACCCCGAATTGCAAAGGACCGCTATGTCCGCCGCCGAAAACCTCTTCGCCAAAGGCATTGCTAAAGGCCGTGTTGAAGGCCGTGTTGAAGGCCGTGTCGAAGGACGGGTGCAGGGTGAATGGATAGGTCAGATCCGGATGCTGGAGAAGATCATGAAGCGGCCGGTCTCTGCGAAGGCCGAACTGGAGAGTAAATCGGCTGAGGAACTGGAACAGCAGTTCAACCGGTTGCAAAGCGAGTACGATGCACAGTTTAAGAACCATTGAGGTTTGGCGCAGGGAGGAGGAGATGGGAATCAAGTTGAGGAGTTGCTCATCGGGTGTATGAGCGCGGGATCATTCCATGGAGGACAACACTGATATCACAGGCCAGGGCGGCGAAGGAGGGATGAGTCTCTTATACACGGTGGCATTTGATCCGCCCGGCGCCGGCGGGATGCGGCAAATGGTAAAGATGCTGGGAGGAAGTGTGGTGCGGACCGGCTTCTCCGGCGACATGGTGATTTTCCGCAATGCGCCGGCGCCGGTTTTCATGATAGGGCGGCAGGGTCTCGGGGAGGAGTATGTGGAAACGCCGGACATGGAGCCGCGGAAACTGGCGGAATATGCGCGGGAATGGAAGGCGCACGCGGCGGCGGTAATCGATGGCGGGAGTTACGAATGGATCGTCTTCCTCGATGCGGACTGTCTTTGCCTGCGGAATATCGACCATCTGCTGGCGGACCGGGATTGTGATATTCTCTATCAACTGGAGACGGGAGGAACCGTCAAACAGCAGACGTCGAAGATCAGCACGGGGACCTGGGCGGTGAGAGGAGGATGCTACCGTCAGGTGATGGAGAAATGGTTGACACTCCGGGAGGAGGAGCCGGTGCCTGAAACAGGGTCGCGCGACCAGCGGGCATGGAACCGGCTCATCTTCGATGCGGCGCAGGAAGGCTGGCGGGCGGAGCCGTTTGAGGCGCATGAAGTTCAATTTCCTCTGGGGGGCGACAAGGACTGGCGGCTCTATAAGGATGCAGCCATCGTGCATTGCACCGGCGGCACGGTGCCGGAGAAGATACAATTTATGTTCGGGCTCTACATGCAGCGGTTCTATCACGATGCCTCCTCCACGCTGCTGAACGTGCTGGAAATGTGAGGGATTTGCCGTGCCATGGACTTTGACCGCGTTTTCCCTCACAAATATTTGCTGA
This sequence comes from Verrucomicrobiales bacterium, assembly GCA_035550135.1. GTDB lineage: Bacteria > Verrucomicrobiota > Verrucomicrobiia > Verrucomicrobiales > V1-33 > V1-33. The sequence goes on from DASZQB010000119.1 coordinate 61,180, forward strand.
ACCTTGCGCGGCGTCCGGAGCGCCGGATCCGGAGCGGGGAGTTGTTCGCAGCGCAGGGATGGAAGGTGCAACGGCATCCGGCAGTGGACGCGCGCAGACTGAAGTCAGCACATGGATTCGCCGCGCCGGGCCGGTATGCCCACGCGATGAGCACGCGGATAATCCTGCGGCGGGCGATGCTGGCGAAGGCTGAGGCGGTGTTTATTTTTGAAGACGACGTGGTCTTTCATCCGGCGCTGGAGGAACGGCTGGCCGCGCTGGAACTTCCGGACGACTGGGGGATTTTTTATCTTGGCTGTCAGCATCACGAGCGTCCGGAGGTGGTGGGGCCTGGACTCGTGAAAGCGACTGCGCCGCTCGACACTCATGCCTGGGGCGTGCGCGCGGATCGATTCATGGAAGTGCGCCGCGCTCTAACGGGAAAATTCTGGCCTCCCGGCGGGCCGACACCGGCGGCCGATATTCTGCTGGCGGAGTTGGTGCGGCGTGTGCCGGCGTATGCCGCTTATCCGAATCTGGCGTGGCAGCAGGAAGAGGAGAGCGATCTGGCGGGGGGGGTGTACGGCAACTATGAGGTGGACGGATTGCAGCGGCTCGCGCGAACGTGTCTGCGCGGAGTTCTTGCGGAGTGTCTCGGAGGACATGCGCATCCGCCCGGAGTGCAGGAGGCCCGGCAGGGAAAGGCTTTCATGTGGCCGCCGGAACTCCAGCGCGCGGCGCCGCCGGTGACGGTGCCGGAACCTCCGGTGCAGCCTCTGGGAGAAAACGGCAAAGTGGCATTCTTGTTCCTAACGAGAGGACAGCATTTGCTGGCGGACGTATGGGAGGAGTATTGGGAGGGACACGAGGCGCGTGTTTCGGTTTACGGCCATGCCAAAAATCGGGACTGGAGGGTCATGCCGGGACGCAACGACTGGCTGGGACGCGCACAAATCGAAGAGCACCTTCCCACGGAATGGGGCGGCATTTCCCTTGTTCACGCGCAGATGGCGCTGCTGAAAGCCGCACTGCAAATTCCGGAAAACCGCTTCTTCATTTTCGCATCGGAAAGCTGTGCCCCGGTGCGTCCGATGACTGACCTGCTGCGCCTTTTGTCCATCGACGGGCGCAGCCGCTTTCGCGTTCAGGACTGGTGGGAGGTAAACGGCATCAATCACTGGAAAGCGGAACGTGCGTCGCCTGCGGGTCCGATTCCTCCGCGCGAATGGAGGTGGCATCCGCAATGGATGCTGCTCAATCGCGAAGCGGCGGAATTGATTGTCACTAACGAAAGTTTGATTGCTTGCTTCGACGGAACTCACGCGCCGGATGAAAGCGCCTTTGGCACCATTCTTCACATCGCGGGCTATCCGCTGGAACAAAAGGTGGCGCCGAAGGACATCACCTGGTGCCGCTGGGCCTCTGCCATCGCAGCGAATCCCGATACGATTCTTCTTCCCACGCCGTCCATCGTTGGAGACATCGCCGGCAGCGGCTGCTTTTTCGCAAGGAAGTTCGGGCCGGGCAGTTCATTGGGACAGTTTGGATTGCACCGGTGAGTCTGCTGCGGTTACGTGTCAGTTCATGTCAGATCACCACCGGCCTTCGCCACTGCGCACCTTTTTGGAAAAAAAGGGCGGCGCAGCTTCATGGCGGGACTGGATGGAGGCGGCGCTTTACGATCCTGACAATGGCTACTACACGGCAAACATCCGTACCGTGGGCCGTACGGGTGACTTCTCCACCAGTGCCACGCTGGGAAAGGAACTGGGCACGGCGATCGCTGCGTGGGTGAAAAAGGAATGGGAACGGGCGGGACAAAAGCTGCCGTTGATCGAGATCGGACCAGGCGATGGCTCGCTGCACGATCAGGTGATGCGTGCGCTGGGCATGACGGGAAGGTGGCGGCTGCGGTCGCATCTGGTGGAGCGATCACCGGTCCTGCGCGGGCGACAGCAAACAAGTCTGAAGAGATGCCGGCACTGCCTCACCTGGCATGAGTGCCTTGAGTCAGCGCTGGAGAGGTGCGGCGGGCGGGCGCTGATCTTCAGCAATGAACTAGCGGATGCTTTTCCTGCGAATCTCTTTCAGCGTGACGCCGGCGGGTGGAAGGAGGTGTGGCTCAGTGCGGCGGAGAATGGAGGTATCGTTGAGACATTGCGGCCCCGGCCTGTGCAGGTCCGTTCGAGTGCGTTCGACATCGAATGTCAGGATGGCCAGCGCGTCGAGGTGCTGCACTCATGGCGCGAATGGCTGCAAAAGTGGGTGCGGCACTGGAAAGCGGGAGCGATGCTGACGATCGACTACGGAGGGACGCCGGCAGAGATCTATCACCGCCGCCCTGGAGGAACGGTACGCGGGTACTTCCATCACCAGCGCCTCGCCCCGACGGAACTGTATCCGCTCATGGGCCGGTGTGACATTACGGTGGATGTCAATTTTACCGATCTCATCGAGTGGGGAGAAGCCGCAGGACTCAGTGCTGAGCAAATGGTCACTCAGCGTGTATTTGTTCAGTCAAAGAGTTCCGGTCCGCTCCAGCGGGAGGGCGGGGCCGCCGATGCATTCAGGTGTTTGATACAGAGACCTCCGCCGGTTTGTTAGGGAAATCCGCGGCACGCGGAGGACGGTTGCGGCGCGGCGCACGCGGTCCACGTTATCCCCACAAAGCACCATGACCAACGATCAATTCTGGACCATCGTGGAGACCGCCCGCGACAGGAGTAGCGAACGAAACGCGCAGAAGCTTTTCGAGCAACTGTGTGTTCTTCCTGAGAAGGAAATCATCGCCTTCGATCGCATCTGGACGCAGTGTTATTATCAACTCTACACCAGCCTCCTGCGCGGAGTGGCTCAACTGGCTCGCGGAAGATGCAACGAGGCACGATTTAAGGACTGGCGGCATTGGATCGTCTCAAGGGGCCGCAAGGACTTTGAAATCGCCCTCCACCAGCCCGATGATTTGGTCCCGCTGATCGATGCCGAGCCGGAGGCCGGGCGGGAAGGAATTGTGGAGGTCATTGGCCGCGCACTGCGGGCGCGAAATTCCCGGTGGGAGGATGCCGGACCGGAACACGAGGACCTTAAACAGCCGCTCGATCCCTCCGGACCCGAATGGCAAACCGACGAAAACCTCAAGGCGCTTCTGCCGAAGACGTATGCAAGGTACCGGGAAACGGCTCCACCGCCCGTCGCGCTTCCAGAGCCTGTCGCGCCGGCCCCGGCGACCTGCGCGATGGATACGCGGCCGCCCTCACAGCCGTCGTCGAACCTGCAGGCAAAGGAGATTCCCGTGACGCAGAGCCCGGTGAAAAAGCCGTGGTGGAAGGTATGGGGATGAGCTTCCATTAATTAAAATTCAAGAATAATGGCTTTGAGTTGCCATAACTTAATTGAATTTTAATTGAATCGACGGTAGTTCAGTTCTAATCCGCGACGGGACCGGCTCCCTGGAAAAGGCCGATCACATCAGGAGCCATCATGGGCTGCTCCCCTGCCGCCCCTGGTGGAGCGTAATCGGGCCCCTTACATACTCCGTCGTGAATTTTCCTAGCACCCATTGGTCGATGCTGGCCGAGGCTACCCTGCACGGGGATGCGTCCGCGCAGGACTCACTGGAATCCTTTTGCCGGTTGTACCGGCCGCCGGTGATGGCGTTTATGCGAAAGCGAGGCGTGCTGGAGTCGCGGGTGGAGGATTTGGCGCAGGATTTTTTCCTTCAGTTGATGGAGTCTTCGGCACTGAAGCGGGCGGACCGCGGAGCGGGGCGATTTCGCAACTTCATCTGCGGCGCCCTTGTGAAGTTTCTGGCGGACGATGCCGACCGGAACCGCGCTCAAAAGCGGGGCGGCGGAGTGTCCCCTCTCAGCATGGATGCCGACAGTTGCATCGCCGGAAACGTGTTAGCCGAGGAAAGCGAAGCGGCGTTTATTCTCGACCGTGAATGGGCTTTGCACCTCGTGGCGCGCGCGCTCGAAAGAGTGCGTCAGCGGTGGGAGTCGCTGGAAAAGCCGGACCGTTTTGTGGTGCTCCGCGCCTTTCTTCCCGGTGCCATGGAGATCATTTCCCAGAGTGAAGCGGCAGCACGGCTGGGCCTGACAGATGTTGCCTTTCGCTCGGAATTGCGCCGGCTTCGCGAGTTCTTCAGAGCCGCAGTGCGCGCAGAGATCGAGAGCACGGTGGCCCCCGGGGATGTCGCGGATGAAATGCGGCATCTGATGAAGGTTTTCCAGTCGCACCCGCCGTCCCGTCCGGCGGAGGCAAAAATTTCCTGCAACAACCCGCCGGGTTTTCCTGACGGATCAATGAAATAAAACGCTGATCCACCTATGCCTGCCCGTCCTCCCAGAAATAATGTTATCCGTTTAGGCCCGCCTGCTGGTCCTGTCATCCAGGCCGGCCCCCGCCCTGATGTGCCGGTCCAAACGGCGCCAAAGAAGGCAGTGCGCATTCCCATCCCCTTCCACTGCCAGGACACGTCGCTCCATTGCGGTTTCGCGTGTGCCACGATGCTGCTGGACTGGTTGAAAAGGGGAAGGGCCTACAGTCTTCTTCCCATCCCGGGATCCCACAATTTATTGACCGACCTCAGCCAGATCCTGATGCACGGGAGGCATCCCGATCAGGAGCCCGACGATTTCGAATGCGATCCCGGAGAGTTATGCAAGATCATCAACGAGTCCGGCGATCCCTTTGCGGCAAACAAACCGGGAGTGGTTCCAGTTACCGGAACTCCCAAAACGGTGCTCACGGCGATCGTTCATTCCGTCAAGCAGGAGCGGCCGGCGATTCTCCACCTTCGCCAACTTGCCGATGGCGACGCCTCGAATGGTCACTGGGTGGTCGTCAATGGGTACTCTGAATCCGACGGCTTCGTCAGAGGCTTCTTCCTGCTCGATCCCTGGGTGTCTGTTCGGCGGTGCAGTGACTGGCCCTACACCGATGAGACGGTGAATAGCTGCACCGCGCAGTGCGGCGTTGATGACGGATGTGCCAAAAAAACAGGCAAACTGACGAGTCCCTGTGTCGAGGCTGCCAACATTCAAAACGACGCTTTTCTGGTGGGAACAGCCAGCAAATTTCCGGTGCATTCGCGCGGCGGAAATTGCAGGTGTCACGAACGAGCGATACCAGGCATGAAACCTCCGGGTGTGATCATCGCCGCATGGGAAAGTCTAGCCGCGATGATGGACACGTATGTTCCCCCGCGCGAGGAATGCACTTGCATCCTTTACGGAACCCCGGAGCAACGCGGGGAGGATCAGGCTCCCAGGCCCTCCTTTATCCGGGAACGGATAAAAGCGACGGTCTCTCCCGGAGACACGCCGATCTCGCCACAGGATGCGCTCGATGCATTGAAAAGAGCCGGCGTACGGGAAAGAGGCAACTACGCGGGCCCCTGGGCCATGCTTTCCGGACCGCTGCCGGGACCGCCCGTCACGCGAGAGGTGGGCGTTGCCAATGGAAAGATGTTCGTTCTCTACTGGCCTGAGAACGCGGAGCACTTGCGTCTGGCGGCGCGGTTTGATGAATCCGGCAATCTTCTGGGAGCCGCCATATTGAAAAATTATCCGGTGCCTGGCGAAGAGATCAAGCCGGAGGATTTGTTCCGTTCGCGTGCCCATGCGCTGGGCCTCGATGTGAGAAAAATTCTCTTCAGCGTGAGCAAAACGATGCATTGGGCACCAGACAAAAAAAAGTCCGGCGTCCCGTGGCTGCCCTCTTATTCCGTGGCGGTAAAGCTTCCGGACGGGAAGAGCGAAACCGTTCAAATGGAGCCGGGCGGTCGCCCCCGCATCACGATTCGCCCCCGCAATACCCAGCGTTGAGAACTGTGATGTCGCCGGACTCCACCAACGTCGGACCGAGGGAAAAGTGCCTGCGCTGCGGAGCGACACTTCTTGCCGCACAGACGTTCTGTCAGGTTTGTCTCGAGCGGGACCTTGGCATCGAGGCCTCTCTGCTCTTCGATCCTCTGCAGAGTTTTGGCGGCAGTCTGGCGGGTCCGGAGTTTACGGTCCTCGAGGAGATTGGACACGGGGGAATGGGAGTGGTGTTCCGTGCCCGGCAACTGTCGCCACTCCGGGACGTGGCGGTCAAGGTCCTTCAGCCGCACCTGCTGGCCTCCGCCGACATCCGCCGCCGGCTTCTTGCGGAGGCTGCCGCCATGGCGGAACTGAATCATCCAGGCATCCTGCCTCTTTATGCCTCAGGGGAGCGGGACGGACAGCCGTGGCTGGCGATGAAGTATGCGCCCGGGGGCACACTTTCGGCCCGGCGCGGAGAATGGACGGGCAAATGGCGGGAGATCGCCGAACTGGTGACAGGTCTGGCGGATGCCGTGCAGCACGCCCACGAGCGCGGCCTCATCCATCGCGATGTGAAACCCGGGAATGTGCTTTTCGATGAAACCGGACGCGCCTGCCTGGTGGACTTTGGCCTCGTCAAGTGGAGGGACTCGGAGGCCGGAGAGACCCTGACTCACGCCATGCTGGGAACGCCCGCGTACCTCGCGCCGGAGGTGGCGTTGTCGGGAGCGTCGGCGGCGACCACTGCCAGCGACATTTACGGGCTGGGCGCGATTCTTTATGAGCTGGTCAGCGGTCGTCCGCCTTTTAAGAGCCAATCCAACGCGCGGCTGCTGCAGAGCATCGTCACGGAAGAACCCGCAGCGCTCCGGGACGTTGTGCCGGGAGTTCCAAGGGATTTGGAAGTCATCTGTTTGAAGGCCATGGCGAAAACGCCCGGCGCCCGCTATGACAGCGCCGCGGCGCTTGCCGCCGACTTGCGGCGTTGGCTGGAGGGAAAAGTCATTCTGGCAAGGCCGGTATCCTTTCCCGCCCGCCTTGTGCGCTGGAGCCGGAGACATCCTTTGCCCGCCAGCCTTGCGGCAGCGCTGGTCCTTGCGGTCGTCGCGGGAGGCACGGCTGCGGTACTGCAATACCGTGCGTTGAAGACCGCGTTAAGCGAGATGCGAAACGCGCGGGCTGCCGCCGAGGACCGGATCATTTTTATGTCGGAGCACCTTGTTCCCACGCTCGAATCGGTCGGCAGGCTGGATGTGATGGAAAAGGTCTTCAAGGATATGGAGGGTTATTATGCGAAGTTCGGAAATTCGTCGGATGCGGCAGGAGTGGCCCGACAGGCGGACGCATGGACTCAGTGGGCTCAGGTGTTGCGCAAACAGGGCAAGGGCGCAGATGCCCGCAGGACACTGGACGCTGCCGTCTCCATGGTGAGTGACGCCGCAGGACTCCCCGGCGCAGGCGTGGAAGTGTGGGTGGTGCACACGTCCGCACTGCGCCGAAGCGGGGAGCACGCCATTTCAGAGCACGATTACGCCGGCGCGGTCAGGTTTATCGATGAGGCAATCAAAACCGCCGGACAGGGCCTGGGCCTGTATAAAGAAAACCCCGCGCTCCGCGTGGAACTGGCGGACGCCTTCCTTGAAAAGGTGGACGCTTTACGGGGCCGTGAGCAGACGGGTGACCTGGAGGCTTCCCTTGCGGCGCTGAACACGGCTGTCAGCCAGTGGCGAAGCCTGGTGGAGGAAACTGCCGCGCGCTCCTCTCCTTTCCACCTGCGGTGCCGGAGACAACTCGCTTATTGTCTTTACGAGAAAGGCCTTTTTTCGCTGCGGTCCCGTGACAGCGCGGGCGCGCTGGAGTCTTTTCAGCAGAGCCACGCGCTTCGCGAGGAACTCGCCGCGGAATCCGCTGACAACCCCGAAGAGCGCCGCCATCTTGCCACCGCGTGCAACCTCGTCGGCCATGCGCTCTTCAAGTACAGCCGGGAGCAACATGAGGCTCCGCCCCTTGAAGAGGCTGGCCGAATGTTTCGCCAGCAGGAAGAGATCATGGAAAAACTGGTGGAGCGCGATCCGGGCAATCTGCGCTGGCGTGCTGAGTGGGGTCTTTCAGCCCTGGCCAACGGCCTCCTCGCGTTTGAAAGCAGCGATTTCGCAGACAGCCTCCGCTGGCTCGATGAAACGGAAAAGCGTCTCCAGCCGGTGCCGGCGTCGGTGCTCTTCACAGTCACCGGGTCCCGCGCATGGGCGAAGTATTACGTCGCGAGGCTGAGTGATGACGGGGATCAGCAGAAGCCCATGGAAAACGCGGAGCACGCACTGGAACTGTCCTTTGAAAGCGCCAAAGCGGACCCGCTCAGCCGCGACTGTCATTCGCAGTGGACAGAGATTTTTCTGTGGACGGTGGAAAACCCGGCGAGCCGGCTGGAGCCCGCGCTGTTCGAGGCGTTTTTGAAGCGATGGCTTGAGAAGGTGAATGTCGAATCCGTCATCAGCGGTTCGTCCCTGTGGTGGCGGCTGGATGCCGCGAGGGTTCACCGGCGTCTCGCGGAGTTTTATTCCAGCGGATCAAAGCCGGATGATGCCATTGCGGCGAACCGCGAGGCGTTTCGCCTGCGCGCCGGAGTCCTCGCTGATGAATCGCGGGCGCCGCGGGAACTCATAACAGAAACGGAAAAAACCGCGACGCAGTTGCTCGAAGCCGCGAAGTCTGAAGACGACCGCGTGCTCGTGGCTGAGGGTTTGGCGCGCTGCGCCCCCGCGCTGGAAGCGCTTCAGCCTAACGGTCAGTGGCGCCACATCTGGGCGAGGCGCATCAGCAGGGCCGTCCGGGAACTTCCCGAAGCCAAACGGCGCGCACAGGCGGAGGCGGCGCGCGGAGCCATTTATCCAGCCCTTCCGCCACGGCAGTGGAGCGCGGATGAGCAGAAGGGACTGGATCTGCTGAACAGTGTCTCAATCCCTCAGCTCCCATGAACATCCTGACAAAATACTTCGAACGCGTCGCCGTGATTTCGCTGCCCGTGCGCATTGACCGCCGCCGGCGTTTCTCGCGCCATCTGCAGGATCTTGGTCTCGCGGAGGGAGTGCATTGGGTGGACGCGGTTCCTGGTGATGCGAATCCGATGCCGCAGGGATGGGCCGCAGGGCCGGGAGCCTGGGGCTGTTTGCAGTCGCACCTTCAGGTGCTCCGCAGCGCGCTGGCTGACGGTCTGGAAAGTGTCCTCATTCTCGAGGACGACGCCGTGTTTTCTCCGCATACCGCCCGGTGTCTGCCGTTGCTGATGGAGGCGCTCCCAGAGGACTGGGCCCAGTTTTATCTGGGAGGACAGCATCTCGCGGCCCCGTCGCAAACCGCCAGCCCGCTGGTCTGGCGCGGCACCAACATCAATCGCACACACGCATGGGCGTGCCGCGGAAAGTTTCTGCGGGACGTCATCCGTCATCTGGAGCGAACCGAAGATTATGTGCCTCCGGCCGCGAAGGGTCCGTGGCATTTGGATCATCAATTGGGTCGCGCGCATGAGACCGGGCTTTGGGCGGCCTACTCCTCCTCGTGGTGGCTTGCCGGCCAGGAGGCGGATCTCAGCGACATCAGCCGTCATGACCTGCGCCGGCGGTGGTGGCATCCGCGCCGTTATGCGATCCTGCTTCCCTTTGTCCATCTTGCAGAGGCGGATGCAGGCGAATCCCAGGCACAACTGTTTGTTCCCACTGAGGACAAGGTGTTCGAGGCTTGCCTCAAAAGCGATTACCGGCTCGCGGCGTGGCTCTACAAACAGGCGGAACTGGCGCTCGACCATGGCGCTCTCCCGGCGTGGCGCTCCACGCGTCTTTGCCCGCGAAGAGTGGCTTCTCTCTGGCCCGCCGGCATTCGCAGCGACCGGCTCGAAGACGCCCACGACTATCCCTTTAACGGCCTCTTTCGCCATGCCCTCGCGCAGTCCCTGCAGGGCAAAAACCTGGCGGCTGCATGATTGATTCCCGATAGACAACCGAACTCAACCTAACATCATATGCATCTGCCTGATCAATTCTTTACATTCATCGGCGCTCTTGACGCTACCTACTACTCCATTTCCACACAGAAAGTGGTGATGGGCCTGATGCCTGTCACGGAACAGGCGGAGCAGTCCGGCAAGATCCAGCCGCAAACGGTACCCGACGAAAAACCTGGCGTCCAAAGCAGCCTGAAGACGCTAATGGAAATAAAATTCCATCTGCTGGAGGCCGAAGCGCGGCTCGGCAGGGCGCTGCATCCGAGGTTTATCGCCGCGCCCGGACCGCAACATCTCATGCTTCCCATATTTCCTACGAAGCAACAGGTGGAAGCAGCGTGGAAGGAGTTCTACACCGTTATGGACAAGCAATCCGGGCTCTTCTACACGGCGGTAAACCTGCTCATCGGTTTTGCCCCGGAGTGGTCCCACATGGACACGGCTTTGACAGCGATTATGACAAAGTATTACGAGTTCGCCAAAGCGGAGCGGGAGGGAGGCGGCGACGATCACTCGCTCGGGTCATGGGGAGATGTGTTCAGCTCATCAGGTTCCGGTTCAGGCTCGGGATCAGGTTCGGGTTCCTGAGGAGATTTCTGACGGATTGTTATACGAGCACCGTCCCGGACCGTTCCTCCTCTTCATGGAGGAAGGCGGTGCGGCAGAGCTCGGCGTAGAGGCCGCCGTGGGCGAGCAGTTCGCTGTGCGTGCCCTCCTCCACCACTTTGCCGAGGTTCAGAACATAGATGCGGTCGGCGTGGCGCACGGTGCTGAGCCGGTGCGCGATGACGAAAGAAGTGCGGTTCACCATGAGGCGTTCGAGGGCCTGCTGGATGAGACGCTCCGTTTCCGTGTCCACGCTGGCGGTGGCTTCATCGAGGAGAAGAATGGGAGGATTCTTCAAAAGCGCGCGGGCGATGGACAGGCGCTGCTTTTCACCGACGCTGAGGCGCACGCCGCGCTCGCCCACCTGGGTGTCGAGTTTTTCCGGAAGGCGCTCGACGAAGACCCTGGCGTTCGCCGCCTCCAGCACTTTCCAAAGTTCGTCGTCCGAAGCTCCGCGTTTGGCGATGACCAGATTGTCCCTAACCGTTCCGTTGAACATGAAGCTCTCCTGGGTGACGTAGCCGATGGCGGCGCGGAGAGAGGGTTTGCCGACGGTGCGGATGTCCTGGCCGTCGATGGTGATGGCCCCGCCTTCGTACTCGTAGAAGCGGGTGAGCAGATTGATGATGGTGCTCTTTCCCGCGCCGGTGGGGCCGACGAGAGCAATCACCTGACCTGGCCGCGCTTCGAGACTGACTCCCTGAAGAGTGGCGTGCTTGCCGCTGTAGGTAAAACGCACGTCGTCATAAACCACATGGCCGCGCGTGATGCGGAGTTTCTCGCCCGATGTGGCATTATCTTCGGGCGCCGCGTCCATAATATCGAAAACCCGGTCTGCTGCGGCCCGTCCTGCCTGCAGGATTTGATTGAGCTGATGCAGTTTGTTCACCGGATCGTAGAACAGAGGCACGAGGAAAAAGAAGGCGGTGAAAGCGCCCTTGGTCAATTCGCCATCCAATACGGCGCGGCCTCCGAAAAAGAGCACCAGCACCGTTCCGAGTGCGGCGATCCATGCCATGGAGGGATTGTAAAGAGCCCATGCGCGCATGACTTTGAGAGTCGCCCTGCGGAGCCGGTCACTGAAAGAGTTGAAGCGCGTGTGTTCGTCCGCCTCCATGCTGTAGGTCTTGATCTGGCGAATGCCGCTGATGTTGTCGTGCAGCAGGGAGTTCATTTCGCTCGTGGCTTTGCGGACCTCTTTGTAGCGGCCCCTCGCAGTGAGAGTGTAATACAATGCGCCTGCCGCGAGAAGCGGCAGAGGGATCAGCGTGACGGCGGCGAGGCCCGAATTAAACCAGAACATGCAGCATCCCACGGCGACGATTTGAAGCACGGCGATAAGCCCCTGTTCCACGCCGTCGATGAGTACGCGCTCCATAGCGGTGACGTCCTCCGCGATGGTGGTCATGAGATCGCCGGTGGGTTTTTTGTCGAACCACGGCAGCGGCAGCGATTGCAGTTTCCGGTACAGGTCGCTGCGAATGTCGAAGATCACATTTTGCTCCAGCGTGTTGTTCAGGACGATGCGAATGCCGTTGAGCAAATCCCGCGCGAGCCACGCCACGGCGGCGGCAATGACCCACGGAATGAGATGATCGCGATGGTGTCCATCGATGACGTCATCCACGATTCCGCGCACTGCATTCGGCGGCACCAGCACCACGAGGGTGCCGAGAATGGCGCACAGGAGTTGCGCGCCGGCCATGCCGGGGTAGCGGCGGAGCCAGGGGAGGACGCGGAGGATGGTTTTCATTCAAGGGAGTTATACGCTTTCATATACGACACAAGGCGGACTGCGGCCCGGCGGAAATGAGAATGGTAATTTTCTTGAGGCGCGGGCCGCCGGGGTATAACGGGGAGGCATCATGAAAATGCTCTTTCGATCACTGTTGATTGCCGCCGGATTCGTTTTTCCCGTCCGCGCCACCGCTGAAGAGGCGAAAACCTACACGCTGAAGCTGCATCGTCCTCCCAGTGCGGGAGACAAATCGCACGAGCACTTCAAGATTTCCAGTGAGCAATCGCGAAAGGTCTCCCTCGGCAAACAGAAACTCGACGAAAACGCCGAGGATTTCCGGGGCGATTTTTCCGGCATCCTCGAAGTGCTGGAGGTCAGCCCGCACGGCAAGCCTTTGAAACTGCAATTCACCGTGGAAACCTTCAAATGCCAGAATGGGGTGGATGCGGAGACGGAGCCGTTCAAGGCAGGCACGGTGATTACCGCCAAAGTCGGAAAAGACGATAAGGCGGAGTTCTCAATTCCGAATGGAAAAATCGAGGAGACCGCGGAAAAAGTGCTCAAGGGCGTGATGGAAATGTCAAAAGACCGCGAGAACGATACGACCGACGATATCGTCTTTGGCACCGACAAACCGCGAGCCGCCGGTTCGGAGTGGCCCCTCGACAACAAGGCGATGGCGAAATCCATACCTCCGGATTTTCCGTTCAAGGTCACGGAAAGCGAACTGTCCGGCACCGTGAAACTGGCTGGAATGAAGTCCGTGGACGGAGTGGAGCACGGAATTCTTCAGTCGAAGATAGACATGAAACCCTCGTCCCTCAATGGCCTCCCTCCCGCTTTCAAGATCAGCAGCGTGTCCGTCAAAGTGACTACTGAAAAGCTCGTGCCGCTTGACGAGAAGCGGATCTCTCCTTCGGACAATATGAAGATGGAAATGCAACTCACCGGCACCGTGGACTCCCCGAATGGAAAAGCGACCATCGAGGTGTTCTCTCGCGTCGAGAAGCAATCCGAAAGCAAGCCCGTCAAATAGACCAGGGCTCAGCCAAGGGCTTCTTTCAGCTCCTTCAGGTGCTGCGGCACGGCGGTGAAGGGATCGGGCTTCGATTCATATTCCAGCGCGACCCAGCCCTGGTAGTTGGCTTCGCGCAGGAGTGCAGCGATCTTTTTCAGGTCGGCGGGCTCGGCTTTGGATTTGGCGCGACTGATCTCCACTTTGACCTGGACGTTGACGGCCCATGGCGCGCAGCGGGCGAGGTCGGCGTACGGGTCTTCGCCGTGGAAGTTGCCGGTATCGAGATTGATGCCGACGGCGGGGCTGTTCACGGCTTTGATGATTTCGAGGAGCCCTTCCGGCGTGGCGACAATGCCGCCGTGATTCTCCACGCCCAGCCAGATGCCTTTGCCAGCGGCGTAAGCGCCCAGCTCCTCCAGTGTCTTGATGACCTGGCGGCGGGCCGTGGGTTCATCGATGCCCTTGGCTCCGCCGGCGAAGACACGAATGTGCGGCGCTCCGAGGACAGCGGCGCGGTCGATCCATTGTTTGGTGTAGGCCTTCTCTTTGTCCAGTTCCGGTCCGTCGGGGAGGGCGAAGTTATTGCCGACGGCGGTGCCGCTAACACTAACACCGCGGAGAAAGGCGTGGCGGCGGACTTTGAGAAGTTCGGCGTCGGTGACGTCCTTGTGGAAGTAGTAGCTCGTCAGTTCAGCACCGGGGATGTTGTTGTCTGCGCAGAGATCGATGAACTTGTAGAAGTCCATCTTCGCCGGGTCCTTGAAGAAGTCGCGGAAGGAATAAGCGGCGAGGCTGAGCTGGAAGCGGGGCTTGCCGTTCCTAACAAACGGCTCAACGGCGCGGGAGAGAGCGGCGGAGGCGGCGGCAAGGGAACCGGTGACGAGAAACTGGCGGCGGGTCATGGGAGAAGCATCAAGATACGCCGGGGCGCGGCAAGACCGCATCAGCGGGACAGTTCCAGCATCCGCAGCAAAGGCTTTTCGGCGCGGACGCGGAGCGCTTCCGGCATTTCGATGCGCGGCTCGAGATCGCGCAGACAGCGGAAGAGTTTTTCCATGGTATTCATCTTCATGTAGCGGCAGTCGGCGCAGGCGCAGTGCTCGGTGGGGCCGGCGACGAATTCCTTTTCGGGGCACTCGCGGCGCAGGCGGTGAAGCATGCCGCTTTCGGTGGCGATGATGAATTTCGGCGCGGGATTGGTGCGGCAGAAGTGGACCATCTTTTCCGTGCTGCACACTTCGTCGGCGAGAAGGCGCACCGCGAACATGCATTCCGGATGCGCCACGACGGGAGCGTCGGGGTGTTCCGCTTTGATCTTCAGAATGCTGTCGCGCGTGAACTCGACATGCACGTAACAGGCGCCCTGCCAGAGATCCATTTTGCGGCCTGTTTGTTCCATGACCCATGCGCCGAGATTGGCATCGGGGACGAAGAGAATATTGCGGTCCGGAGGTGTGGCTTCAACGATGCGTTTGGCGTTGCCGCTGGTGCAGATGCAGTCGCTGAGGGCTTTCACTTCGGCGCTGCAGTTGATGTAGGCGATAACGTAGTAGTTCTTGTCCGCGTGCTTTTTGAGATAGGCTTCGAGCGCAGGACCGGGACAGCTTTGCTCCAGCGAACAGCCGGCGTCTTTGTCAGGAAGAACGACCGTCTTCGCTGGATTTACGATCTTCGCGGTCTCGGCCATGAAGTGCACGCCGCAAAACGCGATGACGTCCGCGTTGGTTTCCTTCGCCTTGTAGGAGAGTCCGAGGGAATCGCCGACGTAGTCCGCAATTTCCTGGATCTCCCGCACCTGGTAATTGTGCGCGAGGATCACCGCGTTCCGCTCCCTCTTGAGGCGAAGGATTTCAGAGCGGAGATCGACGGATGGGGCAGTGGCAATCATGGGGAAAATTGAACGAAAGGGAGGGAGACGCAAGCGGCGCTAATAGGGCGGCATGGGTTGTCTCGCGGGACCGGTCGTGGGACTCCAGTGGCGATCGTAGCGGCACACCGCAAAGATTACGAATACCAGCACGAGAGGGAAGCCCCAGAACATGAGTCCAATGGCGCCGGCGAGAAGGATGAAGGGGAGAAAAATCATGAGCGAGACGACCCCTCGCGTGGGCGGAACCTCCCATGGACGCAAATAGACTTTGAGGTGCGCGCGGCCCAGTTGCAGACCGGTCACGGCGTAAAGAAATTGCACGCCGAGCGCCGACACAAAAGCGACGGCGAAGCCGGGCCATGCGCCGCGGAAAAAGGCGCTGCCCAGAGCGAGGAGAACATTATAGCCGACGACGGTGCCGGCAAGGACCCAAAAGATACCGAGGCCCGCGACAACAAAACGCATGGTCACCGAGCGATAGCCGGAAGCGCCGATGATGCAGCCGCTGACGCCCATGGATGAGAGAAAGACATTGAGCGCCATGAGCGCATTGGGAATCAATTCGAAGCCGCCGAGGAAGTAACGGACCAGCAGGTAGGGCATCAGCGAGACGAATGTCAGGCCATTGAGGACGATTTGCACGAGCCACTTGCCGCGCACGATCTGCCAGCGGCTGAGTCCGCTGAGGATGAGGAGTGCGGAGTTTCCGCCTTCGCATTCCTCGCGCAGGGCGGCGAATCCGCGCAGGGGCATGAGGATGGCGACCACGAAGAACGCGACGAACCAGAAGGGAGAGGTTAGATTGCCCGCGCCCTCCACCTTATACTCCATGGCGACGGCGAGAATCGCCATGACGTGGACGAGAATGAACGGCGTGATGAACATGGGCGCGCGCATGCCCTGCCGCAGTTCCTTCACGAGCATGGCCGGCAGCCGGTCCGAAAAATCGCGGAGGTTGTGCGGATTCGCGAGGGCTGCCGTCTCTCCGTTCATGCGACATGCAGGGAAATCGCGGCGTCAGATGACGCGGTCGTTGCCGCCATCGACCGGGATTTGCGCGCCGGTGGTTTTGGCGAAGAGCGGACCGGCCATGCCGCAGACCATGCCGGCAACGTCGGCGCTTTTGATCTCGGTTTTCATGAGATTGCGGGTCTTGTATTCCTCGACGGTGACGCCGTAGCGCTGGGCGCTGCGGGCGAGGGCTTCGGGCGTCCAGAGTTCGGTATCGAAGACCGCGTCCGGGTGAATAATGTTCACCCTAACACCTGCCGGGGCAAGCTCCAGAGCGGCGACCCTAACAAGTTGTGTGACGGCGGCCTTGGCGCAGGAATAGCTGCCCGCGCCCGCGCCAGGGGCTTTCACATTGCGGCTGCCGACGAAGATGGCGGTGGGATCGATGCCGAGTTTGAGGAAGGGCACGCAGCTTTGGAGGAGGCGCATGTGACTGGTCAGGTTCACCTCCATGCTCTTCGCCCAGTTGACCGGGTCCATGTCCTCGAAGTTGGCCCCGGCGGTGAAGATGCCCGCGTTGCTAACCAGAATGTCGAGTCCGCCGTAAGTAGCGACGACTTCCTCCACGGCCGCCTGGACTTTGGGGTAATCGGTGAGGTTGATGACCTTGCCGGTGAGCCCATCGTGGCCGGCGAGGCGCTGTGGGGTTTCGGGATTAAGGTCCATGCCGACGACCGCCGCGCCCTGCGCCTGGAGCGCGAGTGCGATGGCGCGGCCGATGCCGGCGGCGGCACCGGTGACGATGGCGACTTTGCCCTGGAGAGGCTTTGGGGCGGGAGCTTTGCGGAGCTTGGCCTGTTCGAGATCCCAGTATTCGATTTCGAAGAGGTCCTTCTCCGGCAGGGCGACCCAGCCGCCTGCGGCCTCGGCCTGCTGGATGGTGCGCAGCGTGTGGCCGGCGATGTCCTGAACGATGCGCGCCTCTGTCAGGGATGCGCCGAAGGAAACCACGCCCTGGCCGGGCAGCACGGCCCAGCGCGGGGCGGGATCGAGCATGGTTTGGCCGGATTGATTCTTCTGGAAATAGGAGGCGTAGGCTGCGGCGAAGTCTGCGACGGCATTGTCTCCGTCGAGGATCGCGGGCATGCGCTTCGTGCGGATGCTGTGATCCGGTGTCAGCGTGCCGCGGGTGGCAAGCGAGGCGACATCCGGGCGGCTGGCGAATCCGGCGGCGGCCTCGCTGAAGTCCGGCAGCGCGAAGCAGGCACGGCCACGGGCTTTGGAAACAGCCTGACGGAATTTCGCCAATGTGCGCAGGGATGCGTTGTCCGGCGTGAAGGAAGCCGTTTTTGCTGCGGAGTGACCGCCGCCGCGTTTTTCGAGAGCGGCCTCGGCTTCGCTGACGAGTTTGATCATGCGCTCGTAGCTTTCTTTCGCTGTTTTGCCGAAAGTGAAGATGCCGTGCTGCATGAGGATGAGGCCCTCCACTTTTGACCAGTCCGCGTTTTTGGTCAGGTCGCGCACGGCTTTGCCGAGGACGAAGCCGGGCATGACGTAGGGGACGATGATAACGCGGTCGCCCCATGTGGAGCGGACGAGGTCGAGGCCGTCCGGCTGATTGGTGACGGCGATGACGGCGTTGGAATGCGTGTGGTCCACGAACTTGTGAGGAATCACGGCATGCACCACGGCCTCGATGGAGGGATTCGGGGAATCCGGGTCGAGCATGGCGGCGCGCTGCTCGCGGACCATGTCGGCATCGGAGAGCGAAGGGAGGTCCGCCATTTTAAGCAGCACGCTCATCTTCACCGCGGGAAAACCGGAGGCCTCAATAGTGGCGAGATCGCCGCCGCTGCCTTTGATGTAGAGAATGTCCTTGGGTTCGCCGAAGAAGTCTTTCACGGTGCTCTTTACCGAGGTGTTGCCGCCGCCGTGAAGAACGAGTTGCGGCTCGCGGCCCAGGAGGCGGGAGGTGTAAACGCGGAGGGAAAGATCGTCGCCGGAAAAGGCGGAGGCTTCAGAGTCGGTCCAGAGGCTTTGCATAGGAGGGAAGAAGACGGGACTTGCGGCGGAATCGCGGGGGGCTCAAGAGGCTTTGCAGGCGGCGGGAATGATGGGGTGTTGCCGGAGAGAAAGTATCATTCTCAAGGAACTTCGAATAAAAAGAGGTTTGATTTACCTTGATTTAGCCTGATTTGGCTTGGCGAGTGATAAAAATCCGCCTTGGGGGGGAATGACGAAATCCGAAACCAGAAATCCGAAGTGCATGAGGGTGGGGGCGCCGAAGGCGCGGATAATGGAGGAGTGGATATCAGAGAATGGGCGGGGCGGGTAATGGGGAAGCGGGAATGGTTGAATCGGTCGGGGTTGTGAGGGTGGGATAGGGGTGGAAGGCGGGTTCGGAGGGAGTAAGAGTATGAGTATGAGTATGAGTAGGATTGGGTGGGGAGGGTGGGGACATTTCGGAGGTTTGATTTTGCCGGAGTTTACCGGATTTGTGCGGGCGGGCAGAGGGTTTATGGGACGGATCGGACGGAGGGGACGGATCGGACGGAGTGGACTGGAATGGACTGGAATGGACTGGAATGGACTGGAATGGACGGGATGGAAGGGATGGAAGGGATGGACGGGATGGACGGGATGGACGGAGACGGAGGGGCGGGGAGGAGGGTCGTTGTCGGGTATTGTGAATCGTTGAATCGTGAATCGGCGGTGTGGATGACAGGGAGAAATGGCGGAGGAGATGTACGATTTAAGATGTAAGATGTGGCTTGGTCTGGGGATATGCGATCAGGTTGAAACGCCAACAATCCGGACGGCCTTTTATGGACCGGTCGAAGAGGGTTGATGTGTGTATGAACGCTACCAGGTCCCGGTAAGCTTTTTAGGGGCCGGGTTGGTGGCGCAGCCGGTGAGGGTAAGTCTTTTTACGGAGCCCGCGGCTGCAATTAGAGAGGTGTATAAACGCGAATGAAGTCAAATGATTCCGCCGGGAAATTTTCGGGAGGGGACGAAGAGGGTGGTTGAACCGGGAAACGAGAGCGGCGGATGGAGGGGAGGGGAGTGATGGGGCGGAGGAATTTGTTAGAAAGGCGGATTTTGGGTGGCTAGGGAGAAGGATTTTGCGGGGGAGTTTCCGCGATTTTCCCGGGGTATCGTTACGTTCCGGAACGTAACGATGGGTTTAAAGCGGCAGGTGCGTCCCGGGTTCCGAAAGGGCGGTCAGAAATGCGGACGGGTTTCGAAGCGTAAGGGACAACTGTCGCGAGTTGCCGTCCGGCAGGCTGAACTCCAAAACGACGCGAGGGCGTCCGAATGCCCGCTCGATCATGCGTGCCGAAGTGATGTCGGAGAGGGATATTTTGTGTCCAAGGTCGGACTCCATGATGAGGCTGAAGGGGAAAAACGAACGAATCCACACTTCGGTGTCCGTGACCGTTACACGCAGGCATCTGCTTGCGCCTCCGAGACGGGAAAAGAGACTTTTGTTGGAATTGCCGGAGGCGCCGCTCTCGTGAAACCGAACGTGAACGGTGTTGAGCGCGGGAAAGCGAATGCCTTTCCGGCAGTGCCGCACCAGCCGCCGGATGAGGTCCGCCAATGAGAGGAGGACAAACACCCAAAAGTAATTGCGAATGAAGGAGTCCACGTAATCCATGGCGAGCTGAATTCAAAGCATCGGATGACGGGGAGAGGGACGTGCGTCAAGGAGCTGCCGCAGAGTGATTTTGGCTATTACCAAACTGCGCATCGTCGAGTTTGCGGACGGTTGCGGTACGAAACTGCCGTGACGTGATGCACAGCGGTCCGCAATGGGGACAGGCGAGGTGCATTTCATTTTTCCTTCCGGGAAACGACACCTTTCCACGCTCACCGCACAGGGGACATCGCAGCCGCAGCCGGTCCATGCAGAGCAATACACCGTACCACGCACCGGTGAGGCCAAGACAAACCGCGGATAGAAAGCTGAAAACGCCGGGCCAAACGAGCCAGGGAAACCGGCCAGCGAGGGGAAGGCACATGGTTCCCATGATCAATGGAAGCGGCGTAACGCCAACAAGTGTCATCCATGTTTTTGCGTTCACAGGTTAAGGGGTCATCAATGGCCGCCGCCGGATTGAAGTGACCATATCAGGAATGCGGCGTAGATCGCGAGGAGCAAAAAGCCGCGGGAGCGTCCGATGAGTCCGTTCCGGCCCGGAAGAATAAACAGGACGGTGACAGCACCAAAGATGAGCGACGGCATCAATTCCGCAATGTTCACACCGTACGGATGGATGAGCGCGGCGCAGGCCGCAATGAAGAGAGCGTTGAAGACGCAACTGCCGAGAATGTTTCCGAGGCCGACATCATCGTGGCCCCGGATTTTGGAAATGATGGTGGTGGCCAGTTCCGGCGTGCTGGTGGCCATGGAGACGACGATGGCGCCGACGACGAACGGGCTCCAACCCAGAAACTCAGCAACGCCTTTGCCGCCGTGCACTACCAGTTGCGCCGCGACAACGAGCAAAGCGAGTCCCACGGCCACGCGTCCCACGGTCTTCTTTTTGGTAAAGCGCGCGGCCTCCTCCACAGGGATCTGCGGTTCCGGATGGTTTGCAGCATGCCGCCGGGCATGTTTAACCACTGCGGTGAGCCAAACGAAGAACAAGCCCATAAGAATCACTGCGTCGATGCGGGAAAACCAGCCGTCCCACAGCACCGCGGCCATGACAGCAGGCACCGCAAGGGAGGCGGCCCAATCGCGCCGAAGGCCGTGGTCGTCCGCCTTCAAACCCGAGGCAGCAATCACGACTCCGAGAATGAACGCCACATTCACGACGTTGCTGCCGAGCACATCACCAAGAGATATTTCCGGCACGCCATCGATGGCCGCATGAATGGCCACCATGAGTTCGGGCGCTGAGGTTCCAAAGGCGGCGACGGTCACTCCAATGACCGACACCGGCCAGCGTGCGAGTTTTGCGAGACCGACCGAGCCAACGACAAACAGCGTGCCGCCGTACCAGGCGAGGGCAACACCCCCTAAAAGGAAGAGAATGGAATGAAACATGGAAAAGGAGGGCGTTAGATGCGCGTGTGCAGGGAATTATCCTGACAAGGATGCATAACATAAAGCGCAAGAGACCGGCGCTTCTCCATGAGAAACGAACGCGCCGTTTGTAATCGCCTTCAGAGGTGTGGACGGGCATGGACGGATACGGACAAAATGGACGGAATGGACGGGAGGAGTTCGATGGTTGAGATGGTGTCCGCTACCGGGGGCGGGGACGGAAGGCGACGGGAGGAAAGTGTTGCCAAAGGCGCAGCGTTCCGTGATTCTTTCGCCGCTAGGCGGCTGAACCTGCTTTTTTCCTAACACCGTGGGCTTCAGCCCACGGCTATTGTCCTTCGGCCGCTACGCGGCGGCTTTGGCTGTCGATCCCCGGCTTCGCCGGAGGGCCGCGATGCGGCGATTTGTCTGCGGTCGGGCTGGGTTGGTCACGTTTGGTGAATTTGATGCAAAATGGGCAGCTTGTTGCATTTCCATACGGTGATGGGCGGGAACCATTCTGTCGCCCCGGCGGGGCTTTGATCTGAGATTTATACGGTGCTTTTCCGGTGGTTCCGCTCGTAAACTCGCTCCACGCACCGTATCTAATTTCTTTCGGGCCTCCGGCCCGCGTTTTGGTTCCGGCTTCGCCGGGCTGGAAAATCGAGGTGCGTGATCCTGCCCGGCGAATGATTGGCGGGCTTATCTCAACGCCATGCAGGCCGGGTCTACGCTTTCCGCAATTTGCGGATCAGGCTTTTTCCCGGCGCATCTTCGCACCCACCATGGCGAGTTTTTCATCGATGTGCTCATAACCCCGGTCGATATGATAGAGGCGGTTGACCTCGGTGTTTCCGCGGGCCGTGAGTCCAGCGAGGACGAGGGCGGCGCTGGCGCGGAGGTCACTGGCCATCACCGGGGCACCGGTCAATTGGTCCACGCCTTTGATGACGGCGGTGGCACCCTCCAGGGTGATCTGAGCGCCCATGCGATTGAGTTCCGGCGAGTGCATGAAGCGCTGTGGAAAGATGGTTTCGGTGATGACACTGATGCCGGGCACGGTGGCGTAGAGCGCGGTGAACTGCGCCTGCATGTCTGTGGGGAAGCCGGGGAACGGTTCCGTGCGGATATCGCCGCCGCAGGGTTTGGAAGAGCGGGAAATCGTGATGTCCTTGTCCTTCACCTCCACGGGAAATCCGCTGTCGGTCAGGATCTTCAGAAAGGACGTCATGTGCTCCGGTTCGCAGCGTCTCACCGTCACCCGCTTGCCGGCGATCGCGCCTGCGATGAGAAAAGTGCCCGCCTCGATGCGGTCGGGAATGACCGTATGTTCGGCTCCGTGCAGTTCCTTGACGCCCTCGATGACAATGCGGCGGGTGCCTGCGCCTTCGATCTTCGCGCCCATGCGGATGAGGAAATTCGCCAAGTCCTCGACTTCGGGCTCCATCGCGGCGCCTTCGATGACCGTGGTTCCTTTTGTCAGGACGGCGGCCATCATGAGGTTGTCAGTGCCGAGGACGGTCGAGCCGTGCTTGCCGCGCATGTTGATTTCACGGTTCCCCATGCCGTCGATGGCTTTCACATGGATGTTGCCGCCCTCGACGTTGACGCCGGCGCCGAGTTGCTCCAACCCGCGGATATGCAAATCCACCGGACGATCACCGATGACGCAACCGCCGGGAAGGGAAACGTTTGCCACACCCGTGCGCGCCAGCAGCGGGCCCATGACGCAAATGGAGGCGCGCATTTTTCGAACCAGGTCGTATGGGGCTTCGCTGAGCACTTTCTCCGCCTCCACGATGACCATGCCGCTGGCCCTTTCCACCTGCGCTCCGAGCGCGGCGAGAATTTGCACCATGTAGTTCGTGTCGCTCAGATCAGGCACCCGGCGAATCACACAACGGTCGCGCGTGAGCAGCGTGGCCGCGAGGATGGGCAACGCAGAGTTCTTGGAGCCGCTGACGTAAATATCCCCTTCCAGTTCCTGGCCGCCGGTGACGATGAGTTTGTCCATGAATAGTGATGAGGTCGGTAATGATCAAAAGTGCACGCCCGAAGTACGCAGGCAGCCTGGAATCACTCGCGCACAAGAGAAGCCAGCGGCAAGCCGGAATTGGCGGGCTCCAGCTCAGTGTCCTGATCAGGAAGCTCCCGGACGCCGGGACATTTCCACCCGCGCGCGTTCAAGCTCCAGCTTCTCTTCACGCAGCTTCCGGTAACGCTTCTGCACTTCGAGGCGCCCGGCATCCACCTTCTTGGACTCATCGATCAGCGCCCTCCGTTTGGCGAGCGCGGCGCGGCCCTTGTCGCCTTTTTCGAGGGCGATGCGGTAGGCATCGCGTTCCAGTTGGTCCGTCTTACGCTTCGATTCGCGCATTTCGGCGCTCATGCTCAAAAGCTGGGCCTCCACTTCAGCAAGGCGTGCGTTGACGTCTGCGAGTTTTGCCTTGCTTAAATCCAGGGCGGGCGTCGTGGCTCTGGCGACGGCGTTTTTGATGGCCTCCTTGTCCACCGCGGACTCGCGGCTGATGTAATCGAGGGAGTACTTTTGGATCCAGCCCTCCGGCAAATCCTCCGGCTGCACGCGGGCGATGCCGTTGCTGTGCGTGATCGAGATGACGCCCTCGGAAAACTTGGTGATCGTGCAATCCTTGAGCTCCTGTCCGGTGGAAGGGAGCTTGATAAGCGGGAAGGTTTGTTTCTTGGCATGCTCCCGGGTGGCCTCCATGGCTTCCCTGAAGTCGGCCTCGGCAACGTCCAGTTGCTCTGTTGCCTCCTGAATCCCTTTTTTCAGCCCCTCGACTTCTTTCTCAAGCGCCTCCGGAGAACTGTCCGGCGCTTCAGTCTCCTTCTTGGTGTCACGCAGGGGTTGCAGCCGCTCCAGCAGCTTCACCTTTTCGGCCTTACGGGCGGCGGTATTGTCTTCCGCCGTTTTGATGCTGGTTCGCAGGCCCTCGTATTCCTTGGCGCGGTCGTAACGGTACTTGAGGTAGTAACCGGTTGCGGAAACAAGGAGCAAAAAAATCAGAAGACGCATGGCTTGGAAGGGGACAGGAGTAAAAACAAGGTTGTGCGAAAGATCGGCAGCGGGTGTCAGGGTTTTTCTTTTGCCAACTCATCCCGGTGCCTCTTGGCTTCGCTGACGAAGTGTGCCACCTTGGAGTCCACATCCGCCTTGATGGATTCAAGCTCGGCTTTCTCCTGACGCAAACTCTCCGCCTTTTTCGCCTTATCGGCATGCTGCGGTCCGGTAAAGCCGTCTCTCAGCGCGCGATACTCTTCATTCAGAGTCTTCAGTTCCTTCTCCTCCGCGTATTGCTCCTTTTGGGCGTCCTCCGCGCGGGTTTTCGATGAACTCAATTCAATGTCGGTAACACTGGGACTGCAAGCAGTGGGGCCGGCGAAGAGAACAGTAATCAGAAGGCACGTCCCCAGGGGACGCAAGGGCGAAGGGGTGGACATAAGAAATGGCGGGGATGTGCGGAAAAAGTGGCACTAAAGCAGCGGGGGGCAAGACCGTATAGCGGGACCGTTAAATTTTTTACAAAGTGCTCCTGCCGCCACGGGCGGATGCGGACAGGAACCTGCGCGGGACGTTCTTTCCATGGAAAATTCCCGGTCTCTCTTGCCCTCACACCCGGCCCAATCTATTCGCCTTCCATGCCCGTTGCCGCCCCGCCTGATTCCTTCGTCCACCTGCACCTCCATACCGAGTATTCCACGCTCGATGGTGCGTGCCGGATCGACGATGTGGTGAAAAGGGCGGCGAAACTCAACATGCCCGCAGTGGCCATGACAGACCACGGGAACCTCTACGGGGCGATCGATTTTTACCAGGCGGCAAAGAAGGCCGGGGTGAAGCCGATCATCGGGTGCGAACTCTACGTTTGCGGCGAAGGGATCAAAAAAAGTCACCGCGCGGAGGTGCCGGGAAAGCGGAATAATTATCACCTTACGGTGCTGGCAAAGAACGAGACCGGATTCAAAAACCTCACCAAAATTGTCAGCGCGGCCCACCTCGACGGACAATACTACAAACCACGCACCGATCATGACGATCTCTTCGAACACGGTGACGGCCTGATCGTGCTGAGCGGATGTTTGAACGGGGAGGTGAATGAGAGTATCCGTGGCGGCCAGGTGGACCATGCGAAGCATCTTGTGGGAAAATTCCGCGAGCGGTGGGGAGAGGACTATTACCTTGAACTTCACAACCACGTGAGCGGCGAGGTGGCGGAGATGCAGCAGACCTGCAATGCGCAGTTGCTGGAGTGGGCGGATGAATTCGGCATCAAACCGGTGGCGGCCAATGACGTGCATTTCCTCGAGCGCGGCGATCACGAGGCGCATGACGTGATGATCTGCATCGGCACCGGAAAGATGGTCTTCGACGAGAAGCGCATGCATTACAGCGAAGAGGTGTATTTCAAAACGCCGAAGGAAATGATCAAACTCTTCAAGCATGTGCCGCAGGCGCTGTGGAGCACGCTGGAGATCGCGGAGAAGTGCGATTTGAAGATTAAGCTGGATTCGTCCAGCAGCGAAAAATATCCGCAGTTCGAAAGCCCCGATGGCTCGCCGCGCGGCGAGTATTTCCGGCGCCTTTGCCGGGAGGGCTTGCAGCGCCGCTATGGGGCCCTTGCCGATTCGCAGGAACTCCAGGACCGGCTCAACTATGAGATGGACGTGATGGAGAAGATGGGCTTCCTGAGCTACTTCCTCATTGTGTGGGACTTCATCAAATGGGCGAAGGACCACGGCATTCCGGTAGGGCCCGGACGGGGATCGGCGGCGGGTTCGCTGGTGGCCTACGCGCTGGAAATCACGGACTGTGATCCGCTGCGTTTCGGCCTGATTTTCGAGCGCTTTCTCAATCCCGAACGTGTGAGTCCACCGGATATTGACGTGGACTTTTGCCAGACGCGCCGGCCTGAAGTGATCGAATACGTGCGCCGGAAATACGGCGAGCGCTGCGTTAGTCAGATCATCACGTTTGGAACCCTCGGGGCAAAGTCCGTTATTCGCGACGTGGGACGGGTGCTGGGCATGAGCTATGGCGACGTAGACCGCGTCGCCAAGATGATTCCCCAGGAACTGAACATCACACTGGCGGACGCGAGGAAGAAAAACCCGGACCTCAAGACGGCCATCGAGTCTGATGGGGCTGTGGCGAAACTGTATGAGTCCGCGGTAAAACTGGAGGGACTGACGCGGGGCACCGGCGTGCATGCCGCAGGTGTCGTTATCGGTTCGTGTGATTTGACGGAATACGTGCCGCTGACGCGGGGCAACGAAGGCGAGGCCGTGACTCAGTTTGCCATGAGCCCCCTAACGGAACTGGGAATGCTCAAGATGGACTTCCTCGGCCTGAAGACGCTGACGGTGGTCAATGATGCGGTGAAGCTGGTGCGTCGGCACACGCCGGAGTTCGATATCGCAAAGATACCGCTCGATGACAAAAAGACGTTTGAGCTGTTGAGCCGGGGCGCGACGACCGCGGTGTTCCAATTGGAGTCCGGCGGCATGGCCAACCTCTGCCGGAACTTCGGCGTGGAGACGATCGAGCATATCATCGCGCTGCTGGCGCTCTACCGGCCGGGTCCCATGGACCTCATCCCGGACTTCATCGACCGGAAGAAGGGCAAGGCGAAGGTGGAGTATCTGCATCCGCTCATGGAGGATGTGAGCAAGGAAACTTACGGCATTCTCATTTATCAGGAACAGGTGCAGAAGGCGGCGAATCTTCTGGCCGGCTACAGCCTTGGCGCTGCGGACCTGCTCCGCCGGGCGATGGGTAAAAAGGACCCGGAAAAGATGGCCCAGCAGCGGAAGATTTTCGTCGAGGGCTGCGCAAAGACTAACAAAATTGCGGAGAAGCGGGCGAATGAGATCTTTGACTTGCTGGAGAAGTTCGCGGGTTACGGCTTCAACAAGTCTCACTCCGCCGCCTACGGGCTGGTGACCTATCACACGGCCTACCTGAAGGCGAATTATCCGGTGGAGTTCATGTGCGGCGTGCTGAGCAATGAAGTCAGCAACACCGACAAGATCGCGACGTTTGTGAACGAATGCGCCGCGATGGGCCTCACGATTCTTCCGCCGCATGTCAATTACAGCGGTCTTGGATTCCAGCCGGAGCATTTGCCGGACGGGCGCGAGGGCATCCGCTACGGCCTCGCCGCGGTGAAAGGGGTGGGCGAGGGCGCGGTGGAACTCATGCTCCGCGAACGTTCTGAAAACGGGGAGTTCAAAAGCCTTGATGATTTTTCACGGCGCGTGGAAAGCAAAGCGGTAAACCGGAAGACGCTGGAAAGTCTCATCAGGGCGGGGGCATTCGATTGGGCGGGGGACCACCGCGCGGCCCTGTTCAGCCGTATCGAATCGGTGCTGGCCGCAGGAGCATCCGCGCAGAAGGACAAGCAGAGCGGACAGTTTTCGTTGTTCGGGGATGCCTTTGACGAAGTCGCCGCGCCCCCGCCTTCCAGCAGCGGCGCGCCCGTGGTGGCATGGCCGCTGGAGCAAATGCTTGCTGACGAAAAGGAATTGCTGGGCTTCTACATCAGCGGCCATCCGCTTGATCCATACCGGGCCGCCCTGGAGGGTGGCGGTTATAAGAAGATAGGCGAGATTGAAGAGCTGTCCGACCGTGATCGGAAGAAAGCGAAGTTCGGCGTTTTCGTCGCCGACGTGACGGTTAAATACACGAAGAGCGGCAAGCAGTTCGCCATCATGCGCGTGGAGGATTTCACCGGCAGCAAGGAGATGATGGTGTGGGGCGAGGAATACGAGAAGTTCGGAAAGACCATCACCAAAGGCAGTGTGGTGGAGGTGACTGCAAAGGTCGAACAGGACAATCGCAACGATAACCTGCAACTCGTGGCTCAGTCATTGAAACCGCTGGAGGTTCCGGCTTCCGCGCCCGTCCCTAACGGAAACGGCGCGCGCCAGCAGCCGGCGGCGCGTCCGCTGGTGCTTCATCTCGACAGCGGGCGCAATACCGTGAAGGACCTCCGGACGATTCACGGCATTCTCACCGCGCACCCCGGCACCATTCCGGTGCATTTGAGTGTGCGCAGTGCAGGAGGAAAACGCGTTCACATGGTGACGCCGGTTCTGGTTTCGGCGGAGAACGTCGTCATTGACGAACTGAAACCCTGGATGAGCGCATGAAATTTTCACTGTTGTTAGGGCGGATTGCGGCAGGAGCATTGCTCTGTGCCTCTTTGCTTCCCGGCAGAGTGTTGGCGGAAGCGCCTCCCGCCGCTGATGTTTCGCAGGTTGATGCGGAGATTCAGGCGGAAATGGAGCGGCAGCACATTCCGGGACTGGCGCTGGCGGTGGTGAAGGATGGCAAGGTGATCAAGGCGGCCGGTTATGGCTTTGCTGAGCTCGAACAGCAGACGAAAGTAAGACCGGAAACGGTTTTCAGGATTTCATCCATCAGTAAACAATTCATTGCCGCAGGGATTGTGCTTCTGGCGCGTGATGGGAAACTCAAGCTGGAGGACAAAGTCAGTGCGTATCTCGACGGCACGCCTGACACCTGGAAGGACATCACGCTGCGTCACCTGCTGAGCCATACCAGCGGACTGGCCCGCGAGTGCCCCGCCTTCGACGGCTGGAAGCCGGTAAGCGATGCAATCGCGGTGAAGTCAGCCTATGCGCTGCCGCTGGAATTTCCCACGGGCAGCAAATATCAGTACTGCAACACCGGGTACTTCGCGCTCGCCGAGATCATCACCCGGCAAACGGGAATGCCGTGGGGCGACTTTCTCACCGCGCGCGTTTTCAAGCCCGCCGGACTTTCCGCCACGCGCACCACCAGCATCATCGATGTGATTCCCGGACGCGCCCGCGGGTATGAGTGGGTCAAAGACGCGTGGAAAAACGTTCCGGAGCCTCCCGCGCTTCGCCCGAGCGGCGCATTTCTTTCCACGGTGCTCGATCTTGCCAAATGGGACGCGGATTTGCTGGCGGGAAAAACCCTGACCATAGCCGAGCAGGAGGAAATGCGCACACCGATGAAGCTCAGTGATGGCAAGGCGTGCTCCTATGGCCTTGGCTGGCAGATCACCGCGTTCCAGGGGCATCCGCAGGCTTCGCACGGCGGCTCGAATCCGGGCTATAGGTCCCACTACCTGCGGCTGCTGGACTGCAGGCTTTCCGTCATCGTTCTCACCAACAGTGAGAATGCCAATCCCAAATTAATCGCTGAACAGGTCGCGGCGCGGTATGTGTGATCACATGAAGAATCTGCGGCCTTCTGCATAGTTGCCAACCCGGCGGAATGGAACTACTCACCCGCTTATGGAACTGACAGGACTTTCATTTATCGGCGCACAGCGCGGCCAGCGGGGCGGAGCCGTTTTTCGGGCAGCGAATCCCGCCACCGGCCAGGCGCTGGAGCCGGACTATCACAGTGCAGCGGCGGCAGAAATTGAATCCGCGGTGCAATTGGCCGCGGGTGCTTTTCCGGCATTCAGCCAAACGACGGGTAAAAAGCGTGCCGCCTTCCTGCGTGCGATTGCGACGGAAATCGAAGCTCTTGGCCAAACGCTAACGGATCGCGTCATGGCCGAAACCGGGCTTCCGGAGCCGCGGGTCAAAGGTGAAACGGCGCGGACCTGCGGCCAGTTGCGTTTGTTCGCCGGCCTTGTGGAGGAGGGGTCCTGGGTGGATGCCCGGATCGACCATGCAGACCCGGGCCGGAAGCCTCTCCCCAAGCCGGATGTTCGCTCCATGCTGCGGCCCATCGGACCGGTGGTGGTATTCGCCGCAAGCAATTTTCCGTTGGCCTATTCCGTGGCGGGAGGCGACTCCGCCTCGGCCCTGGCGGCGGGTTGTCCCGTCATCATCAAGGGACATTCGGCGCATCCGGGAGCCACGGAACTGGTCGCTGGAGCAGTACAAAAAGCGGTGGCCTCGAGCGGACTTCCCGAGGGAGTCTTTTCTGTCATTTTCGACGGCACGCGCGAAGCAGCCATGACGCTGGTGAAGCATCCGAAAATGCGCGGCGTCGGCTTTACGGGGAGCCGGTCCGGAGGGCGGGCGTTCATGGATGCAGCGGCCGCCCGCCCCGAGCCGATTCCGGTATATGCGGAAATGAGCAGCGTGAACCCTGTCTTTCTGTTGTCCGGCGCGCTGGCGGAGCGTGGAGCAGCCATCGCCGCGGGTCTGCATGGCTCTGCAACTCTGGGAGCAGGGCAGTTCTGCACCAATCCGGGCCTGGTGCTCTTTGACCGGAATGCTGACGCCTCCGCCTTCCGCAACGAATATGCCCGACTCATGGGCGCAGCGGCCAATGCCACCATGCTGACGAGCGGAATATGTAAAGCCTACCACACAGGCGTGCAGCGTCTGGCCGGGCATGCAGCCGTGAAACAGTTGGCCAGCGCCAGTCCCGGCGGCGGCAACACCGCAACTCCCGCCGTCTTTGAAACCACGGGGGAAGCCGTCCTGTCGGACCATTCGCTCATGGATGAAGTCTTCGGCCCTTGCACACTGCTCATCGGTTGCGACGGCATGGATGGAATGCTCGCCATGGCCAATGCGGTGGAGGGCCAGCTCACCGCCGCCATTCACGGTACGGATGCGGATTTTGCCGGGGCAGGGGACCTCATGGCCGCGGTGGAACGCAAGGCGGGCCGTTTGTTATTCAACAGTTGGCCCACCGGCCTGGAAGTATGTCCTGCCATCGTTCACGGGGGCCCCTACCCCGCGACCAGCGATGGCCGCAGCACCTCTGTCGGTACTGCGGCCATCCTGCGCTGGGTGCGTCCGGTATGCTGGCAGGACTACCCGGATCATCTTCTGCCGGATGCCTTGAAGGAAAGCAATCCCCTGGCATTGAACCGGCTCATTGACGGAAAGCGCCAATCGTAGAACCTCGCTCACATGAAACGCCGCACCTTTCTCCCCCTCATTCCCGCCGCGCTGCTCGCTGCCTGCGGTCCCAAAAAAGAGCGGAACGAGCTCATCGTCGGCATGGAAATGGAGTACCCGCCGTTCGAGTTCAAAAACAAGGAGGGCAAGCCCGATGGCGTCGAGGTCCGCATGGCGGAGGAATTGGCCAAATACCTCGGCAAGCCCCTCAAGCTGGAGGAATATGCTTTCGACGGGCTCATTCCCGCGCTCCAGTCGGGGCAGATCGATCTCATCCTCTCCGGCATGACCGCCACGGACGAGCGGCGGAAGTCGATCGACTTTTCCGATCCCTACGTGCGCACCGCCATCGCCATGATGGTGCAGAAGAATTCGCAGATCAAATCCGTGGAGGACCTGAAGAAGCCCGGTGCCAAGGTGGCTGTAAAAACCGCCACCACCGGCGAAACCTACGCGCGATCCTTCATGCCCCGCGAGGCGGTGTCGAACTTCGATGCGGAGGTGGCCTGCGTCATGGAAGTGAGCCAGGGCCGCGCGGACGCGTTCATTTACGATCAGTTGTCTCTCTACAAACGCGCGAAGGAGAATGCTTCCACTGTCAAAGCGATCCTAACACCGATTCGGGAGGAGGAGTGGGGAATCGGCATTAAAAAGGGCAACGATGAACTGCGCAACAAAGTGAATGCCTTCATCAAGGAATTCCGCGAAAAGGGCGGCCTCAACAAGCTTGCCGATCAGTATCTCGTCGAAGAAAGAAAGATGCTCCAGGAGATGGGCTACCCGTTCATCTTCCATTGAGCCTAACGGACTCTACAGGCTTTCAAGAAACCTCCGGTAGAAGCCAACGCCCTCCTCCAATTGGGAGACACTCACCCATTCGTCCGCCGTGTGCGCCTGGGCGATGTCTCCCGGCCCCGCGGCCACGGAGGGAATGCCGGCCTCCGCCAGCCACAGCGCATCGCAGAACCACGTGGCTCCTGTCAGACCATGGCCCGCCGCCGCCAGTTTTTGCACAAAGGGATTGTCCGCCGGGGTCTCCAGCGGAGCGCACACCGGATCGGCATCGATGGTCACCGCGAAGCCCTGCGCGTGGAGGAAATCCCGCAGCATTTGCTCGATTCCCGCCCGGTGGATGCCGGGGGTAAAGCGCAGATCCAGCCAGATGGTGCAGGAGTCCGGCACGATGTTCGTGCGCGTGCCGCCGCGGATCATGCCGATGTTGATGGTGCTGTCGCCGAGCACGGGATGCCGGAATTCCGGTGCCGCCAGCAGCCGCCGAAACGGTCCGTCCAGAGCCTCGATCACCGGCATCATCTTGAGCACCGCGTTGTCGCCGCGCTCCGGCTGCGAGCCGTGCACGGCATGGCCGGCGGTGGAAACGCGCAGCCACCACGACCCCTTGTGCGTATTCACCACCGCGCAGCCGGTGGGTTCCCCCACCAGCGCGAACGTGTAGCCGGGATGGTGTTTCGCAAAATGCCGAGAGCCCCACTGCCCGGTTTCCTCGCCCATAAAGCCCGCGAAGGTGATCTTCGCTCCCAATTCCGGAATGCGGTCGCCGAGTTCCTCCAGCGCCGCGAGCATGGCGGCCATCGTCCCCTTCGTATCACACGCTCCGCGGCCATAGATGCGTCCATCCCGCAATTCCGCGCCGAATGGATCGATGGTCATGCCCGCCACGCTCACCGTGTCCGTGTGGGGTCCCAGCAGCACGCGCGGCTTTCCGTTAGCGGAAGGGAAACGTGCGACGACGTTCGGCCTTCCGGGTAATACCTCTTCGTAATTCACCTCTGCGCCCAGCTTGCGGCAAAATTCCCCGGCGTATTCCGCGCACGCCTTCTCGCCGGTGCGGTCCGTGCCGGCTTCACCATCCGGATTCACACTCGGAATGGCGACGAGGTCCCGGCAAATCTGGACGACACGGGAAGACATGACAGGATGCTCCCAAAGGCTCCCGCACCGTCAAGCGCGGCGGCGTCTGCGGGAAAGCCCGCCAAGTGCCAGCAGTGAGAGGAGTCCGGCGGAGGGCTCGGGCACCACCGTTCCCTGCACGTTGACGTTATCCACCGCGAACCACCAGTTGTTCCCGGCATTGGTCAGGGTAAACCGGAACTGCATCGTCCCCGAACCCGGATTGTTCACCGGAATCGAGTGGAGCGTGTTGATGATTTCAGCGTCCTGCAGCAGAGCGCTGTCATAAGTGATCAGGTTGACGAAGTTGTTGCCGTCAAACGTGACGTCCACCCGCGCCGTCTGACCGCCCTCGGCACGGAACGTGGAGTCGAAGCCAAGCGTGACGGTATTGGCCGACACGTTCGCCAGGGAAATGGCCGGCGTGGTGATATTCACATTGAAGTTAGGACCGCCGAGGCCCGCCCACCCATCGTCGTAGGCATCCGGATCAGCCACCATCACCGTGCCCGTGCCGCCCGCCCAGAGGGCACGCTCCTGATTCCCCTCGGTATTGATCCACGACTGTTTGTCCATGAAGGTGAAGCCGAAGAACTCAGCCGGTCCACCCACCGGAGTGGCATTCTGATTCCGCACCCAGCCGGCGGGAGCCACATCCGTCCAGTCGGTGCCGTCGCCGCCGCTCTCGCTGGCCGAAACAAAAGGCCCCAGCACCCGGCTCTCGAAATTCTCCGCGAACAGCACCGCCGCCTGAAGCGGGGATGCCATACCGGCGAGAAGCAGTGGCAGAAAGCGAAAGGCGGTGCGGGTTTTCATAATTGAGGCGTTTGAAGCGATCCTAGAAATTTCCCGGCCCGGCGCAACTATCAATTCGCTGAATGTGAAGAGAAGGTCACGGCTGTCTGTCCTGAACGAAATTATGCACTGGCACCGCCTCCCGCCGAATGCTCCCTGGTACTTCCGCAGCCGGTTTCGTCCGAGTTTTGGCCGTCACCAATACAGGCGGTTATTCTTATTATCCCGTCACCCGCATCCTCACAAAAAGTCTGCGCGATGTGCTGGCGGGAATGGTCACTTTTACCATTTCGATGACTCCGTTGTCGGACAGAATCGACTCCACCGTCCCGGCGCTGGTCCATGAGCCGGCTGCCATGGAATCGCTCCATTCCACGACGATTTGCAATTCGGCGGCGGCGGCTTTGGAGCGCGGATAAGTAAACGCCAGCTGGCCTCCGGTGAATGACTCGAAGCCGGGCAGTTGGAGACTGGTTTTGGGCGCCTGGCCGGTGGCAAATTCGACCAGATTGACGATTCCATCGTGATCCGGATCAGCCAGATCGGCACCGTCGCCCGAATTGTCAGGGCTGCCGAAGTTCATGGTGCGCCATGCGGCGAGGGCCGACACTGCGGAATCGACTCCGTAAACATATGCCGCACCGGACTCGAGAGAACTGTTGTCGGTCTGGAGGCCATTGACCCCGCGGGCGTTACTGTCCTCGCGATAGGCTCCAATAACGAGGAAACTGCCAGTCATGGCGACGGAGGTGCCAAAGCTGTCTCCGCTTCCGGTATTGGAGGCTTTGATAAAACTCTGCTGGCTCCAAGCGCCGGCATTCCGTGTGAAAAGATAGGCCGCGCCGGAACCGCCCGCGTTGTTGTTCTGCGCTCCGTTGATGCCGGTGGAATCGCTGGCTTCCACACTGGCTCCGACGACGACGGTGTCACCCGCTATGGTGACGGAATAACCGAACTGATCGCTACTGCCGGTATTGGATGCTTTCAGGTAGGCCTTCTGGCTCCATGTGGTGCCGGCGCGCTCGAAAATATAAGCCGCTCCGGAACTCGTGGCATTGTTGTTTCCTTGACCCATGGGATGATTCACACCCGTCGCGTCGCTGTCCTCAAGATAGGCACTCACCACAGCGGTATCACCGGACACGGCGACCGACCAGCCGAAGGCGTCGTTGGCTCCGGTGTTGGAAGCTTTCAAATAGGCCTCCGGGGTCCATGCTTCGCCGTTGCGGACAAAGACGTAGGCGGCACCTGAATTCAGCACGGTGTTGTCCGTTGCATCTCCGTTGACCCCGGTGGCTCCGCTGTCCTCCCGCTCCGCACCTACGACGATGGTGTTGCCGGACACCGCCACGGCGTTTCCGAAACTATCGGGACCCGTATTGGGGGCCTTCAAAAATGCCTGCTGCCTCCATCCGTTCGCGTCGCGGACAAAAACATAGGCAGCTCCCGCCCCGGCCGTTCCTCCGAAATCCTGATCAAGCGCACCGACGACAATGGTCTCACCGTCGGCAGCCAATGACCAGCCAAAGCGATCAAGATTCGAGGGGCCCGGAGTGCTTGCTTTCAAATAAGCCTGTTGTTGCCAAACGCCGTTGATGCGAGCGAAAACGTACGCCGCGCCGGAATTGGCCGCCAGATTATTTCCCTGTGCGTTAGGGCTGTTCACGCCGCCGATGGCGCTGTCCTCCTCCGGCGCTCCGATTACGACGTAGTTCCCGGAGGCGGCCACGGACCAGCCGAAGTGATCTTCCGATTGGGTGTTGGAGGCTTTGAGGTAAGCTTCCTGTTCCCACACGCCACCGTTGCGGACAAATACATAGGCGGCACCGGAATTGGCCGCGTTGATATTCCCCTGAGCGCCGTTCACGCCTGTCGCGGCGCTGGACTCCTGAGGAGCGCCGACCACAACTGTTTCTCCCGCGACTGCCACCGACCAGCCGAACTGGTCGTTGGTGGCGGTGGTGTTGCTCGATTTGAGGTAGGCCTGCTGGGACCACGTGGTATTGCGGACGAAGACGTAAGCGGCACCACTGGAGATATTCGAGTTGTCGGTTTGGTTGCCGTTCACTCCCATCGAGTTGCTGTCCTCATAAACCGCGCCGCCGATTACGGAGTTGCCGGAAATGGCGACTGTCCAGGCAAAGTAATCATTTGCATCCGTGTTGGAGGTTTTGATAAAGGCCTCCTGGGTCCATGCATTGCCTGTGCGCTGGAAAATAAAAATCGCACCGGAACCGGGAGCTCCGCCATTGCCGGAACTGCCATTAATGCCGGTGACGTTGCTGTGCTCCGCGGGCGCTCCAACGGCAACCGTGTCGCCGGATACTGCTACTCCCGATCCAAAGTCATTTCGTCTGCCGGGATCAGAGGATTTGAGATACGCCTGCTGACTCCACACCGTCCCGCTTCGATTATAGACGTATGCCGCGCCGGAGAGAGGGACACTGTTGTCATTCTGATTACCGGCCACGCCGCTGCTTTCGCCGGGAGCACCGACGATGATCGTGTCACCGGACACACTCACGGAAAAGCCGAAACGGTCTGAAAACCCGGAGTTGGACGCTTTCAAATATGCCTGCTGACTCCAGACGCCACCGGAGCGCACAAAGACGTAGGCTGCTCCGGACACAGGAAGACTGTGATCGCTCTGGTTTCCGTTCACACCCGTCGCATTGCTGTTTTCATCGATGGACCCGATGACGATGGTATCGCCGGAGATGGCCGCAGAATAACCGAATTTAAACTGCGCCGAGGTGTTTGAGGCTTTGAGCCATGCCTGCTGGCTCCAGGTTCCCCCATTGTTCACAAAGACATAAGCGGCTCCGGAGTCATCGGCGCCCCGGATGCTTTGATTTCCATTCACCCCCGTGGCGGTGCTGTCCTCGTAGGGAGCACAAACCACGATGGTGTTTCCCGAGACAGCTACAGCCTGGCCAAAGCGATCAACCTCAAAAGCATTCGACGCTTTCAAATAGGCGGTTTGAGTCCAGTTGATACCGCTGCGGGTAAACACGTAGGCCGCACCGGAATCACCGCGCCCATTATTCCCCATGTCACCATTCACGCCCGTCGCGTTGCTGTCTTCGCCAGACGCACCGACGACCAGGGTGTCGCCGGACAATCCGAGCGACGTACCGAAAAAGTCAAATTCTCCGGCATTGGAGGCTTTGAGGGCGGGCCCCTGTTGAGTCCACACGCCTCCCGAGCGGACGAATACGTAAACACTCCCGGCATATTCCCCGGCCTCATTATCGTAGGCAGCCGAAACCGCCACGGTTTCTCCCGACATCGCCACCGCATAACCAAACTGACCCTGCGTGCTGCTGTTGGACGCTTTGAGATAGGCTTGCTGGATAAAGGGGTCGATCGTTAGGGGATAACGCGCACCGGATTCATCGACGGTCAGGCGGAGTGTGGTATCGCCGGATGGCACAGGCTCGAAGCGCGCAGGCAGGACCTTTCCGTCCGCATCCCACACCTTCAGTCCGGAATAAGTGAGCACGGAAGCCCCCTCTTCGTTTCTGAATTGCACTCCCAGGCCATCAGCGTGCACTTCGGCGAATAAAGTGCCGCGCACCGATAGAGTGAAGGTAAGAAGCGCGTCCCGCGGCTCAAAGATCGAACCTTCAAACGCCCGTTCATTCCACGGGAGGAAGTCCTCGTCCGCGCGGGGGCGCTGCCGCACCGTGAATCCATGCTCCAGCCCGCGGGCGTCATTGACCATCCATTCACGCAAAGTGTCATCCCTGTCCCATGTCACGATGGTTTCCTCTGCACTCAAACGGGACGCGTTCGGAGTGCATTCGTGTTCGGAGAAGCCGTAGCTCTTTAGCGAAAGGCCCCAGGTCCAGCCTCCGCCGGCAGGCTGGATAACAAATCCTTCGCCGTCGAAGTGTGTTTTCGACGTCTGCCCGAAATTGCGCATCACGTATCCATCCTCTGCTGGCATTGCGCCGTAGCGTTGCCGCTCGTACTCGGACCGGATGCCGTTCCAGTCGTGGTCCGTGAGTCCCGGTGGCGTGTCCGCCATTGCAGGACAAACAAACGAAAAAGCCAAAGCTCTGAAAAACGCGCCAGGACAGGGAAACGAATTCTTCATACAGCAACGACCGGCGCAGGGATGACAGTCTGAGCCGGACATCTCCTCCATAGACGCGGCGGCGGGTTCTGTCGCCAGCCAATTCCCGGGTCCGCGTCAAACGGCGGCGCGGATTCATGGTTGCAAGATGCGTTCAGAGGCTGCCGTTATTCCCTGTCCACCTGGCAAAATTCCTATGAAACTCCCACACATTCGTTTTGCGCGCGGGGCGGCGGCCATGGCCGCGCTTGTCCTGACACTTTCCCCGGCGTTTGCCGACAACTGGTATGGCTGGCGCGGTCCCTCTCAGGATGGCCGCAGTGCTGAAAAATACGCCAAACAGGCCTTCAAGGAACAGCCGCTGTGGAAGTACGACCTGCAAAGCCGCGGGAGTCCTGTGGCGGCAAACGGACGGGTCTTCGTCTTCGGTTATCACGGCGAGGGGGAGTTGCTCCAGGAGACGCTCACCTGCCTCGATGCAAAGACCGGCAAGCGGCTGTGGGAGAAAACGTTCTCGGATTTTCTGAGCGACGTCTCCTATTCACGATATGCCATCGGCGCACCGGCCATCGATCCGGAGACCGGGAATGTTTACCTTGTGTCCCAGGCGGGTGAATTCGTCTGCGTTGATCGGGACGGGAACCAGAAGTTCTATCACAGCTTGATGGAGGAGAACGGAAGGCTGACCTTTCCCAACGGGCGCAATGGCGCGCCTGTCATCGTGGGGGATTTGGTCATCGTGCGCGGCATTACCGCCAACTGGGGCGGGGACGGGCCGGCGCGGGACCGCCTGTATGCCTTTCACAAAATCACCGGGGAGCCGGTGTGGGTCAGCACGCCTGGCATCACTCCCCACGACAATTCGTTTGGCACCGGATTTCTGCAAATGTGGAACGGCATCCCGGCGATGTATCTGGCCACCGGCTGCGGCAACTATGCTGCTATCAACGCGCTGACGGGAAAACCTCTCTGGCGCTGGCATATCGCGAAGGGCGGCATCAATTCCTCCGCCATCGTGGTGGATGGAAAGATGATCTGCATTCATGACAAAGAGAATGTGGACCGGGCGGAGATCGGGCGCATGACCGCCCTGAACGTGCCGGAAAAACCACTTCCTCCCGGACCGCCTGACGACCCGGTGCCTGTCATCAGTGATCCGAAGGCGGAGGCGTGGCGCCTGCCTTTCACCGCGGAGACGAGTTCCCCCGTTTATGCCGACGGCATCCTGTTTCAGGTCGTCACCAGCGGCGTGTTGAACGCCGTCGATCCCGCGGACGGAAAGCCGCTGTGGAACATCAAGCTGGGCCCCGGGAATCTCCACTCTTCCCCCGCATGGGCGAATGGACTGCTTTACGTTCCGATTCTCAATGACACCGCAAGCGAGGACGGCCTCCTCTACGTGATCAAACCCTCTAAGGACAAAGGGGAAATTCTCCACAAGGTAAAGCTGGAGGGTTTCTGTTTCGGCGCGCCGGCGATCATGGAGGGCAAACTCTATGTGACCACGACAAAGCACACCTACTGCTTTGAAATCGGTCAGGATGTGAGTGGCAAAGGCGAATGGTTTACCCTTCCGAAAGCGCCGGCCGGGCCTCCCGCCGCTCTCCAGATCATGCCGCAGGAGTTTACCCTCTTTCACGGAAAACCTCAGGCATTCACGATCCGCGGCATTGACGCCAAAGGCTTCGTCACGGGACCGGTCACTGACGCAAAGTGGGAGTCTTTCATTCCACCGACGGCCAAAGTGAGGGCCACCCTCGATGCGGCTTTCAATGACAAGGGTGAGTTGGTCCCAGGCCCGGAGGCAAAGGTGAGCGGCGGAGCGTTCAAAGCCACCAGCGGCAATGCCTTTGGCGTCGTCCGCGGACGCCTCCTCCAGTCGTTGCCCTTTGTTGAGGACTTTGAAAAAATGCCGATCAATCAGCTCACGCTGGCGGATAACGTCACGGTAAAGCCTCTGGTGGCCTCTCCCGGTCCGGCGGCACCGACCGCTCCGGTCGTTGCTACAGCGGAGGAAATCGCCGCGGGCACAAAGTTCGCTTATCCCCCGCTGCCCTGGATGGGTGCCCGTTTCAAATGGGAAGTCCGCGAGATGGACGGCAACAAGGTGCTGGCCAAAACGCTGAACAACATCTTCTTCCAGCGGGCCACTTCATTTATCGGCAGCCCTGCCATGAGCAACTACACCATGCAGGCCGACGTGATGACCGACGGCAACCGCCGTCTGAAGAGCGAAGTGGGCCTTATCAATCAGCGCTACCTCATTTCGTTGCGGGGCAATGCCAATGAACTCGACGTCAGTTCCAATCAGGAGCGCCTCAAGGTTTCCGTTCCCTTCACCATTGCCGCCAAAAAGTGGTACACTCTGAAAACCCGCGTGGACCTCAATCCCGACGGCAGCGGAGTCGTCCGCGCCAAGGCATGGACCAAAGGAGAACCCGAGCCGGAAAAGTGGACCATTGAAGTTCCTCACAAGATTGCCCACACCCATGGCTGCCCTGGTTTCTACGGGTTTGCGCTCCAGGTGAAGCACGCAGTTTACATCGACAACCTCAGCGTCACTCCGAACAAATAGCGCTTCTCAAAGGCATGATCCTCCGCCGGGGAGCCGCCGGCGGAGGAAATTCATGCGCTTCTCTATCGGCAGGGCCAGCCGCCGTCACCGGGGCGCCATGCAATGCAGCCGCGGCATTTCCAATGAGAATGGCTTCGAGGCCGTGAGCCTGCAGGGCGCGCAGGACAGGCAGGAGCAGCGGAGTGGAATCCATGGATTTCGCATGCATATCCACCCGCGACCCTCCCGGCAAGGAGAGGCTTGATCCGCAGCGCCACCGAACATGCCTTCCGTTTCTGCGGACGGGCGCAAGTTCCGGGAATGTGGTTGCGTTAACTTCAGTCCGCAGAAAACTAGCTCACCCCCAATAGCACTGCCATGAACCGCCTTCTTCTTTTGTTCTCCCTCGCCCTAACCACTGGAGCCTCTGCTGATTGGCCCATGTGGGGCGGCAACACGACACGAAATATGGTTTCCCCGGGCAAGAATCCTCCGGTGGATATCGACCCCGGAAAGAAGAAACCGGGAACGGAGGAAGTGGATCTGAAATCGGCGAAAGGTCTGAAGTGGGTCACGCGCCTTGGGTCGCAGGCCTACGGCAGCGTCAGCGTCGCCAATGGCAAGGTGCTCCTGGGTACTAACAATGACAACCCTTTCGATTCCAAGTACCAGGTCAAGAACAAGGACACCGGCAAAGTGACTGCAGAGGACCGTTCGGTGGTGCTGTGCCTGGATGAAAAAACCGGCAGGATGATCTGGCAGTTTGCGTCGCCAAAGCTCGGCACCGGCAAGGTTTCCGACTGGGAATACCTCGGCATCTGCTCCGGCGCGGCCATCGAGGGCAAGTATCTCTACATTCCCACCAATCGTGCCGAGGTGGTTTGCCTCGACATGGAAGGCCTCAAAGACGGGAACCAGGGGTTTCAGGACGAAGCGAAGTATCTCAGCACCGCCGACAATAAGATTCAAGCCACCGGCGACACGGATGGAGACATCATCTGGACGTTCGATATGCGCGAGGAATGCGGCGTCTTCCCGCACAATACGACGAGCAGCAACGTTCTGATCCTGGGAGACCGCCTCTTCGTCACCACTTCGAACGGAGTGGACTGGACACACACGAATGTTCCCAATCCCAACGCTCCGAGCCTGATCTGTCTCGACAAGAAGACCGGAAAGCTGCTCGCGGAGGAAGGCAGCGAGATCGGCAAACGCATGCTCCATTGCTCATGGTCCAGCCCGGCCCTCGTGGGTGACATCAATGGCAAGCATCAAATCATCTTCGCTGCGGGAGACGGGTTCTGTTATGGATTCGATCCCGCGTTCAAGAAGGAGGAGGAGGGAGACATCATTAAGGAACTGTGGCGCTTCGACGCTAATCCGAAAGAGTACCGCTTCGACGGTGACAAGAAGCGCGCCTACAACACTTACGAAGGCCCGTCCGAAGTGATCGCGACGCCCGTCATTTACAAGAACCGCGTTTACATCAACGTCGGCCAGGATCCGGAGCACGGTGAAGGCAAAGGGTGCCTCAGTTGCATCGACCCCACTCAGACCGGCGACCTTTCCGCCAAGCCTGTCTGGCGATACAAGGACATCAACCGCTCCATCTCCACCGCGGCCATCGTGGACGACATCGTCTATGTGGCGGACTACTCAGGTCTGGTCCACGCCATCGACGCGAACACTGGCGAGAAACTCTCCGTTTACGATACCAAGGGCCACGTCTGGGGCAGCACCCTCTACATCGACGGCAAGCTCTACATCGGCAACGAAGAGGGCGAACTTCACATCATCAAGGCCGGGAAGAAACTCGAGAAAATCGCCGTCATCGACTTCCCCGGCCCTATCTTCGCCACGCCGGTCTTCGCCAACGACACGCTCTACATCATGACCATGAGCCAGATCTACGCTTTCAGTAACAGCGCCGCCAAATAAGGGCTCGCCCGCTGTCGCAATCAAAGCAAAACGCCCCGCCGGCACTTTGTCCGGCGGGGCGTTTTCGTTTTTGGAAAGCCTACTTCCGCGGGGGTGCCGTCGGCGGTGTCTTGGGCACGGCCTTCTTCCGGGGCGCCCGTTTGATGGCCACCGGACCCAACTCCCGCTTCATGATTGCGAACAGGCGCTGGAGTTCCAGCTTCTTGGACGCCGGAATCTCATTCCAGTGCGTGTCGGTCAGCGCACCCTCGATCGCATAAGCCGCGACCACGGAGACAGGATGCCCGGCCTGCAGCATGCGGCGACAGACCTCTATCGCCCCCAGCTTGGCCAGTTCGGACTTGGTTTTCACTCCCGCGTCGAGAAGCCACTGGGCGGTTTTTTCCCCGAGGTTTTTGAGTGCGGCGAGGAGACGGAGGGCGGTGTCGGTGTCGGGCATAAAAAGAAGTCTATAATTGAAAGTCAGGTGGATGTCAGCGCTGCAATCGGGAAAGTCCATAAAAAATTTTCCGGAATGCGCGGAAACCTGGCATGGGCGCTGCTTCCGTCCCGTGCGACACCTGCGGAAAAGAGCGCTCCCGGGGTTGCCACGCACCACTGAACCCAATCAAGAAACATGAAGAAAATTGAAGCAATCATCAAACCATTCAAGCTGGAGGACGTGAAGGAAGCGCTTCACGAAATCGGCATCGAAGGCATGACCGTCACGGAGGTGAAAGGCTTTGGCCGGCAGAAGGGCCACACGGAAATCTACCGCGGGAGCGAATACACCGTGGATTTCCTGCCTAAAATCAAAATCGAAGTGGTCACCTCCGACGAACGCGTGGCCGCGGCGGTGGAATCAATCGTCAAGGCCGCGCGCACCGGCAAAATAGGAGACGGCAAGGTCTTCATCTCCCCCGTGGAGTCCGCCGTCCGCATCCGCACCCAGGAGCGCGACGAATCCGCAGTCTAATTTTTTCCGCCCTGCAACCAGAATTCACTCATCTCCATGAAGAAACTCTATACTCTTATTTTATTGGTGTGTTTTACGCTGGTCAGCGGCTACAGCGCCTTTGCGCAGGATCCGCCCTCCACGACACCGCCCGCCCCCCCCACGGCCACCACGCCTGCTGCCCCTGAAGCCGTTGCGCCCGCCCCGGCCCCGGCTCCTCCCGCTCTCGACCCCGGCCACAATGCGTGGCAGATGACGTGCACGGCTCTGGTCCTGTTCATGACGCTTCCCGGACTCGCTCTTTTCTATGGCGGTCTCGTGCGGCGCAAGAATGTTCTTTCCGTCCTCGCTCAATGTCTCGGCATCGCCGGCATGGTTACGATTCTTTGGTGGGTGTGCGGCTACAGTCTTTGCTTCAATGGAACCAGCCCCTATTACGGGGATATGTCCGGCGCATTCTTTGAAGGCATCAATGTCCTCAAGACCGGCGCGGGCAGCACGTTCATTTCAGACGGTATTTGGGTTATCTTTCAGCTTACCTTCGCGATCATCACTCCTGCGCTCATCATTGGCGCCATCGCCGAACGCATGAAATTCGCGGCAGTGCTCGCGTTCGTCGCGCTCTGGATGTTCGCGGTTTATTTCCCTCTCGCCCACATGGTTTGGGGAGCAACCGGTTTTATGTGCGGGGGTCTGAATGCGGCGAATGCCGGCATCCCCGCTCTCGACTTTGCAGGCGGCACCGTGGTTCACATGAGTTCCGGCTTCAGCGCCCTCGTGCTCTGTATTCTCCTCGGCAAGCGGCACAACTATGGCAAGGAAAAGATGTCTCCGCACAGCATGGTTCTCTGTATGGTTGGCACAGGCATGCTCTGGGTTGGCTGGTACGGCTTCAATGCGGGTTCCGCTCTTGCTGCTGACGGCATCGCCGTCACCGCATTCGTGACGACCACTCTCGCCGCCGGCACCGCCGGTTTTGTTTGGGGTATGGTGGAATGGATTCACCGCGGCAAGCCCTCCGTTCTTGGCTTCTGCTCCGGCGTGGTGGCGGGACTCG
Organism: Verrucomicrobiales bacterium; assembly: GCA_035550135.1. Lineage (GTDB taxonomy): Bacteria > Verrucomicrobiota > Verrucomicrobiia > Verrucomicrobiales > V1-33 > V1-33. The sequence goes on from DASZQB010000119.1 coordinate 105,327, forward strand.
TCGTGATTACGCCGGCCTGCGGATTCGTGACCTTCAAGAGCGCCATGATCTGCGGCCTGCTGGCGGGTATCGTGCCTTACCTGGCCGTTGTCTTCCTCAAAGCCAAACTCGGCTACGACGACGCTCTCGATACCTTCGGGGTCCACGGTGTGGGTGGAACGCTCGGTGCCCTCCTCACCGGCATCTTTGCAGATGAAAACGTGAACGGTGTTGTCACCGCCGTGAAGGACGGACTCGTGATGACTCAGATCAAAGCCATCCTCGTAACTATCGTCCTCAGCGTCGTCGCAACCACCGTGATCACCTTGATCGTCAAAGCGGTGATTGGTCTGCGTCCGTCCCAGGAAGATGAGACCATCGGTCTCGACCTCATCGATCACGGCGAGGAAGGTTACCACGGAGCATAAGTATTCGGGGTTGCTGCATAGCGCTGTGCCCGGGTCCGGTGAGTTGCCGGCCCGGGCACAGTCATGTCGTTCTCCAATACCGGATTGGTTATTTGGCGAGGACCAAAGAAATCCCCACGCCGGTCCGCACCTTCCAGCCGTCGGCGGCGAGTTTGTTTACCAGGTCCTCCATGCGCTGGGTGCTGGCATCGTTGGTGAAAGGAGCGAGCGAGATAAACTTGTATTGTTCAGGTCCTGCGGGAACGACGACGACTTTCTCTGTTTCCTGCGCCTTTGCCTCAGGCGGGAGAAGGGCGGGAACCGTCACAAACGCGACCGAGGCCGCGAATGCCCCGAGGAGGGCTGCTTTGATATTTGTTTTCATAATCGCAGGGGGTTGAATTGAAATGGAAAGGCGCACACAGCGTGCCGGAGCAGCCAAGGTCCAATCTGCGACGAGTGTACAAAAAGCGGCCCAGCGCTCTCTTGAAGGGCCCCGGGCCTGGAACTGGTTACCAACTGTTTCCAGATGGCGGGCCTGTTCCTGAATTCAGTCATGCGCGGACCGTGCCACGGAATAATTGAGGGCGGCAAGGCGTGCTGGACCGCCTGGATTTGAAAACTGCAATGGCAGCCGGGGCAATCTGCATACCGTCAAAACACCGTCCGAAAAAACCGGCATCCAGTGTAACTGCCGCAATTTTCGTCTCTGCAGAACCGTTACGCTGGCACATGTTAATCTTTCGCATTTTAGCTTTCGCGCTGTTTTCCTTTGCGGCGGCCGCCGCGCCGAACAGCGACCCGTTTCCCCAAACCCCTGACATCAAGGGCCTGCAGGTGCAGATGAATGAGGATGCCATCGCGCTGGGGATTCACCACGCGGCGATCAACGTGAACCTGACACAATTGCTGGATCCGTCCCGGAAGCGTGGAAATCCGGTGCGCTCCGCAGCGGGCCACGAATTCAGTTTGAACGAGGGGTATCTCCGCTCACTGGACCGGCAGGTCAGGCCGTTGTCGGACAAAGGGATCGTGGTGTATCTGATCCTGCTAACGTATCCGTCAAAGGACCCGGCTCGCGATACCATCGCCATCCATCCTGGCAGCCGCAAAGACTACCAGTACAGCGTGGGAGCATTCAATTCAGGAACGGAGGAGGGCCGTGCTTATCTGGAGGCGGTGACCGGTTTTCTCGCCGAACGCTGGAACGGTGCATCACCGGAGCACGGGCGGGTGTGGGGATGGATCGTGGGGAACGAAGTGAACTCGCACTGGCTCTGGTACAACATGGGACGGGCTGAAATGCCGGAGGTTGTGAGTGAATATGAGAAGGCCTTCCGCATCGTTCATCGTGCGGTGAAGGCAGCGTCGGCGAATGCCCGGCTTTACATTCCGTTCGATCATCACTGGTCCATCAGTATGTCCGGCATCAGTGCTCAGGAGGCGACACCGGGAAAGGCCTTCCTCGACGCTTTTGCGGCGAAGGTTAGGGAACGCGGCGACTTTGACTGGCACGTCGCCGCTCATCCTTATCCGGAGGACCTCGGAAATCCGCGGGTATGGGCGGACAAGTCCATCACCTTTGACGACGCCACTCCGAAGGTGACTTTCAAAAACCTCGAAGTCCTCTGCCGCCACCTTGAACGCCCCGAGCTTCTCTGGCAGGGCAAACCGCGCCGCGTCATTCTTTCCGAGCAGGGGTTTCACACGCTTTCGAAAACCAACGGCGAAACCCTCCAGGCCGCAGCCTATGCCTACGCATGGGAAAAGTGCCGGCATCTTCCGCTGGTGGACGCGTTTATTTATCACCGCCATGTGGATCACGCTCAGGAGGGCGGCCTTCGTCTCGGCCTGTGGACTAACAAACCCGGCACCGTTTCAGAGCCTGACAAAAAGAAGGCCATTTACGATCTCTTCCAAAAAGCGGGCACGCCTGGATGGGACGAAGCCGCCAAATTCGCCCTGCCTGTCGCCGGGCTCAAATCATGGGATGAATTGAAGCCGCGGTGAGCCTTGCAGCGTTATCACCCCGCGTGCATGCTTTCTTCATGAACGTCCTGCGCACTTTCCTGATGGTCCTCATTACCACCGCCGCCGGCATGGCCCAAACCAAACTCCCCACGCGTCCGGCGGACGAAAAAATCAGGATTTGGGAACAAGGCGACTGGAAGGGCGAACTCCCCAACGGCTGGAAAATCGAAGGACCGGAGAAATCCGAAGTCACCCAGCACATGGGCGGCACCACGGTCATTAAGAACATCAGTGTCCCGCTCCTGGAATACTTCAAGCCCTCCGGAGACAAGCCCGCCAAACGCGCAGTCATGATTTGTCCCGGGGGCGGCTATAACATTCTCGCGTGGGATCTCGAAGGCACGGAAATCGCCACCTGGTTGAGCGGCAACGGATTCCATGCGTTCGTGCTGAAATACCGGCTGCCAAAAGGCAACGATGTCCGCCATGCCGCGGCCCTTGAGGACGCCCAGCGGGCCATCAGCGTGGTTCGCTCCCGGGCGGAGGCGTGGGGCATCGCTCCGGACCAGATTGGCATCATGGGATTCTCGGCGGGGGCACACCTCTCAGCGATGGCCGCCACGCACCACGCGAAGCGCACCTATGCGGCGAAGGACGCCATCGACGCCGTTTCCTGCCGTCCGGATTTCGTCGGGCTGATCTATTCCGCCTATTTTCTGGCGGAAGCGGAAAACCCCGCTGCAGGTCTCAGCAAGGAGTTGCCCATCGACAAGGACACTCCGCCCGCGTTTCTCGCCCACACGATGGATGATCCGCTGCCCTGTGCCGGGCCTGCCGCGTGGCTCCTTGCGATGCAAAAGCTGAAAATTCCCGCCGAACTCCACATTTATCCGGATGGCGGCCACGGTTACGGGCTGCGCTCGGATAAGTCCGTAAATGCCTGGGCGTCCAACCTGCTTGCATGGCTCGGTCGCGGGGCCGGGAAGGGGAATTAGCCGCCGCTTGCCTTTCCCAAACCACAAATCTCCTCCCCGCCCCTTGCAGGGCGGCCCGATTGACCGCATCCTTACCGACTAAGGAATGGCAGTTCAGGAAGACTCAACCTCCATGCGCTTCGGTAATTACGAAGTGCTTACCCGTCCCGATGGCAAGCCCTACGAACTGGGCCGGGGCGGGTTTGGCCGCACGTACCGGGCCCGGCACAGCTTTCTCGGCACGGAAATGGCCCTCAAGGTCATCATTGACCGCCTCGCCTTCGACGAGGCCGCCAAGAAGCGTTTTCTCAAGGAGGCCCGCGAGCACGCCCGGCTGAATCACCCGGGCATTGCCCGCATTGCCGACTTTGGCGAGGCGGAGGGCACCTTCTTCTACGCCATGGAGCTCTGCCCGGACGGCGATCTGAAGGAATACGTCAAGAAGACCGGCCCGGTTCCGCCCGTGGAGGCGCTCCAACTGATTCGGCAGACGGCGGAGGCGCTCTATTACGCCCACCGCCGCAATATCCTCCACCGCGACATCAAGCCATCGAATCTGCTGCTCGTCTTCGGTGAGGCCACGCCGCAGGTGAAGCTCATCGACTTCGGCCTCGTGAAGCGGATCGTGAAAGTTTCGGCGGATGAGACCATCGACCACGAATCCGCTTCCCAGTGGTCTCCCGCCTTCGCCAGTCCCGAACAGATCCGGGAACACGCCCTCGACGAGCGCACAGACGTTTTCTCCCTTGGCATGACGGCATGGTTCCTCATCCAGGGCGGCGGCCCCATGGAAGGAGCCACCATGGAGATCGTGCAGGAACGGCTTGGCCCCGCCAGTTATGAGCCGAGGCTGCCTGCGTCGCTCACGGGCCGTCTGCGCGCCATCGTGGCTAGAATGGTCGAAAAGGACACGGCGGTGCGATACCGCAACTTTGGGGAACTGCTTGAAGACCTGCGCCAGGCCCTGGACGGCGCGCCCGAGCTTCCCTCCGAGCCCCGCAAGGAACGCGGCCCTCTTTCTCTCGCCGACCGTTTCACCCTCCAACCCGCCGGTCGCGTGTATCTCGGCGAAGTCTTTCGCGGTCTTGACCGCCAAAACCAGACGCCGGTGCGCGTGACCGTCGTTTACAAGGAGCACGATCCCGGCATCACCACTCAAACGGCGGAAAAGGTCAAGGCGCTGGCCGCCTCCCAGCCGCCCGGGCTGGTCCCGATTCTCGAGATGACGGAATTTGCGGAAGGCTGGGCCGTCATTGAGGAGGAAACCACCGGCTCCAGCGTCGCCGAAGTGCTGCGGCGGGAAGGCACCGTGTCATTTGCGAAGTTAACCGCTGTCCTTTGGGATGCCGCCACAGGTCTCGATGCCGCGGTGGAATGCGGTGCCACACCTGCTCCTCTGGAGCAAGCGCTGCTGGAAGGCGTTGCCGCACAGGGCCCGGTGGATTGGTCCATCGCGCAAATCCACATTCCCCTGCAACTGGCCAGTTCCAATGAGGAGTGGACCGAAAGCGCGGATGTCACCATCGACCAGCAGCAGACCTCCCCGTTGAAGTCCTTCGCCGGCCTCGTCTATCTGGCGGTGGGGGGACGGCATGCGACGGCGCAATCCTTCTTTTCCTCGTCCGCCTACATCGCCATTCCCGGTCTCAGCAGCAACGGAAACCGCGTCCTCTCAGCCTGCCTCGCAGGAGAAGGCAAAACGGCGGACTGCCGCTCTCTCATGCAGGCGCTTTTTGCTGACGAAGGCGTGCAGTTCGACGGCGTCGTGCGCCGCGCTCAGGAGCGCCGCCTCAAAGCGCTGGAGAACCGCATCGCTCTGGAAATGGACCGCATCGACCGGGCGACCACCTCCGTCGATATTCTGAAGGCAGGGCGCACCGGCCACGCCATGGATGAGGTCACTGTCAAGACTTCCACCAACGCTTCCATCCAGGCTGCCAAACTGCATGCCGATCTCAAAAGGTCCGGAGGCCGCGACGAGGCTGCGTACCGCACCGCCCTTCAGGAATTCCGCACGCTTGCCGCCAAAGCGGAAGCCGCCGCGACGGCCTGTGCAGAGCGTTCCCAGACCGTTTCAAAGGCCGCCGCCGCCGCTGCCACGACGGCTACAGCCTCCGTCACTACAAGGTCGGTGACTGCCGGCGTCACCACCGGCACGGGCACGGTCATTGAAAAGCAGACCGAAGCGCTGCACTCCATCGAATCCGCAGCCCATCAGGCGAAGGAACTCTCGGAACAGGCGCTGCGGCTTAAAATGCCCGCCGGCATGGATGACAGCGACCTCTCGCGTCAGCAGGTGGAGGCGCGGCGCTGGTCCCGAGAGGCGCTCTCCGCGTGGCAGCAGGCGCAGGAACTTTCCGGCACCGGCCAGTTTGACAAGGCTGCCGCGGCTTCGCTCTCCGCGTCCGCTTCCCGGGCGCTCGGTGCTGTCTCCAGTTGCCTTGAGGCCGCTCACCGTCTCGTTCTTCCGCCGCGGACGGCGGCTGCGGGTGAGACCTCCGCGCCGCCTCCGCTGATTCCTCCCCTCGCGGAGGAACAACCGGCGGTGCAATTGCAACCCGCCACCGGCCCGGTTCCCGCGCTCACCATTCCAAAAAAGAAGAGCAGTGCCGGCCTCGTCATTGCGCTTTTGTTTCTTGCCGCAGCGGGAGGCGGTGGATGGTATTACTATCAGGAAGAACAGAAGAAAAAAGCCGCTGTCGTCAAAAACGATGTTCCTCCGAAGCGGGAGGAAACACCGAAGGTCGATGTCACCCCCAAAAAGAACGCCATCGACGATCCAAAGAATGGCAACTCAACGGTGACCACCATCCCGGAACCACCGAAGCCCCGCCAGGTGGTCCTCATCTTCAGCGGTGATCTGCCGGAACAGGACAGTGCCATCACTTTCTCCGGCGCACAGGAACCGCCCAAAGCGGCGCGCTCCGACGGCAAGCTGAGTTTCGTCTTCTCCCTCCCTCACGACGCGGCCAATCCAAAACCGAACATCGATACAAAGAAATACACTCTGGAAACCATCGCCGATGCCCAGGATCGCGTGGAGTACAAGGTTGTTCGCCAGCTTCCGCCCGATTCCCTCCGTCTCACGGGCATTGCGGCCGTCAATCCGGGCGCGGTCACAGTCGGCAGGCGTTTTGGCAAGCCGGACGGTACTACGGTTTTCTTCACGCAGGCGGCGGAAAAGGATGGCCGGTTTCAGTTGGACGCTCCCTGCTGGCAGCCGAAGGCACCGCCGCGGCAGGCTTCCCCAGGAGTGTGGGAGGTGGACATGGAATTGAAACTCTTCCCGGTGAAATTCAGTGTTCCCGCCGACGCTCAGAATGCATGGCAAAGCGTCACTTTCACGCCCGCAAATCTCGAAGTGCTTCCATCACTCAAAACCATCCGAGGCCTTGGCCTCAACGGCAGCGCCTCGGAGACGGAACTGAAATTCGTGATCGATTCCGACGACGCGGAAGCCGTGCTGCCCGCGGGTGATTATCAGGTGAAATGGCAGTCTGCCATTCCGGGCCAGGCACCTTACGACGGCGGCAGCCTCACTATCTTCGCGGATAAGCCCAACACCATTCCGGTGCCGCCTTCAAAGAAAAGTTAACCCGCGCACGCAACACCCGCAGCAATTCATGCACATTCCCCGCTGGTTCATCTGGCTGCTTCTTTATGCAGCGGCGATTTTCAGTTGGAGCGTGTTTTTTGAGCACGGTGCCGGTGGACAGAACTTTCAGGAGGGCGCGGCAAAGGAATGGGATCGCATCTGGGATTCCGTTCAGGGGTGGATACGGCAACGGCGCGGCTCATGAGTTTCCGCCTGGAAATGCTCCAGGTCGCCCGGCTCGCTCCGCAATTGCTGGGGGAGGCCGCGGATTTGGTGCGCGCTTTTCTCCAGCGTCAGGTTTTGCCCTGCGGCGCTTTCCCGGATCGCGACGGATGCCCTGATTTATATTATACTGTATTTGGAATGGAGGCGCTTCTCGCTCTCCACGCGGAGCCGGACTGGCCGCTGATGACGGAATGGCTGCGCGAATTTGGGGACGGCGCGGGCCTCGACTTCATCCACCTCTGCTGCCTTGCGCGCTGTCATGCCGCGGTGCCTGAGAAGACAGTCGTCCTTACCGGGGAGCAGCGCGAATCCATGCTCTCCCGCCTTGCCGCGTGGCGCACGCCTGACGGAGGATTCAATCAGCGCCTCAACGCTCCGCACTGCACCGCTTACGGGTGTTTGCTGGGCTGGGCGGCGCATTACGATCTCAAGGCGCCGCTGCCGGACGCCGGGACGCTCACCGCCTGTTTGCAGGCGCTCGCCGTGCCCGGGGGCGGTTATGGAAATGAGCCCGGCATGCCCCTTGGCACCGTTCCCGCAACTGCCGCCGCGGTGGCGTTGCACCGTCATCTTCGCCGTACGCCTCCGCCGGGCATCGGCGCATGGCTCCTTGCGCAGCGGCATCCGGAGGGGGGATTCCTCGCCGCACCCGGTGCTCCGCTGCCGGACCTGCTTTCCACGGCCGTCGCCCTCCATGCGCTCGACGGCATGCAGGTTTCCTTCGCTGCGCACAAGGAGGCCCTGCTGGATTACATCGATACGCTTTGGAGTGCCGAGGGCGGCTTCCATGGCCACTGGGCCGAGGATATTCTGGATGTGGAATACACTTACTACGGGCTCCTCGCGCTCGGGCATCTCGCTTTGTGAGGATTGCCTTTTTTGTTTGCAATGATGCGCCGTCCCTTCACCGTCTCCGCCGTCTCCAATTTCCCCTCATGGATCAGTACGAGTGGCTAGTCTTTACCTGCCGTGCCTGCCGCAAGACCATCAAGCTGTCGCCAGCCATGGCAGGGTCCAGCGTGGTCTGCCCGTTTTGCCGCACCAAGGTTTCGGTTCCGGATGATGCGCCGCTCATTAAGGAAAGAGCTTCCCACACCGCCATCCCAACCTCGCGCTCAAGCGACGATAACACGATGTCTCAGTTGCGCGGCACAAGACGCGAGGACTGGGAGGTCGGCAAGCGCCCCATCGGCGGCGAACTGTCTTTCCGCGATCGTCTGCACAGCACCGCGGCGCCGGAATTGCAGCCGGATGCGCCCGGGCAGCCCGATGTACACAGAGTCAACATGCGCCGTCGCAAACACGAGCAGACGCACGAAGACTTCGATGATCCCGAACGCTCCTCCGGGCGCCGCAAATCCCGTCACAAAAAACTGCGCAGCAAGGGTCAGCGGTTTGGCAACACCATGGTGCGCGGCCTCATCGTCGCAGTCGTTCTTCTTTCGGGAGCCGTCGCGTGGCTCGGCTGGCAGCAATACCACAAACCAAAACCCGGGCCCTCGAAACCCGCATTCGTCCAGCGTGAGGCCGTTACCCTGGAGCCTTCCCCCGACGGCCCCAAACTGGAAACCCGCTCCATGGCGGAGTACGGACCGGCTCTCCGCGACGCCGTGCGCCGTTTCCTCACAGCTCCCACCGTGGACGAGATGCTCAAACTCGTGCGCGACCGCGAGCGCGTGGAACCGAAAATCCGCGCATGGTATAGTCAGGACAATCCATGGAAACCCATCGAAGTCCGCGCCTTCGAACCTGGAGAGACCGTGCGCGTCAGCGGCGAATTCATTACGTTCGATCTCGACCTGCCTAACTTCGAGAAAATCCCCATTGGCCTCGAACGGAATGGGAGCGCGTTTCTGGTGGATTGGGAGTGCTTCGTCGGATACGGCGATGTGACATGGGACCAACTCATGAAAGACCGCCCTCAGCAGCCGGTCCTTATGCGTGTGGTCCTCGAATACAGCCCCGAGACGGATTACTTCAACGGCGTCTTCTCCGATTCCTCCCGGTACCACTGCTACCGCATCAGAAATCCCAAATCCACCCACACGCTCTCGGGCTATTGTCCGAAAGAATCCCCGCTTGACACCGTCATTCGCAGGAACCTCAGACTTGAGACGCCGCCGTCCAATGTTTACAGTGCCCACGCGGTAATTCGTCTGCGCTACCCCGCCAGCGGTTCGGCCAACAACCAGGTCGAAATCACCGAATTCCTCGAGAACGGCTGGGTGTTCCGGCCTGACAATAAGTAAAAGCCGCTGTCTATTCCTCCTTCATCGCCTCGATCTGCCTCGCATAACCCCCGGCATATTCTCCCAACAGCCGGTCGAGAGCTTCATTTGTCAGGTGTGTGAGGAAAAGCTCCGTGCGGTCGATGGCATATTCCACATCCTGCTGTTCCACCGCCGTCGCTTCACGTTTGGCGGCGGAGATGGCGGCATACAGTTGGAAGAGGCGCGGCATTAGGTGCAGGATGACAGCGTTGTCCAGCAGAGGGCGGTGCAGGGCGAGGAACTTGCGGAAAATGAGCGCCGCCTCATACCGCGCCAGATCAGCGTTTGCGGTTTCCGGAATGGTCGCCGCCAGCGATTCCAGTGAGTCCGCCGTGCCGCTCCACCCGATGTGCGTCAGATGGACTTCCTTTCCTGACAAAAATGACTCTATGGCCTCCTTGCGCGCATCCGCCTCTTTCACTTCCAAAGTGCACAGAGTCGCAGCGATGGTGAACTGCGTGTGCTGCAAAAGGAACGCATCGCTGACGAGCTTTTCCGGCTGCGCGTTTCGCCAGACCTCCTCCAGGAGCGCCCGCGTGACGGTCCCTTCTCCCGCGCTGAGTTCCGCCAGTGCCCACACGGCGCGGGCTGTTCCATCCTCCCGCACCAGTTCCTCCAGCCGGCGATAGACGGGCCATTCCATTACCGCGTTGCTGCCGGTACAGAGCGGCTGTTTCTCAAATCCCGCAGTGTACATCCGCTGCAGCGGCGCCAGTTCCTTCACGCTCCACACGTGCGCGCTCATGGGCCGCCCGAGGTTTCGCTTCGCCGCGGTGCAGTAATAACTGATTCCCACATACAGCCCGTCCGGCGTGTTCACCGTCAGAAACGGAAACATGCGGCAGGTTTGCGGCTTGGCGGTGACGCCGAGCTGTGAATGCACGCCGCAGCGATTGTCTTCCTGCAGGAAGATGCACGCGCCGTTATGCCGGGTGAGCACCCTCGACCCGTTCTCCGGATCATTCGAGAACACCTCCGCCACGCCGGTCTCCGCAATTCTCCGGGCCGCCAGTTCACTCTCTGCAATGCGCGTCTCCGTGCGCGGATCTGCATGAATGCGCCACTGCTCGCGGCACCCCTTGGCGCAGCGCACGCAATCGTAATTCTGGCCTGGGATAAAATGCGTTTCCATTGCCGGTTGTCCGCCACCATTCTCCTTGACCCGGTTCTGCGAAATCGCGAAAATTCCGCCATGCCTGCATTTCCCCTTTTTGCTCCGGTGCCTGGACTTCTGCTGCCGTACGAGCCCCAGTTATGGAGGGTCCAAATGCAGTTCCAGGCGCAGGCGGGATCCCTGAAATCCGACGCCGCCCGCAAACTGGCCGTGGACAATGCCGTGGCGCAAAATTTTGCCGGCGCCTCGCCGGACGTGCGTGAAGCCGCCCGGCAGTATCTCACCGTTCTGCTGAACAACACTCCGGCCACTCAAAGCCCGGTTCAAAACCGGCTGCAGATCATGAAGGCCACCCAGGCGAAGATTTTCGAGATCACGCAGGACGTGACGGTGAACAAAGCCAAGACAGCGGACAAGGCCTTCAACGCCATGGACGGCTACATCCGCGGCTGAGTGCGCCTCCATGGACGCGCGGCGGGCGTAGTGATCTGGGCATGACTCAGACGACACGGCGGACAAACCGCCAATCACCCCTTGCACGCCCCGGGGGACCTGTCATCCATCCCCGCTCCTCTCGACCACCGAAATGAGCGACTTCATCAAGCACGAGTGCGGCGTGGCCTTCGTCCGGCTGCGCAAACCGCTGCAACACTTCGCGGACAAATATCAGAACCCGCTCTGGGGCTTCAACAAGCTCTTCCTCCTCATGGAGAAACAGCATAACCGCGGCCATGATGGCGTCGGCATCGGCTGCACGAAGCTCCATATGCCGCTCGGTCAGCCCTACAATTTCCGGGTGCGCTCCACGCGTCCGGATTCGCTGGGCAAGGTCTTCCGGGACCAACTGACTTCCTACGACCAGCACGTGCGCAAGGGCCGCATTTCTCCAAAGGATGGCGAAAGCGTGAAGCGCCATTTCGACTTCGGCGGCGAACTGCTCATGGGTCACCTGCGCTACGGCACCAGCGGCGCGTTCAACACCGGCTCCTGCCATCCCTACCTGCGCCGCAGCAACTGGCCCACCAAGAGCCTCATGGTGCTCGGCAATTTCAATATGACCAACATCCGCGAACTCAACCAGCTCATGGTCGATCGCGGACAGCACCCGGTGTTCGACACCGATACACAGACCGTACTGGAGGAGATCGGCTTTCACCTGGATGATCTGCACACGGACATCTACCGCGAGATGCGCGACGCCGGCGTGCCCGGTCGCGACATTCCGGAAAAGATCAGCGCCCGGCTGGATGTCGCGGAAGTCATCCGGCGCAGCGCCTCCCACTGGGATGGCGGCTACACCATCATGGGACAGATTGGAAACGGCGATGCCTTCGTCCTGCGGGACCCTCGCGGCATCCGTCCCTGTTTTCGTTATGAGTCGGACGAAGTGATTGCCTTCGCCAGCGAACGCGTGCCGCTCATGACCGTCTTCGATGCGGCGCAGGAGGAAATCTGCGAGGTGGAGCCGGGCACCGTGTCCGTCATGAAGAACGATGGAGACTTTCACGTCGAACGATTTACCGATGCTGTGCCGCTTTCACCCTGTTCGTTCGAGCGCATTTATTTCTCCCGCGGCAATGACCCTGACATTTACAACGAACGCAAGGCGCTCGGTGCGGCACTGGTTCCGCAGATCATCAAAGCGATCGACAACGACCTTGGCCGCGCAGTGCTCAGCTTCATCCCCAACACCGCGGAAATTGCCTATCAGGGTTTGATGTACGGCCTGCGTGAATACCGCCGCGCCGAGGTGAAGAAGGCCATCATGGAAGCCGCCGCTGCCGGCACCCTCACGGAGGATCTCGTGGACGACCTCATTCTGCGAAACTGGCCGCGCGGCGAAAAGATCGCGCACAAGGACATCAAGCTCCGCACTTTCATCAGTCAGGAAAGCAGCCGCCAGCAACTGGCCAGCCACGTTTACGATATCACTTACGGCAGCGTCCGCCCGGGTGATTCACTGGTCGTCATCGATGACTCCATCGTCCGCGGCACCACGCTGAAGCAGAGCATTCTGAAGATGCTTACGCGCACGAATCCGAAGCGCATCGTCGTTTGCAGCACCGCTCCGCAAATCCGTTATCCTGACTGTTATGGCATCGACATGTCGGAGATCGGGAAGTTCATCGCGTTTCAGGCGGCCATGGACCTGCTCAAGTCCACCGGCCGGCAGAGTGTCGTTGACGACGTTTACCATGCAGCGAAGGCGGAACTTCTGAAGCCCGCCGCTGAACAGGTCAACGCCGTGAAGGCCATCTACGAGCCCTTCACTGATGCACAAATCAGCAGCCGCATCAGTGAATTCGTCTATCCCGAGTGCGACTGGCGCGGCGAACTCATCGTGCTCTTCCAAAGCGTGGAAAACCTGCACAAAGCCATCTCCCCGCAGTGCGGCGATTGGTACTTCACCGGCAACTACCCCACCCCCGGCGGCTTCGCCGTGTGCAATCAGTCCTTCGTCCACTACTACGAGAACCGTCCAGGACGGGCGTATGATGTTTAGTGGAAATCCGCACTCCTTTCCTGCATCTCCGGCCCTTGGTTGACCTCCAGCATCGTCGCAAACCTGCCCGGCGTGGAAACGCGGCCATGACGGCATGACGCACAAAATGGGACTTTTGCCCGGGGGCAAAATGGCGGCGATGTCACCCTGACGCACAGAAATGGAAAAGTTCCCGGGCCACGGGTTGGCGGGCGCGGGGACAATGAGACCTGTTGTATCCTGTGGTGACGCGGTGACGCGCAAAAACGGAAAAGTTTCCGGGCTGGACGGTGGAAGCCTCCGTAAATACTCTCTAATATTCTATAGTGTATTATATATATCTTACTCATTATATAATATAGTAACTTTTAAAGAGGCGCATCCTTTGTCAGCCCCGGTACAAAGTTCAAAAATGCGCGTCACCGCGTCACCACAGGATACAATGGTTCCCAATAGGACGCCGTCCCAGGGCACGCAGGAAGGCCGTCCCGGCCTTGAGGTCAGCCGCCAGAACACCCTGACGGCAGAGAACGTCACCCCTCAAGGCCGGACGGCCTTGCTACGGGTTTGTGGCAAAGTTCGAAAATGTGCGTCATGCCGTCATGGCCGCGATATGCACCTCGCTGACGCTGGCGGGGCGTGCCTGTTGCCGGAGACGCAGAATATTCTGGATTGGATGCCCGGCTGGTGGTACTCTCGCAACGGTCACGGCGCCGACGCAATGAAACCCTCGCACAAGATCACCATCCGCGCGGTGGCGGTGTTTGGCCTCTGTTCGGCTGTGGTCGGGATCGCTTGTTTGTGGTATCTCGCGCCCCGGAATCCGGACGTGGCGCGCTCCGCAGAGCTTGCCAAAAGCTGGACACCTGGACACACGGTTGTCTACCTGACGATGGCTTTGACGGTGCTGGGCATCAACGTGGTGCTGCTGATTTCGGGTTTCCGGCTTTGGTGCCTGTCGCCCAAGGCAGCCCTGGCGTTCAGCAGGGTTCTCAAGATGGCGTTTTTGGCGTTTTGGATTATCATCGCGTCGTGGCTCGTGCCTGTCCTTGGAGGCTTCGTCTCCGCAGTCACCGGGTTGACCCTGGGAGGATTGGTCATTCCCGCCCTGACTCTCAGTGCTTTTTGGGTGCCGGCGGTTTTGCGCCGGTGCGAACTGATGCCTCAGCGATTGTGACGCCGGGAATGACGCCCTGACGCACAGAATCGGAAAAGTTCCCGCCAACTCACGGCTGGCGGCGAAGTGATATTGGGAGCCATTGTATCCTGCTGTGTCACCCTGACGGCCAAAATGGAACTTTGTCCCTGGGGCAAATGGCGGCCATGACGGCATGACGCACAAAAACGGAAAAGTTTCCGGGCCGCGGCTGGCAACGACTGCTCAACGGCCGGCAAAAACTGTAAGCAATATCTATTATTTTATAGTGTATTATATATATTTTACTCATTATATAATATACTGAAATAAAAATAAGGTAGCCCCAAACCAGCCCCCGGCACAAAGTTCAAAAATGTGCGTCATGCCGTCATGCCCGAAATTTCCAGCGGACCAAAAGTTCCATTTTGAGCGTCAGGGTGACACAGCAGGAACCAATAGTTCCCAATATCCACGTCACCACCTCCGGACGCTGCGGGAACTTTTCCGTTTTTGTGCGTCAGGGCGTCATCGCTTTGCTCAGTTGTGTCAGCCCATTGCACGGCGCTGCACGCCCCGGAGAGAAACCGAAAAAAACGCGTGGCAAAGCGCCAATATAGGGCGGAAGCTGCGAATCCATGCAAAAGCGTCTCTTTTCAGAGCTCGGTCTGTCCGAGCCCACGCTCAAGGCCATCGAGAAGCTCGGCTTTGAGCAAACGTCCCCCATTCAATCCGCCACCATCCCCGCCCTGATGGCGGGGAAGGATATCGTGGGGCAATCCGCCACGGGCTCCGGGAAAACCGCGGCCTTTGCGATCCCGGCGATCGAGCGGGTGGGCGATGCGGAGCGGAAGGTGCAGATCCTCGTGCTCACGCCCACGCGAGAACTGGCCACGCAGGTGGCGGAGGAATTTGCGCGGCTGTCCCTTTTCCGCTCCAAGGTCCACGCGGTACCCATTTACGGCGGCGCCAGTTATGATCGCCAGTTCTCCGAACTGCGTAAAGGCCCGCAGATCGTCATCGGCACGCCGGGCCGCGTCATCGACCACATCCAGCGCAACACGCTGGATCTTTCCGACGTGAAGATGGCCGTGCTCGACGAGTGCGACCGCATGCTCGACATGGGCTTCCGCGAGGACATTGAGAAAATCCTCTCCGTCACTCCGGAGGGCCGGCAGATGGTCTTCTTCAGCGCCACGCTGCCGCCGCCCATCAAGCGCCTCATCGAGGAATTCGCGCAGTCGCCGGAGCACATCAAAATCGAAGGCACCGCGATGACCGTGCCGACGGTGGAGCAGGTCTATTTCGACGTGCCGCCGCGCGCCAAGCTGGATGCGCTCACGCGTCTCATCGACGTTCACGATGCCCGCCTGAGCATCGTGTTCGCCAATACGCAACGGACCGTGGACGACCTCGCGGATGCGCTCATCGCGCGCGGTTATGCGGCGGACAAGCTGCACGGCGGCATGACTCAGGTGATGCGCACGCGCACCATGGCGAAGTTCAAGAACAGCGGGTTTGACGTGCTCGTGGCCACGGATGTGGCGGGCCGCGGCATCGACGTGGACGACCTGGATTTGGTGATCAATTTCGACCTTCCCTACGACCCGGAGGACTACGTGCACCGCATTGGCCGCACGGGCCGCGCGGGCCGCAAGGGGGTGGCGCTCACGCTCATCAGCGGACGGGAGGTCTATCGTCTGCAAAACGTGGAACGCTTCACCCGCCAGCGCATTCGCCGCGGTTATGTGCCCACGTGGGATCAGGTGGAGGAAAAGCGCATGTCGGGCGTGCTGGACAAAATCCGCGCCACCATCGAGAGCGGCAAACAAGCGTCACAGGCCACCTACATTGACCGCCTGCTCGACGAAGGCCTTTCCGCCACAGACCTCGCCGCGGCCATGCTGCATGAATTGCTGGTGGCGGAAGGCATCGAAACGCAGAAGCCTGCCACGGGCGATCCCTTCGCCCGCGCCGGGGCACCTGTGCGCACCGCCGCTTCGGCTTCTGCCTCGCCTGCCCCAGCGGTCGCTGCGCCCAAGCCGGTCAAAGCGGCGAAAGCGAAGCCTGCTCCCGCGCTGGAGCCGGAGCCGGAGAAACCCGCAGAGCCGGTGGCCGAGGAGAAACCAGCGCCCGCCCCTGCACCGCCTGCGCCTTTTATAGAACCGGAACCTGAACCCATCGCCGAGGCTCCCGTCGCCGAAGCCGCGCCGCCTGCCCCGCCTGCGCCGGAAAAGGTCACCAAACCCGCCAAGGCCGCAGGAGAACCGGAGCAACCGCAGAAGCCACGCCCGGTCTCCAAACGCGCGGTTCCCGATTATGACGACGAAGAGGACGAGGCGAATGAACCGGAGAGCCCTGCTCCCGCTTCCCGGCCTGCCGCCAAACCCGTCGCCGGTTCCAAGCCGCGTGAACTTCCCGCGCCCGCCAGCGGCTATAAGTGGATCTCGCTCAATCTCGGCAAGAACGACGGCATCACCCCGCGGGACATCGTCGATGCCATCACCGAGGGCGGTGAATTCCCCGCCAAGGCTGTTGGTCTCATCAAACTCCACGAATCCGAAACGGACCTGCAGGTTCTCGCCGCGCACGCGGCGGATATCGTCGATACGCTCGACGGCGGGAACTTCGAAGGCCGCACCGTGCGCGCCCACTTCCCCCGCACCAAAGCCAGCCCCTTCGCCGGCAAACCCACCGACCGGAAAGGCAAGTTCTCCGACAAGCCCCGCACCTATCCTGGCAAGCCCCGGCCTTATGGCGAAAAACCACGCCCCTATGGCCAGGGTGCCGGCTCCAGCGAAAGACCCCGCTACGGCTCCGGCCCCCCACGAGATCGCGACTTCACCTCCCGCGACGACCGTCCCCGCAGCAACTACTCCCGCACCGACGGCCCCCGCTCCGGCCCCCCGCGCGGCGGCGGCGGTGGTTTTCGCAAGGGTGGCCCGAAGAAGGGGCCGGGGAGGTGGTAGTGCCGGATCCCCTTACTCCGGATACAGCGGCGAGAACTTTTCCAGTGGGGCATCCGGGCGGCAAAGGATCACATCGAAGCGCTTGACGAAAGTAGAGTGCTGTGGCGAAGCCCAGTCGCTTTCGTCCCACCCAGCTGGAGCCAAAGCGACTCGGCTTCGCCAGAGTCACTCTACATTCGCGCCATGCGACTTCGACGCTTTCCGCAGCCTGCAGCGGCGCGTCTTGTTTCGTCGCTGCCGGATCGGGTTTAAGATTCCAAATTCGTTAGCCAGAGAGCGAACCTGTTGGGTTTGGTCTTCAATGCGCTGCGACCGCGATCGCCCAGAGCCTTCACCGTCGTCCGCGCATAAGTCGCGTAATCGGTCGTAGAAGGCTTTAAGCATATCGGCCTGGCTGGGCGTTTTGGCTGTGGTTGCCCGGATTTCACAAGATCACTATTCCATGGATTTTGAGGGACGCAAATCAAGCTGCACTGCGGGAGCACACCCGCGGTGGCTCGTTCCCTCCCAAAACACGGCGCTGCGAAAAATTGACAGGGTGCGCCGTCTCCGGACATAGTACAGGCTCCACTCTCCATGAAACTTCCCGCGTTGCTTCTTCCTTCGGGGCTCCTTGCCGCCGCCGTCATCGGTGTGGCGTTTGCGCAGACTCAGACACCGCCGCCGCCGGCTCCGGCGAAGGCCCGTGTTTTTACCGGGGCGAAGATCATCCCGGTCGCAGGCGCGCCGATCGAAGACGGTGCGCTGGTGGTGAAGGACGGGAAGATTCTCGCCGTGGGGCCGCGCAGTGCGGTGAATCCGCCTGCGGATGCGGAGGTGATCGATTGCAAAGGAAAGGTCATCATGCCGGGGCTCATTTGCACGCACTCGCACATCGGCGAGCCCTCCGGAGGCGACGCGTCGGCGCCCATTCAGCCGGAGACGCGCGTCATCGATTCAATCAACATTCGCGACAACCCTCTGCGCTGCGCGAGGGCGGGCGGATTGACGACGGTGAACATCATGCCCGGATCGGGGCATTTGATTTCCGGGCAGACGGTCTATCTGAAACTGCGTCAGGGACGCACTGTCGAGGAACTGGCGCTGAAGGACGCGAACGGCAAAATCATGGGCGGCCTGAAGATGGCGAACGGCACGAACAGCATCCGCGACGCGCCCTTCCCGGGCACACGGGGCAAGTCCGCCGCTCTTGTTAGGCAACAATACATCAAGGCGCGCGACTATCAGCGCAAGGTCGCGGCTGCCGGCGGCGATGCCTCCAAACTGCCGGACCGCGATCTCGCCATGGAGACGCTCGTGGAAGTCCTCGAAGGCAAGCGAGTGGTGCATCATCACACGCACCGCGCCGATGACATCCTGACCGTGCTGCGCCTCAAGGAGGAGTTCGGATTCAAAGTGGCGCTGCACCACGTTTCCGACGGTTGGAAAGTGGCCGACGAAATCGCCGCGGCAGGCGTGGGTGTTTCGGTCATCAATGTGGATTCACCGGGCGGCAAACTGGAGGCCCGCGATCTCGACTGGAAAACCGGCGTGGAACTGGTGAATCGCGGCGTGGTCACGGCGATTCACACGGACGATCCTATCACCGATTCACGCTGGATGCTGCGCAGCGCGGCGCTTTCTGTGCGCGGTGGAATGTCGCAGGAAAAGGCGATCGAGGCGGTAACGCTCGCGGGCGCAAAGCTGCTGGGCATCGAGACACGCACCGGTTCTCTGGAGGCCGGCAAGGACGCGGACTTTGCTATTTTGTCAGGCGATCCGCTTTCCATCTACACGCGCGTCGAACAGACATGGGTCGATGGCGACAAGGTCTTCGACCTCAGCCGTCCGGACGACCAATTGATTGCTGAGGGCGGCTATGGCGCCGGCTCTCCCCGTATGAATTCCACCTGCTGCTTCACGAAATGAAAGCTGTCCTTCTCCTTTCTCTTTTCCTCGCCTCCGCCGCGTCTGCTCAAGTGGCCGTAAAGGCGCGCACGCTTTACACCATGGCGGGTGATGCCGCTCCCATCAAAGACGGCGTGGTGCTGTGCGGGCCGGATGGAAAAATCCAGCAGGCCGGCGCAGGCACGGATGTTAGGGTTCCGGATGGCTGGCGGGTGCTGACGGCGGAGGTGGTCATTCCCGGCATCATCGATGCCCGCACCACGGTCGGCATGAGCGGGCTTTTGAACTGGGATCGCCGTGATCAGGAACAATTGGAAACGTCCGCGCCGGTGCAGCCGGAGCTCCGCGCCATCGACGCCTTCAATGGCCGCGATCCGCTCGTGCAGTGGGTGCGCGAATTCGGTGTCACCACCATTCACACCGGCCACGCGCCAGGCGAGCTGGTCTCCGGCCAGACGATGATTCTCAAGTCCAACGTTCCCTCTATCACAAAGAAGGAGCACACCATTTCGCCGTTCTCCGGCGTGTCTGTAACGCTCGGCGCCGACGCCCTGAACAAAGAGAAAAAGCCGCCTGGCACGCGCGGGAAATCCGTGGCCATGCTCCGCGCCGAACTCATCAAGGCGAAGGAGTATCTGACTAGGGCTTGTTTACAATGGCCGCCAAAGCTTGAACTGCTCGTAAGTGGCGGCCACCGAACAAAGGACCAAAGCCAGGAACATCCTGCGGGTCTTTTCGAAGCGTGAGGCCACTCTGCGGTAAACTTTGAGTCTCTGGAA
>DASZQB010000120.1:0-79520 GCA_035550135.1 Verrucomicrobiales bacterium
CCGCCCGCCCGGGAACCTCAATCCCCCGGTTCTCCACTACCCGGCGAAATCAACCTCCGGCAATGCCGCCACACCGGAAATTAGTTGCGCCCCGCGCGGATTTCGGGCCAGGATTTTTACTAACTGACGAACTAGGGTTAGTCACAACCAGACACAATCAATCTTACATCTTTAAATCTTACCATCCTCAGGCCAAACAAGCGCGCCGGTTATTCCACGGCGTTCATCACCGTGCGCCTCCTAACGCGTTTTGGTGCTTGGTGCTTGATGTTTCTTTGGTGCTTGGCGCTTGGAATCGGAGCGCAGCGAAGATCCGAGCGCCGCAGGTGCGAGGCAACTTGGTGCTTCCAGCAAAGCCGGCCTGCTCGGAGCTTCGGCTCTGGATTCCCCTGCTCAAAATCTCAATCCTAACAATCAAAATCCACTCCCATGAACCGCACCGGCAAAATCGCCCGCCTCCCCCATCCCCTCCGCACCTCCATCAACCACCGCCTCGACCGCAACCATCCCGGCCGCAAGATCATCAACTGGCTCAACTCCCTCCCCGCCGTCAAAAAGATCCTCCGCGAACTCTTCCATAACAAACCCATCACCGAACAAAACCTTTCCGAGTGGCGCAACGGCGGCTACCTCGAATGGCAAATCCGCCGCGACTTCTTCGCAGACACCCGCGAATCCCTGCACGACGCCGCAGAGCTGGAACAACTCTCCCCATTCATGGCCGACCACGCCGCCAGCCTGCTCTCCGCCCGCATCCTCAACGCCGTCCGCAAATGGAACGGCGACCTTGACGACCCTGCTCTCGCCAATCTCAAACACCTCTCCGGGCTCCTGCGCGCCATCTCCACCCTCCGCCGCGGCGACCACTCCGCCGCCCGCCTGAAAATCCAGCAGTCCAACCACGACCTCGCCAACGCCCCCGACGACTCCGACTCTGAATCCCCCGGCGAGCGCACCCTCCTGGAAGGCCTCCGCCGCCTCTCCTACGGCGTCCCCCGCGACACCGACGACCCTGACCCCAAATCCCCTCCCCAGTCCATGCCGTCCATCCCGTCTGTCCCCTCCGTCCTGTCAGTCCCCTCTCCGGCTAAATCCGACCTTATCGCACCAAATCAAACCACTTCTTCCGCACCAAACTCATCCCCTCCTCCTTCATCCGCGCCTTCGCCTCCGGCGCCACCCCCCATGTCCGCCGAAGAATTCAACCGCCACCGCCACCACAACCCCGACCCCATGCCCGAATGGCGTAAAGCCATCCTCAATCCACCTCCCCCCTGGCGCGGCATCCTCAGCGTCCCCGCTCCATCGCCCCGCCCCCTCAAATCCATCATGTCCTACCGCTGCTGAATCATACTCATACTCATACTTATACTCATACTCTCACTCATACTCCCTCCGAAACCCGCCCTCCTCCGAACCCCCATTCTCCATTATCCACTCATCTATTATCCGCGCCCTCCGCCCCGGCCGATTCACGATTCACGATTTACGATTCACCATTATCTCGCCTCCCCAACCAGCCCATTCATCCATTATCTATTTTCCATTATCTCCACCCCGGTGCTTCCGGCGCCGCCGGCGGTCCTTTTCCACTCTCCCGCCATGTCGATAAAAGATCCAACCCCAACGCAACCTGCGGCGCCCCGCCTCCTTTCCCTCGATGCCTATCGCGGGCTCATCATGCTGACCCTGCTCTTTGGGGCTATCTTCCACTCCCTCAAGGGCGTTCCGGGCTGGCACTGGCTCTATGTTCAAAATGAACACGTCGAATGGGAAGGCTGCGTTTACTGGGACCTCATCCAGCCGTCGTTCATGTTCATGGTGGGCGTCGCCATGCCCTTTGCTTTGGCCCGCCGCAGAGAGGCCGGTGATTCATGGGGAACGCGCTTTCGCCACGTGCTGCTGCGCGCTCTCAACCTCATCCTCATCGGCATTTTTCTCGACCACGTCGGCGCTACCGAAATCAAGATCGGCTTCATCCGCGTCCTCCAGCAGATCGCCATCGGTTATGTGCTCGCCTTTTTCGTCGCGGAGAAATCATGGCGTGTGCAGGCCATCACCGCCGCGATCATCCTCGTCGGATGGACGCTCATTTGGATGTTCAATCCATGGAACGGCCCGGGCGGTCCGTGGGCGATGAATTTTGAAAACATCGGCGGAGCGTTCGACCGCTGGATGGTGGGCTACAACTACAAGGGCTACTACGTTGGCCTCAATGCCATTCCCGCCACCGCCACTATCATCTTTGGTGTCATGGCCGGCGGCCTCATCCGTCAGGGTTTGCCACACGCCCGCGTGCTCCGAATTTTTGTTGGTGCGGGCGTCGCCGCCATCCTCCTTGGCCTCGCCGTGAGTCCCTGGTTTCCTCCCATCAAACGCATCTGGACGCCCTCCTTCGCCGTCTATGCCGGCGGATGGACCACACTCATGCTCGCATTTTTCTACTGGATCATTGAAGTCCGCGGTCTCCGCCGCTGGGCGTTCCCTCTCGTTGTCGTCGGCATGAATTCCATCGCCGCCTATGTGATTGGCGGCTGCATGGGCAATTGGTTCAAGCACATCAGCGGCGTGTGGATCAAAGATCTCGAACAACCGATGGGAGTTTGGTTTCCCGTCCTCCAGCGCGTCCTCTTTGTCGCCTTCGCATGGTGCCTCCTCTACTGGCTCTGGCGGCGCCGCATCTTCTTCAAATGTTAGTCACCCTCTGCAGGTTCCGGCTGCGGTTCAACGGGTGGAGTCTCTGCCGGCGGTGGTTCGGCGGGCGGAGTTTCAGGTGGCAGCTCACCGGGGGTCTCCAGTGGCGGCTCAGCGGGCGGCAGTTCAGCGGGAGGATCGTCCATCGGCGGTTCAGCGGGCGGTGTCTCCGCTGGCGGAGCCTCGGGCGGTGTCTCCTGAGGTGGATCATCAAGTGGCGGTGGTGCCGGTGGAGCCTCGGGCAGGATCATACCAATTTCACGGATACGATAATATCGTCGCGCCCAATTCCGGCTCTGCTGATCCGTGGCAACCATCACCCCTGTGGCATTCAAGTCCGTCGCGAGCGTTTCCCACTCCATGAGATCGCCCGACACTTCTACACTCACTTCCACTCCGGGTCGGCCGGCAATCAGAATCGAATTCAATCCCTCCACCGCCAGTTCTCCTTCAGCCACAAAAACCGCGGGCAATTCCACCGGCCCATCCCGCAGCCAGGACGGCACCTCCTCAGCGATCAACGCTCGAAAAGTCATCGGGGGCGGCGGCTCGGGAACCGTGATCACCACTTCATTCGAAGGATCGCTCTCCATCGCCCACTCGTCATAAGCCGTCACCGCGAAATAATAAATCTCCCCAACCGTCAATCCCGGCACCACAGCACTCGTGGCATTTCCGGCATCGATGACTTCTGTGTACTCTCCGCTCACCAGTCCGTAGTGAAGCCGGTACCCCCTAACGTCCGGTTCGTTACTGGCGTCCCATTCCAGCGTCACGTCTCCATTCGCGCGAATGCCGCAGGCGAGGAAAAAGCCGATCCTTAACCACCTTAATAATAATCCTGTGCCGTCAATAAATCTGGAAGCGGAAGAACGGAAGGCCCGGAGGCCCCAACGGGGAAAGGACAAGAAACTCATTCCGCGAGCGAATCTATTTGGGTTGCCGCCGTTTCCTGTTAGGGATGATCCTGAGGAATCCCTAGGGTTTTGGCTGAGGGGTGTTTTACCCATTCTTAACCGGTCCGTCAATCATTTTTGAGAAAGCCACCCAATTTTCGTACAGCATTCACAAATGCTCACGACTGCTATGAGATCTTCAACATGCTCTAACCATCGCGACCGCTTATGCAATCTCCTCGAACTCAGAGGCTTGCGCGAGGACCCGCGCTCACTTTTCCATCACCGCCATAATCTGATCCCTAATCTCCAGATTCGCTTTCCATTCGATGGTCACCAGCGCGCGTGTCCGGTGCAAAAGAAACCGCAGGTCCTTCAATGGCTGTTCGAGAGCCAGATGCGGCGACTGCGCAGACCCTTCGCCGGGGCTTTGGAAATAGGCCTGACTGCACGATCCCGTGAGCAGCCGGATGGCCCATGTGAGTGCGGAATACCACGCCACGGGCGGCACCATGCGGGAGGCGGTATCGGCATCGGGTGCGGGGCTGGCCAGATGGCGGGATGCCAGCACCGTCGTCCAGTTTGCGTCCGGTTCCCGGCGCTGCCACCCGGCCAAGGTGTCGGGAATGGCATCGAGTGCGATCTTCTCCTGCCCAAGCCGTTGTGCCATGC
The DNA here is from genome assembly GCA_035550135.1 of Verrucomicrobiales bacterium. Classification (GTDB taxonomy): domain Bacteria; phylum Verrucomicrobiota; class Verrucomicrobiia; order Verrucomicrobiales; family V1-33; genus V1-33. The sequence goes on from DASZQB010000120.1 coordinate 4,263, forward strand.
GCAGGGCTTCGTCCACGATCATCGGAAGTCCCTGTCCGGAACCGCCGCACAATACTTCCAGCGCAATCACTCCCAGCGCATACAAATCCGCCGGTGCCGAAAGCCTCGGCACGAGCGCGCAGTCACAGTCCATGGGCGGCGGCGCCTGCCCGCCGCTGGCAATGGACGCCGCGATGCCCGGTGCGGGTTTCCAGCGGGCGCTCCGGAAGACCACCTCACCGCGCGAAGGTTCCAGCGAAGTGATGACCGCCTGGATGGGATGCGCCGCCAGCGGGCAATGAATGAGCACGGTGTCAGTGGCCCGCGGCAGCGGCTCCGTCAGGATGAGCGTGCCCTCGGTTTCCAGGTGATCCTTTTGAGAACCCGCCGCCCGCAACTGGCTCAAACGCACGTTGCCCCTAACAATTCTCGGCGCGGTGATGTCCGGGTGCCGGTAAATGCTGGCCGGCGGTTCCTCGGCCAGCAAAAAGACGGGGTCATCCGCATCCCCGCCCGCCAGCCACCGGGTGGCCGCGGATGGAAAGTCCAGCACCGGCTGCACCGTCCACAGCGCAAGGCCGGAACGCTCCCCTGCCCACTCAAGGCCAAAGCTCCGGGTCTTCAAATTCAACAGCGGCAGGCGGCGTGTCCGCATTGCGGCCTCAGTCGCCTGGAAAATCCCCAGGAGCAGCGAGAGTTTCAGGTGCAAAATCTCCGCCACCGGCGGTGTCTCCCCATGCCATGCGCGCAGGTAATAACCGGGCTGATGCCGGATATCGCGCAGCGTCTGCAACGTCACGCTGTTCATCCGCGGACTCGCCTGCGGAAGCTGTCCGGATGAAACGGCAATGGAATAGTCGGCCGCCGAAAACGGCGCCGCATAACGGAAGAACACATGCCCTCCCTCCGGATTGAAGATCGGCACTCCCTCTCCCGCCGGCTCCTCCGGTGTTAGGGGTTGTCCATCCGTGCCCCAGCGCACCGGCGGAAAAGGAGTTTCCTCGCGGCCTGTGCTGAATACCCGCCCGTCACCCGCGTCTGTCATCGCATTCCGCAATTCGGCCCAGCGCGCATCCCGTTCGCCCGGTGCCGGACCGGTGTTTCCAAGATGGAAAAACGGCGACGCCGCAACCCGCTGCACCCAAACTTCCAGCCACTGCAAAACCCGGTTTTCCCCGTCAGTGACCGCGCCTGCATACACAAAGGCATCCGCTGTTTCCCGCAGCAATATGAACGCCGGCGGCGACGCCTCCGTCATCGCCAGGGCGACGAGCGGCGGTAGGTCGGAAACCAACAGTGGCCGGAGGACCACTCCGGCGGGAAGAGACTGAATTCCGGGCAGGGGCATGAGAAAGGCGGCTATAATGCCCGCACGCGCGGGCACGTCGAGTGAAGATTAGTTTGCTCCGTCGCGACGGCGTTTCCAGATGACCGGCACGATCACGCCGAACAGCGCGGCAGCTGCCGTGACGGCCAGCAAAATGGTCTGGAGCCCCTTTTCGTTCGGCGTTTCATCCGGCTTGCGGGCAAGCGTTTTCATGACCGGGGGAATGACAACGCCGGGAGCGGTTGCTGCGCCTGGCGAACGGGGTGCAGATGATGGAACGGGTGTGTTAGTGTTAGGGGCCAGAACGGTCTTTAGCGGAATTCGCACGACATTGAGAGGATTCGGATCGGTGTGTTTGAACATTCTCTCCATGAACTCCGCATCCTCCTTTTTGTTATGGACATCCACATTGAAGGACTCGGTGTTCTCCAGCGTTCCATTCGCGTAGGAGAAAAAATAGACCGTGCCTTTCCCGGCCCCCGCCGGCCCGCAGGTGTAAAACCCCTCGTGTGTTAGTTTGCCGTCAGCATTCCTTTTGGGACTCAGCATTGTGTCGGGAAATACGGTGCTTCCGATCTCGCGGTAGCTTTCCTCCGGCGCTGACTTCGCGTACATCGTCCACAGGTATCCCTGTTTTCCGTCACGCAGGCTGTCCCGCGACAGAAAGATCTCCGGAATGCGGTCGCCGTCCAAATCGTACTCGAAGCGCAGGAGCGAGTCTTCGTCCTTTGGTTCCAAAACAGTGGGAAGCTGTGTCGATCTCTCCGCGTAGATCCGCATGAGATCATCTCCGCGACACGATGCGCAGATGGCCAGAGCTGAAACGGCAAAACAGGGGATTCTCACCATCCATGGTCGCAAACACGGATGCGAACGCAACCAGATCCGGCACGAACAACGAACCTGTTTGCGACGATGCTGGAAACGATTGTTGCGTTCGTCCTGCGAAAGCAGCCCCACATTCCAGTGTCGCGTGGAACGACGCGACCGCTCTCCAGACGCGACATTGGAAAGTCGAGCTGCGTTATTTCGTTGCGGGTCCGTCGGCTTGGAAATCAGCATCGGTAGGGCATGATGGACTTTAGAGGACGGGGAGTGGGAGGATCGTGCGGGATGGTGAGCCAGGGAGGGATGGGGTGGAGGATTTTTTCCCGCCATTCGGGCATGGGATCGGGATTGTAGTGGCGGAGGCGGTTGAACTCTTCGGCGGACATGGGGGGTGGCGCCGGAGGCGAAGGCGGGGATAGTGGAGGAGGGGATGATGGGGAATGGGCGAGGGCGGGATTTGGAGGTAATGGGGAATCGTGAATGGTTGAATCGGCGGGTTGGGAGGAGGAGGGAGATGAGGCTGGTTCGGAGGGTGGGACGGGTTCGGAGGGAGTAAGAGTGGGAGTATGAGTATGAGTAGGGGCGGGTTCGGAGAGGGTGGAGTCTGGCGCGGAAAAAGTGGTTTGATTTGGTGCGATAAGGTCGGATTTAGCGGAAGATGGGACAGACGGGACGGAGGGGACAGACTGGATGGACGGCGTGGACTGGGGAGGGGATTTTGGGTCAGGGTCGGGGTCGCGGGGGATGCCGTAGGTGAGGCGGCGGAGGCCTTCGAGGAGGCGGCGCTCGCCGGGGGATTCGGTTTCGTCGTCGTCGGGGGCGTTGGCGCGGTCGTGGTTGGATTGCTGGATTTTGAGGCGGGCGGCGGAGTGGTCGCCGCGGCGCAGGGTGGCGATGACGCGCAGGAGACCGGAGAGGTGTTTGAGGTTGGCGAGGGAGGGGTCGTCAAGGTCGCCGTTCCATTTCCGGACGGCGTTGAGAATGCGGGCGGAGAGCAGGCGGGCGGCGTGGTCGGCCATGAGTGGGGAGATTTGTTCCAGCTCTGCGGCGTCGTGCAGGGATTCTCGGGTGTCTTCGAAGAAGTCGCGGCGGATTTGCCATTCGAGGTAGCCGCCATTGCGCCATTCGGAGAGGTTTTGTTCGGTAATGGGTTTGTTATGGAACAGTTCGCGGAGGATCTTTTTGACGGCGGGGAGGGAGTTGAGCCAGTTGACGATCTTGCGGCCGGGATGGTTGCGGTCGAGGCGGTGGTTGATGGAGGTGCGGAGATTGTGGGGAAGGCGAGCGATTTTGCCGGTGCGGTTCATGGTGGGGAGGGGGTGGTTGGTTTGGATAGGCGGTGTATCGCCGGGGGCGGCGGCTGGCGGTTTCCGGGGGGAAAACTTCAAACTTCAAACCTCAAACTTCAGAGAAACTTCAAACTCCAAGCTCCAGGACGCTGGCATGGAGGGGCGCAGTCAGGAGCCGTGAGCCATTCAGGAACAGGTTCGAAGTCCGCCCCTGTTTGAGGACGTAATGAGGTGCGCGCCATCGCTTCCCGGCAGGGCGTGAAGGTGGGACGATGCGTATGTAAGGATAAGATGTGAGATTTGGCCCGATGTGATGATGAGGGGTGAGCATGGTGGAGCGCCGTCGGATGCTGGCAGGCCAATCGATTGGGCGCGTATGTTGGATGAACGCTACCAGGTCCCGGTAAGCGTTTTAGGGGCCGGGTTGGTGGCGTGGCCGTTGAGGGTAAGTCTTTTTACAGAGCCCGCGGCTGCACTTAGGGAGGTGATTAACGGGGAGGAAAGTCAAATGATTCCGGAAGGAAATTTTTGGAGGGGAGTTTGAATCGGGAAAATGGAGGGTCGGAGGGATAGGGTGCGGGGGATCGGCCCGCGGAAGGCGTTAGGAAAGCGATTTTTGGGTGGTTAGGGAGGGACTTTGGGCGATGCTTTTTTCGCGATTTTCCCGGTGTATCGTTACGTTTCGCAACGTAACGATGGGGTTTGGATGGACGATTTCCCCAATTCCGTTTCGACTTCCATTGGCAGGGAAGTGTTTGTGAGGCAGGCTGCGGTCCCGTTCGCTGTCATGAAGGCGCTTTGCTCTGCTGTTTTTGCTGTTCCGGTGTTTGCCGGGATTTGCGCAGTCATGGTGTCATGCTGTGAAAAACAAGGTTCCTCTGCCGCTGGTTCGGTGACTGCGCGGAATGCCGGCTCTGCCTCTCCGGTCGCGGTTGTGCGAATGGCGCTGGAGCGAAAATCGATTACGCAGGAGGAACTCAGTGCTCTTATCACGCTGCGAGCGGATGACCTTCCGGACATTGCGTGGGAAGCCATCCGTCCGCTGGATTCGACTGAACGGTTCGATCTTCTGAAACTCCTCATCCCGCATCTAAAGGAACCCGCGCCGCATCGTGACAGAGCATGGTACCTTTTGACCGGCATGCAGGGGTCTTGTCCTCCGCCTGATGCCAAAGTGTGGGAGGAATGGATCAAGGGACAGACGCCGCAAACCGTGACGTGGTTTGTGCCGTGAGTGGAGGAGTTTGAGGGGCCGACCAGAAAACCGGGCTTCCCAATCTGTCCGTCAACCCGGACCTTCATAGTGGGGCGGCTGACCGAAAATTGATATCGCAAGATTCCCGTTTCTCTTCAAATTGACGACTTTGCGACGCTCGATGACAGACGTGGAGATCAGAGACTTATTGAAACGCATTGCGGCTTTGGAGTCTGAATGTGCTGCGCTTCGAGCGGAAAACGAACGCCTGAAAAAGTTGGAGACCGGCGAACAGATGGAAGTCCGACAGATGGAAGCCGCCACGGTGATCCCAACTGATGCTCCGGTTCACAACAGGTCGCCGGAAGAGCGCAAGATTATGCTCTTTCGTACGCTCTTTCGCGGGCGCGAAGATGTCTATGCGGTGCGCTGGAACAACAAGTTTTTGGAAGATCAGTCTATTCTCCGGCAAGCATTGTCGATTGGTCGCGAAAAGCCATCAATGTGCTGGCATCCCTCCGGGATGCAGGAGATGTCCGCGGGCTAACGAGGCGTCTGCGCTCCTTCGTCGCTGCGACGCCTCGCAAATGGCTGCGATCCCTGACGGGATCGGCGGAGGTCGCCTAACTAACTTTGGCCGATTTTCAACCACGGTCCTTTGTGGACGGTTCGAGAGAAATGCGGGTTAACTATGGCCAAAGCCCCGTGGCGAGCCAGGCTGCCCTAGCGGCCCGGCGGCGCGGGGAGTTCAACTGCAGGAAGGCTGCGGTGGCCCTTCCTGTAGAAGTCCGTCCGATGATCAGAGTTCCTTTCAATTGAAAGTGATTTGCCCACTTTTCCTTCACGGGATGAAAGAGCGCCACTTTGTTGTTGGTCTCCGGGTCGAGCGCTGAAGTATGAGTTGATTTTCGCAGATTACAGGCTGCGCAGGCCAGAGCGAGATTCGATGCGTCGCTTGATCCACCGGCGCTGCGCGGAATGCAGTGTTCGATGTGAAAAGTGTAAGCACAGATGGCAACGGGAGCCATGCAGTATTCACACCGGCCATTGGCGCGCGTTTCGATGAGTGCGCGCAATCCGCCACTCATGCGGGTTGCTTCCGGCGGGGTGTTTTGGGTTTCTGTCCGGCGCGGACATGGCGCGCCTGTCTGGCGAGGAGGCGGGCGTTTTCGAGGGAAAGGCGCTCCACTTTATCAACGAGGGTTTCCAGTTCACGGCGTTCGGAGGCGGAGAGCTTTCCCTCGGTGTTGCGGGTCATCAGGTCATCGAGGCGCTCCTGGGTCTTATTGTCAATCCGGGCGAGCTTTGGGGCGGGAGGGGCAAGGGAAATGAGATGCTGCAAATCAACGTTCAATTCTTCACACACGGCTCCCACGAGCGGCATGCTGAGTGTTTGGAGCGGTTCGTGGCTGGCCAATCGATAAACAGACTTTCGGTCGAAATGCCGTCCCTTCGCTTTGAGTCTTTTGTAAAGCTCCGCCACACTCATGCGCCGCTGGATTAACAGCGAGGAGAGTGCCGACCATGCGGATTTCGTTCCGTTCATACGGGATATATGCCGCGTAAACGGGCGGGGAGCAACACCGGTTTTTTGGGCTGAGGAGGTATCGTGAAGCGGTGTGCCGATGTGTTGTGAAGCCGGCTTAAGGGAAGTGCGGTGGGGCGGTGCCTGGCACGCCACTCTCGCATTGGGTCTTCCGCTGCGCCGCGGCAATGGCGCGGCTTCCCGGGATTCTGTCGCCGCTGACGCGGCTGGTCTGCGTTTTTCCTAACACCGTGGGCTGAAGCCCGCGGCTATTATCCGTCGGCCGCTACGCGGCGTCTTTGGTTGTCGATTTCGACCTCGTTTGAGCGGTGTGGGCGGTTCCGGCTTCGCCGGATTGGCATGTCCATCGGTGCTCATCGAGGCCCGGTGCCATCCGGGAAGTTCAGAAATTGAACAATGGACCGGAGAGGATTTTCAGATAACCATTTGTTGTGTCCACCGCGCTTTCTTTCCGTCTTCGTTTGGGATTTGGAATGCTTGTCTTGACCGCCTCGGCGTTTGCCGGCGGGTGGTTTGTGGCGCGGCAATCGCAGATGCAGGTGCCGGTTCCGGCTACTGCGGCGGTTGCCAGGACGCCGGCGGCTGCGGAGGTGACGGACGGAGCTGGAAAAGATTCGTTAGGGAAGCCGGGGGCTGCGGCTGTTGCGGTACCGGCGGCGCCTTCGGTATTGCCGGCGGCGGTGCTCGGTGCGCTGCCGAAGGACGGAGGGCTGAAGAATCAGGCGGCGATTTTGCAGTATGCGTCGTCGCTGGATCAGGCGGCAGCGAGGTCGCTGGTAATGTCGTTTGAGGGCAAAGGTTATCCTGGCGACAAAAAAACGGGACAGCTGTACGAAGCGGCATTCGCGCGATGGGCGGAGCTTGATCCGGAGGGGGTGATACGCGCGGCGCGAACGACGGGTGATATGCGCTTTCGCTGGAGTGCCACGGCTGCGGCGTTCGATGTTCTGAGCCGGCGGGACCCGGATCTGGCATGGAAGAGGGCAGGGGAGATGGGAGTGACTAAAGACGATGCGCAGCGGGCGGTGATCTATTCGCTTTCGTCGCATGATCCTGCCGCGGCGTTTGCGCTGGCGTCCAAAGTGGATTCTCCGCGGGGACAGTGGGCGCTTTCAAGCGTCATGCATGCGTGGGCGGAACGCGATCCTGCGGGAGCGGCGGCGGCGACGGCGCAATTGCCCATCGGTCAGATGCGCACGCGGGCATTGAATGGATTGATGGAGCGATGGGCGGTGAGTGACTATGGCGCGGCGTCTGCGTGGGCCTCTTCGCTGAAGTCTCCGCAGGAAAGAGCCTCGGCGATGTCTTCGGCGCTCGCTTCGCTGTCGCAGGTTGATCCGGAAAAGAGCCTGTCATTGATCGATGCCACGGATCTGGGGAATGGACGCTATAATGTGATCAATAATGCCATCGGTGCGCTGGCGCTGAGGGATTTTGACAGCGCGATGGCGAGAGCGGCGACGTTTACAAACTTCAGCGACAAAACTTCGGCGTTTTCGGCACTGGCAGAATCGGCATCAGATGAGGACCGGACGAAACTGCTGAAACTTGCGGAGACTCTGCCGGCGAATTTGGCGCGCAGTATTTATCAGGGGAATATCTGGGAGCGGATGTATTCCGATCCAAAGGGGCTGGCCGAGTTTGTAGAGAAGATCCCTCTGGTGTCCGTGCGGGAGGAGGCAATGAAGATGGCTGCGGGGAATCTTGGTTACTATCAACCGGAAGCGGCGGCCGAGCTTTTCGGAAAATTGCAAACGACGTCGCAGACGGCTGACACTGCGGGCAGCATTGCCGGACGTCTCGCCCAAACGAATCCGGAAAAGGCTTTGGCGTGGGCGCAACAGTTAGGGACGGAGGCGTTGAGGAAGTCAGCGCTTTCCGCGGCGATCCAGGCGTGGGCGGCGACGGAGCCGGAAAAGGCGGGGCAGGAGATCGCGAAAATAGCGAGTGCCGACACGCGGGCAGAGGTCGCGCGTTCTGTGGCCGCGACGATGGCGGGACGCAGTCTTGCGGAGGCGGAGCGCTGGGTGGAGACGCTCACGGGAGCGGATCGTTCCGCGGCGCTGGGGAAGGTGGTGGAGCAGGCGGCGAGGCAGACACCTGAGCGTGTGGAGGCGCTTTATTCCAGTTTTGCTTCTGCGCTTTCTCCGGAGATGGCGGCGCGCTCGGAGAATCAGGCGGTGGCGCGCACGGTCGCCTCACAACTGGCGCAAACTGATGCGGCGCGCGCTTCCTCCTGGGCGCTCTCGCTGCCGGAGGGAGGGGCGAGAGACGAGGCGGTGTCAGGCGTGGTGACGGCGTGGGCGGGATACGATGCGCACGCGGCTTCCGAATGGCTGCACGAAGTGCCCGCCGGCAAGGGTCGCGATCTTGCGGCGGGAAATCTGGTGAACACGATCGCGCGCGATGATCCTGAAAGCGCGTGGGCGTGGGCCACGAGCATCGAGGACAGTGCGCGACGCCGCGAAGCCGCTGCCACGGCGCTGGCCGGGTGGAAGGCTAACGGAAACCGCGAGGCGGCTCAGGCGGCGCTGGATGCCGGAGGATTCAGCGAAGAGGATTACCGGGAACTGGCGCGAAAGCTGGAATGAAGCGTGCCAATTTCGTGGAGTCGAAGTGAGTATGTCAGGGTGTTAGCACCTTCGCAGAGAGAAACGATCATGGTTGCGACGATCCTGGCAGGCGGTCATAATCGAAGCGCTGGACAAAAGTAGAGCGACTCTGGCGCAGCCGAGTCGCTTTGCCCGCGTCGAAGAAAACAAAAGCGAGTGGCCTGAAGGCACACATCGCTCTACATTCGCGCCATGAGCGTTCGAAGCCTTCCGCAGAATCCCACAAGCGCATCTCGCGTTGGCTCCAGCTTTGCTGCCTGAGCATCAAGAGGAAGTTCTCCACCGGAGCTTTGCAGAAATCCACCGGCGTGCCAGGACAGACTGTACGCGCACGCGGTTTGAATTGCCGAAGGGCTGCAAAATCCGGTGATTATTAATGAGTTAGCCCAACCCTTAGCTTATCCTGTCTATGCGCTCACTACTCATTATTGCTCTTGCCACTGCCCTCATGCCCGCCGCCCGCGCGACGGTTTCCAGCGTTTCCATTTCCAACAATGGATTGGTTTCCGGACTCCGGCCCGGCTACACTTTTGTGGAGGCGCTGAACTTCCAGGGTTCCACCCTAACGAGAAGCGGAATCACGTTCACCGGTGAAAATATGGTGGACGGCACCGGGGGTTCCGCGACGGCGTCCACGCTCGGCGGCGGGGCGCTCGCCACGGCCGACATCGGCTCCGGCATCGACGGCTTCTTTTATACCGAGGTGTGGAATCAGGGTGGAACGGGAATGCAAATCGTCATCGCGGGACTGGACCCGGCGAAGTCGTATTTCTTCGAAACCTATCACGGTGAGAACCGCGCGCTGCCCGGCACGTTCAGCGGAGACACATTTATCGATGCCAACGGCACGGTGAATGTGCCGGCCTATACGTTCGGGAACAACATTGCGAACGAGAATCCGCCGGCGGCGGCGGACCGGATCACCATTTCCGCGGAGATCACCGGCGTGAGCAGTTTCACCTATCGCATGCCTAACGGAGCGGGCCGCGGGGCGTCCATGAATGGATATCAATTGCAGGTGATCCCCGAGCCGGGCTCTGCCCTGTTGCTGGGTCTCGCCGCCACGATAGCTGTCAGCCGCAGGAGGAAATAATTATATGAAGCGAACATCCCTGCGGACGGCAGCGCTGCTAACGGCGCTGTCCGGATTCATCGTGCCCATGACGCGAGCGTCGATTTCCGGCGTTCAGGTTTTGGTGGGCGGGCGCACAAATCTCAGCGGTGAAGGCACGCTGGTGGAGGCGATCAATCTCGGCACGACGGCTTCGCCGGCAGTGCAGGGCGTGGGCACTTTCGTTGGCGACCCCGGCACGGACGGCGCGGCGGGCGCGGCCACGCTGGCGACACTCAACGGCGGCGTATTGGCGACGGCGGACATCGGAAGCGCGATCGACAACCTGTTCTTCACCGAGACGTGGAACAGCGGCGGCACGGGCATGAAGATGACTTACACACTGCCGGACGCGGGCGAGTTTCTCGTGGAAATTTTGCACGGAGAGCCGCGCTCATGCTGCACGGGACGCTTCAATGCGGTGACGTTTTCTGATGCGAACGGGACCGTGAGCGTGCCGGAGTTTGTGATAGGAAACGGTGTCGCCAACCAAAACCCGCCGCCGGATGCAGACTGGGCGATCATCCGCGCGCGGGTGCAGGGCGTGACGCAGTTCACCTACACGATGCCTAACGGAATCGGGCGCGGATCGTCCATCGTGGGGTTCCAGATTCGCCGGACCCAGTTCATTCCGACGGATACGGAGCCGTTCATTGCGGAGATTTCCGCCGCGGGAAATACGACTTACAAGGACGAGAATGGCGACACGCCCGACTGGATTGAGATTTACAATCCGACGAACGCGTCTGTGGACCTGACAGGCTGGCACCTCACCAACCTTGAGGCCCAGCCCAGCCGGTGGACGTTTCCTGATATAGCGGTGGCCCGCGGCGCGAGGCTGGTGGTATTTGCCTCGGCAAAAGACCGCAGAGTGCCCGGAAGCCGGCTGCATACGGATTTCAAGCTGCCGGCATCGGGAGGATACCTTGCCCTGACAAAACCGGACGGCACCGTGGTGCATGCGTTTTCGCCGTATCCGGCGCAAACGGATGGGTTCGGTTATGGAGTGAACGGGCTTTCCCGCGCGGGCGCGTCGAATTTCTTCTATCCGGCCACGCCCGGCGGCGCGAACGGCATCGGTGTGACCGCGGCGCTGATCGCGCCGGTGTTTTCCGTGAAGAAGGCGGTCTTCACGGCGACGCAAACGGTATCGCTTTCCTCGACGTTTCCGGAGGGGCAGATCCGTTATACCACGGATGGCACCATTCCCGTTGCGGCTTCCACTCTTTACAGTACGCCGCTCGTCTTTTCCACGACGACGAGACTGCGCGCACGGGTCTTCGATCCGGTGACAGGCGGCGGAGGCGAAGTGGATACGGGCTTTTACACCAGGCTGGAGACCACTTCGAATCTGAATGGAGTGGCGGCCCCTGCGGCGTTCAATTCAAATCTGCCCGTGCTGATCCTGGAGAATTTTGCGGGTGGTGGAGTGCCCGGGACGAGCCAGCCGCTGCAGTTTATGCAACTGGCCGTCTTCGAGCCGGACGCGGTGACGGGACGCACCACTCTGAACCGCACGCCTGACAAGTCCGTGCGCGCGGGACTGCGCGTGCGCGGGCAGTCGAGTTCCGGATTTCCCAAGCGGCAGTATAAACTGGAGACCTGGAATGAATCGAATGGCGACAATGATGAGTCGCTTCTGGGGCTGCCGGCGGATTCAGACTGGGTGTTGAGCGCGCCGTATTCTGACGAGTCGCTGCTGCGGAATCCGCTCATTTTTGGTATGGGGAAGGACTTCGGTTTGCCGGCGCCGGGCACGCGTTATTGCGAACTGTTTTTGAATACGGACGGCGGCGGCATCACCAGTGCCGACTATGCGGGGGTTTATATCCTAACGGAGTCTCTGAAGATTGGAAAAAACCGGCTGGACCTCGCAAACGTGAGTGATTTCTCTGACAACGACGGCGGGTATTTGATCAGGCATGAAGCGAGTGTCGCTAACGAAACCAGGCTGAGCGGCTGGACCTACGGGGAAATCCATGATCCGCTCACCACGCCGGCCCAGACCACGTTTATCAGCAACTGGGTGAATGGGCTCAACACGGCGGTGCGGTCACCGTCCTTTGCCGATCCGGTGACGGGATACCGGGCCTGGGCGGATGCGGGATCATTTGCGCGGATGGGGGTGCTCACGGAATTTGTCAGGGCGCAGGATGGTTATGTGCGCAGCGCGTATTATTATAAGGATCGCGGGCAAAAGCTGAAGGCGGGACCGCTGTGGGATTACGACCTGAGTTTTGGCGTTTCGTGCTGTTTCAACTCGCACCGGACGGATGTTGATCCAGCTACCGGTTCCGGCTGGCAGTTCAATTATGGATACAATCGGGGGGCACGCGAAAACGGGCTTTCCGACGGCGCGCACACAACGGCAATGGCGCGTCTGGACTGGATGCGGCTGATGATGCAGGACGCGGATTACAAACAACTCTTCATCGACACCTGGCAAACGCTGCGGCACGGCGCGCTGAGCACTGCGGGCTTTGCGGCGCGTGTGGACGCGCTGGCGGCGCAGGTGAGCGACAACGGCGCGGCGGATTCACCGCAGAAGCGCAATTTCATCAAGTGGGGCACGCTGGGCAGCGCCACCACGGGCTTCCAGGCGTTCCTTCCTGCGAACCTAACGAATGCTTCCGAAACGTGGGCGGCGCACGTGCAATATGTGAAGACCTGGGCGGCGGCGCGCTCCACGTGGATGGACAGCCAGTTCGTGCCGGTGCCCGTGGCTGGAGTAATCGCAGGAGCGGTGTCCGCCGGGACGGTGGTGTCCATGACCTCCGCGCATACTGTTTACGCCACGCTGAACGGCACCGATCCGCGCCAGGCGGGAGGCGCTCCGAATGCCGCCGCAACGGTGCTTCCACCGGGCAATCCCGCGCCTTCCCTAACGATCAACGCGACGAGCCATGTCATCGCCAGAGCGCGCAACACGACGACGGGGGAATGGAGTGGTCCTTTGGACTTGTGGTACATCGTCGGCACGGTGGCGAGTCCCGCGTCACTGATGGTCAGCGAGCTGCACTATCATCCGGCGGACCCCACTGCGGCTGAGCAGTTGCCTGACAACTCGCTCAATGACGACGACTTCGAATTCATCGAGTTGAAGAACATTGGCGCGCAGACGCTCGACCTGTCAGGCGCGGCGTTCGTGGATGGAATTGAATACACCTTTCCCTCCGGCAGCACCATTGCGCCGGGAGCGGCGCTGGTGCTGGTTTCGAATGCTGCGGCATTTGCGCGGCGTTACGGAGCAGGAGTTGCGGTGTTCGGGGAATACGCGGGACAGTTCGACAACACCGGTGAGCACGTGGAACTTCGTTATCCGTTCGGCGCGACGGTGTTTGAGTTCACTTACCGCGACGACTGGCACACGCCCACCGACGGCGCGGGCTATTCGCTGGTGGCGCTCGATCAAACGGCCGCGGCGGACGGGAAGGATGCAGGCGATTGGGCGATTAGTGCGGAGATGGGAGGTTCGCCAGGCGGCAGTGCGAACGGCTATTCGCTAACGTTTGACAGTTGGCGTCATCACCGGTTTACCGCTGCTGAACTGCCGCTCCCGGGCATCTCCGGTGCGATGGACGATCCGGACATGGATGGCGTCGTAAATCTGCTGGAGTACGCGCTGGGCACCGATCCGCGCGCGCGCACGGCGGAGGGCGAACTGCCAAAGGCCGGCAGCCTAACAATCGGTGCGGATGTCTTTGCAACGCTGACCTTCAGCCGTCCGCTGCGGGTGCTGGATGCTGTCTATACACCGGAGTTTTCCTACGCCCTAACCGGATGGAGCGCTGACATCGTCGCCGCCGGCCCGGCGGTTCCGTCGGCAAATGGAACCGAGACGGTCACTTTCCGGAGCACGGTGCCGGTGCCGCAGGGAGGCCGCGCGTTTTCGAGACTGACGGTCGGATTGCCGCCGGCTTCGCCTTAAATGATTGCGGGCGCGAAATCCCGTGCGTGTGTGGAGCGTTTCTTCGCTGCGTATGATCCGTCTGCTCCTGTTTCTTTTCCTGCTGTATTATTCTGCTGCACCTAACACCTTCGCCGCAAACAACGCCCCGGTGTGGGCAGCGGAGAAGGTGGATGGCGATCCCCTGTTCTTCATTCAAAAGGAAGGGGAAAAGCCCGCGGCATTGCTGATGCGCGCTCCGTCGGAAGCGCCGGTGATCCGCAGTGCGACGCTGGAGGTCACCTATGAAGCCGGGAAGGATTACGAGTGGACGCCGGGTTCCCGAGAAGTGAGGCTTCCCGCGGGTTCCCGGATTCCATTCACCACGGCGGCAGCACTGCATCCGCCGCCGAAATCGCCGCACAGCTACAGTGCTTACCGCGACGGGAAGTCGTGGATGCTGTTTGGCGAGGGACGGTATTTCCATGACTTGCAGTGCGCCGCGGCTTATCCTTCGAAGGAGGAATGGAAGGGACCGCGGCCCGCGGCCGCGCCGGAAGGACAGTTGGTGCGCATTCGTGCGAAATTGAAGGCAGGGTCGCCGGTGAAACTCGTGACGCTGGGAGACAGCATTTCCACCGGTGCGAATGCGTCAGGAAGTGCCGGGGCTCCGCCCATGCAGCCGGGCTATCACGGCCTGGTGGCACGCGGGCTGGAGGCGCGTTTCGGTTTAAAGGTTGCCGAAAAGAACCTTTCAGTGGGCGGCATGGATTCGGCGTGGGGATTGAAGCAGGTGCCTGCGGTGCTGGCGGAGGCGCCGGACGTGGTGCTCCTCGCATTCGGCATGAACGACGCCTCCGGGCGGCGGAAGACGGAGGACTTTGTCAAAATCATCAAGCAGACCATCGATCAGATTCAGGCGGCGCGCCCGGAGTGTGATGTGATCGTGATTTCACCGATGACGGCCAATCCGGAATGGTCGCATGCGGCGCCGGAATTGTATCCCGCCTACGCGAAAGCGCTCGGCGCGCTTTCCGGTCCCGGGTGTGCGCTCGCGGATGTCACCAGCGTCTGGACCGCGGTCCTTGAAAAGAAGCCCTATCTTTGCCTGAGCGGCAATGGGCTGAATCATCCTAACGATTTTGGCCATCGCCTTTATGCAGACGTGGTGCTGGCCGCGATCGGGGAGAAGAAAGACAAGTGACGGGTTCCGCGTTACTGCGGAGGCGGGGGCGGCACAGCGGCTGTCTTGCTGGGCGGCGTTTGTTCCTGCGTCGCGGCGTTGGGCGCGGCGGGAGCGGCCGGTGACGGTGACGCGGAAGGCTTGCCGGCGGACATACCGGGCGCGTTCTTATTCCTAACGTGAGCGCCTGGACCTTTCGGATCGGTCGCATCCTGCTGGATGCGATTGAGGGCCGACTGGAAGTTTTCGATGGCCGGCGTCAGAACGTTTTTCGCTTCGTCATTTCCTGCCAGGGCCTTCACGGCCGTGCGGGTTTGTTCCGCGACGCGGCGTGAGGCAACCTCCAAATCAGGATTCTGGGCCAGTTTGATCGCGACGTCGGGCGCGGGTTTCCCCAGTTTAACCAACTCTTCGCCGGCGATGATGGCGTCTTTGGTGATAGTCTCGATTTGATTGACCGCCATGCCGGCCGCTGTGGCATCGGTGGCGCTGGAAAGAGTTTCGGCGTAGCGGCTCAATACCTTGAGCAGTTTCAGATTCGCTGAAAGGTGCTGATCGTACTTGGACTGAGCCGCGGGCGCCTTGGCCGCCGCCTTTCCCGTGCCGGAATTCTTCGCTTTGGACGGCTTTTTCTCCTGTGCTCCCGCTGGACCAGGACTGCCCAGGGTGATAGCCATCACGGCAGGGGCAAGGGCCAGGCTCAGAAGAGAAACACAAGGATATTTCATAAACTCTAAAATTACACCGTATTTAATATCCTCAAGTCCAAATTGTTATCCCCCAGAAAATCCTCCATGTCGGGGGGAAGGGGGGCGATCCACTCGTGGCGGACCCCCTCGTCGCTGGTCACGCAGAGACGGCAGGAATGCAGTGCCTGCCGCCGCATCAGCAGGGCGTTGGCGGCTTCATTCGTCCAGCCATGATGGATTTGGCGCACGTACCATTCCGGGGAAGGTCCATAGAGTTTATCACCCACGACCGGAAATCCGGCGTGGGCCAGATGGACCCGGATTTGGTGCATGCGTCCGGTAAGGGGATGTGCAGCGATGAGGGAGAAGCGGGACCCGTTGGATGTTTCCTTTCCGAATCTCCGGAGCACACGAAACTCCGTGCAGGAAGCCGCGCCGGAGGGATGCACCTGGTGGAAGTTGTAGATCTCGGAGGGCTCGATGTCGTGCCGCCGGATAATCGGCTGGTCCACCGTGAACGCATCCTCCTCCGGCCAGCCCCACACGATGGCCCGGTATTCCTTGTCCACCTCGCGCCGCATCATGGCTTTGTGCAGCATGCGCGCGGCGGCCTTTTGTTTGGCAACGAGGACGATGCCGCTCGTATCGCGATCGAGCCGATTGATGATCGAGAGGGCTGCGCCGTTTTCGATTTCGTAACGCAAGAGTTCCCGGAGCCCGTGCCAGAGCGTCGGCCCTCCATCCGGACGCGACGGATGGACCTGCAACGGCGCGGGTTTGTTGACGACAATCCAGTCTTCCGTCTCGTCGATGACGGTGAAGTCGCAGGTGTCGATGAACGGATGTTTGCTCAAAAAAACGCTAAGACTCCGGGCCCGCGGCGGGTTTGGCCTGACCCTGCAACTGCTTGCGCAGTTTTTCCACCTCCGTCTTGATCACATCCCGGTCCGACATGGCGGCGGCGGCTTCCTTCACGGCGGCGGCTTTCGCTTCCTCCAGTTTGGCGATCGTTTCCTTGGCCTTGCTCAATTCTTCACCCGCGGCGCGTTTGGCTTTGCTGGCCTCTTCGGTCAGACTGGTCACATTTGTCTGCAGGGCGGACTCTTTGGTCGCAAACTCCTTCTTCGCGTCCGTCAGCGCTTTGTTGGCTTTGTCGAGCGAGGCGGTGGTTTCGGTGACTTTCGTCTCCGCCTTTTTGCGTCCCTCCTCGGAAGCCGTTAGGGTTGTTTTCAGTTTGGCAATTTCCCCGTTCATGTCCGCCTGTTTTGCCGTGAGTTCGCTGGCGGCTTTGGCAGCTTTGTCAGAGGCATCTGCAACGGAGGCCTTCGCGGAGGTCAGGTCGGCGGCGGACTTATCTTTCAGGGCGGCGTAGTCGGTCTCAGCCTTCTCGCGCTGTTTCTTTTCGTTCAGGAAGGCAATCCCAATGATCGCGGCGATGGCAATACCCGCCGCGGCCGGCAGCCACCGGGAGCCCTGTTTGCGCCCGGCTTGATGCAGGGAAACCGTGTCAGAAGCGGCAGCGGACGGATTCCGCATAGTGATGCGGTCCACGCGGCCTGGCTGCGCCCAAAGAGTGAAGCCCTGCGCGGGCAGGCGCAGCCGCACTTTCGCCGTGACGGCGGCACTCCGCACCGGCGCGGTGAGAGAGTCCGGAGTGGTCCAGAGTGTAAAGCTGCGGTTGGCGGGGATTTGGATAGGGGTATTCATGAGTGGCGCGGAATCGGGGACGGAAGAGAGAAGAACAGGCTGGGGTTCGACCGCTGCCTGGGGAGGTTCGGGAATGGTTAGGGGAGCGGATGCTTCGACGATTTCAGCCACTTCGACAGTCGTGGAAACCGGAGCGGCGGGCGTCACCGGCCAGGTGCTTTCGTCGAGCCACAGCGTGGTGCCGAGCGCGGGCAATTGAAGAAGAGGCGGAGCCTGGACAGGTTCCGGGATCACAACCGGTTCCGGAACTTCCACCGGCTCCGGCGGAGTCGCCGGCACCGTTGGCCAGGTGCTCTCATCCAGCCAGAGCGTCGTGCCCAACGCAGGAAGTTTGAGCAGCACAGGCGCAGGAACCGGCTCTGGAATTACCGCCGGCTCCGGAGCCGCCACCGGCGCGGTTTCCGCCGCCGCTTCCTCTTTCACAAACGCCGGCCAGGCCTCCTCATCCAGCCAGAGCGTCCGGCCCTGGGCGGGAAGCTTGAGCTTCGGTTTCGGCCAACTGTCCGGACAAAGCCAGAGCGTCATTCCGTTCCCCGGCAGTTTCAGCGGAGGTTTGGGCCACTTGTCAGGATCAAGCCAGAGGGTGAAAGCAGCATTCGGCAGCAACAGAGCGGATTTTGGCCACGCGTCCGGAGAAAGCCAGAGAGTGAAAGGTTGGGCAGGCAGCGGCATGGTATCGACGAAAGCACGCGCTGTACCCTCCCATGCCGTTAGTGCAAGGCCAGGAAGCGACGAGGGTGAAGTGGCGACGGTCAGTTCCATGCGGAGCCGCCAGCGTATCGGCTGAAGCCCTGCTGGCAATGCCGTAATACGCGGCGCTGCGGCCGGTTTCTCCGGTGAATCATTGCTTTTCGCCGCGCCAAATCCATGGAATGCTCGCGGCTCCCATGACTCTCCCACCGGTTCTCGAAAAGGCGCTCAACGATCAGATCAATCTCGAATTCCAGTCGGCCTACGCGTATCTCGGCATGGCCGCATGGTTTGAGCACACCGCCTTCAGCGGCTTCGCGCAATGGATGAAACTCCAGGGCAACGAAGAGCTGAGCCACGCGAACAAATTCTTCACCTACGTCGTGGACCGCGGCGGAAGAGTGACGCTTCAGGCGCTGCCTCAGCCGAAATGCGAATACGCCACCGCGCTGGAGGCATTCCAGACGAGCCTGGAACACGAGCAGCGCGTCTCCGCCTCCATCTGCGCTCTCTATGAACTGGCCACTTCGGAAAAGGACTATGCCACGCTTTCGTTTTTGAAATGGTTTCTCGACGAACAGGTGGAGGAGGAAAAAACCGTCACGGACATGATCGTGAAACTCGAGTTTGTAGGCGAAAACCGGAACGGACTCTATCAAATCGACAAGCTCGCCGCCAAACGCGCTCTCCAGGACACGGGCGCCTAACCATTCATTGAGCCCCGCGCGCTGCGCCATGATTCTACGGTCCCTCGTTCTTGCGCTGGTTCTGGCCTGCAGTCCTGCATCCGCAGACGACTGGCCCGAAATCCTCGGACCAAAGCGCCGCGGCATTTCGCAGGAAACCGGCTGGAATATCGACTGGAATGCCAAAGAGCCGCCCGTGCGATGGAAGGTCGAGCTGGGAAAAGGCGCGTCTTCCTGTGCCATCGCCGGCGGCAGAGTTTATACCATGGGCAGCGACAGGGCAGGGGACACCGAGTCCGTCATTTGCCTCGATGCCGCGACGGGAAAGGAAATCTGGCGAAAAACTTATGACTGTGAAGCCGACGCCTCCTCATGGACCGGCGGACCCGCGGCCACTCCGGTGATCGATGGAGACCGCGTCTATACACTTAGTTTTCGCGGTCAGCTTTATTGCTGGAATACCAGGGATGGAGAAAAGCGCTGGGAACTGCACCTTGAGACTGCATTCAAAGGCATCATGCCGCGCTGGGGCTGGGCGGGCAGCCCGCTCGTGGTGGGAAATATGCTCGTCATCGAGCCCGGCGGAAACGGCAGCAGCCGTGCCGCGGTGGACAAGCTCACGGGCAAAGTCTTCTGGCAGAGCGGCACCGATCCCGCCGCCTACGCCAGCCCCGTCATCTTCAGCGGCCCTGCCATGCGCGGCGTGGCGCTGTTCAATGCGAGCGGCCTGGTGGGCATCAATCCCCGCGATGGCACCGAACTTTTCCGCCACGAATGGAAAACCCGCTTTGACGTGAATGCCGCCATTCCCGTGCATCGCGATGGCCGGTTCTTCATCGGCTCCGGCTACGGCTCAGGCGTCGCCATGTTCGATCTCAAAGCCGGCCGCATTTGGGAGAATAACAAAATCATGCTCCAGTTCCAAAGCCCCGTGCTTTTTGGAGATCATCTCTACATGGTCGGCGGCGAAGCCAACAGTGCCGCCACTCTGCAATGCATCGACTGGATCACCGGCAAAGTCGCGTGGACCCAGCCCGCCGGAAAAGAGCGCGGCCATCTCATCATCGCCGGTGGAAAACTCATCGTCGCCACCCAGCCCGGCGAAGTCATCCTCGCCGACGCCAGCCCCGCCGCCTACAAGGAACTCGGCCGCATCCAGGCCCTTCCCGCCGAGATTTATGCCGCCCCCGCCTTCAGCGAGCGAAACCTCTACGTGCGCAATAATAAAGGTACGCTGGTATGCCTGGATTTGAGTCCCTGACGGAAGCCCGCGTCAAAGGCCATTGCAAAAACCACGGCTTCCTAACGTTTCCTGACAAAGTCTGCTTTGTTATCAGTTTTTCCCGGCGCGCGTTCCGACCCGTCCGACAAACCCCAAGCCTCCAGCCCCGCAATTCACACACCCATTTCACTGTTTCCCCGGATTCTCATACCAAATAACTCCGAGATTCTTCACTTCCTCCGTGGTGATCACATCCAGATCGCCGTCCGCATCCAGATCCATCAGCTCCACAAGGTCATGCTTCACGCCGTCCACGCCGCTGACCGGATGCGCCGTCCATTTTCCTCCATCGAATCCGCCATCGCACGACAGCCACATGACGCCGTGGCGCGGGGCGGTCGCTCCCTCGCAACTGAACACCAGATCCAGCTTTCCGTTCCCGTCCATGTCGCCTGCGGTCACCGCTTTCGCGCCGCCCGTGGGCTCCGGCAGGGGAATGCGGTGCGCCGCCCACGCGCGTCCCGTGCGATCGAGCCGGCGCAGCCACTGAATCTCCTTTGGCCGCGCCGCCAGCAAAACATCCTCCAGTCCGTCGCGGTCGAGATCTGTTAGGTGAAGGAACATCGCTTCCAGCCCCGCCCCGCCAATGGCATGTTCGCGCCACGTCTGCGCAGGCCCGGTTCCAGGCGTCGCACCGGGATTCTCCAGCCAGCCGGCGCCGCGGTGCTCGCCTTTGCGATCGGAAAACACAATGTCCGCATCACCGTCGCCATCCATGTCCGAAGCCACCAGCGACATCACCCAGCCCGCCGGACGCAGCGCGTGCCATTTCCAATCCGCCAGCTTCCGCGCATCAGCCGCCGGCTCGAACCAGCCGATCGCCGCATTCCGCCCCTTCCCGCCGGCCACGAGAGCCTGCTTTCCATCGATGCGCATGGGCAGCGCAAACATCCACATCATCGCGCCCGCAGACGCCGGCAGCAACTCCGTGCGCCACGCCGTGGCGTCCATATAACGTTCGCGCTCCTTCGGCGCCCAGTGGATCGAAATCCGGCGTGTGTCCCCCTCCGCGCAACTCACCACATCGGTGGCCCCGTCTCCATCCACGTCCGCAAACACCGCATCCTCCACATCCGCCACGCTCCCGACCGCCACCGCAGCCCACGCCCCGCGCACCTTCTCCGGCCCCGGATTCAAACAAATCCGCACCGCGCCCCCCTGCTCCCACCCCGTCGCAATATCCATTAGCCCATCCCCATTCACATCCGCCAGCCTTACCCCATCCGCACCCTTCGATGAACCGTCAATCACGTGCCGCTTCCACGCCCCGCCCGCCGGAGACGGCGGTTCCGTCGCGCAGGCAGTCCCAAATAGCGCGCAAGAGCGCAGGAGTGCGGCGACACCAATGAGGGTCCGGACGGGCTGCATGGACATCGACATGCGCACAGCGTAAACGCAGCTTTGGAGCACATGCAAAAGCAAGGAATGGCATGCCTGGGAAGCAATAAAGCAAATCCACGGAAGAGAGGACAGACCTGAATGGCGCTACCGTAAGGTAACGCAGTTATGCGACGAAAGGGCGGGCCGTGAGGCCCGGGAGAAATTAGATACGGTGGTGAGCGACTAAAGGGTGACGGCCCGCTGAAGGCTGCCCGAGGTGTTGAGCGAAGCGAGGAAACCGGGGAACGAGCGGGAACACTGGAACCAACGCCGCAAAAACCGCGCACCGGCAGTGCACAATGGCCTGTCGCTATTGGGGCTCCTGCCCGCGTGTATTGCCCTTTTCCTGACGCCGCACCTCTGCGAGCAGCATTTGCGCAAATTTTTCGGCCAGCGGGTTGGGACGCGAGGCGGACAAGCCAATCGTCACGGGAACGCCGGGAAGCAGGGGAGTAAAAGATCTGGCTGTGAGAGTTCGCGGCATGATGCAGATCGTTCCTTCGGTAAGAATGGCCGCGGCATGGCGTGCCTCGAGTTCGGTGAAGAGTGTTGAGATGCCGTCGTTGACGAGCGAAACGAAGCGCGGCGAAATACCAAATGGTTTGAGCATCCCGCGCACATGCGGCACGTATTCGGGATAGTTGCCCTTCGCCAGACCGATGAGGGGAAGATCACGCAGTCGTTCCGGTGGAATTCGTTTCAGCTTTGCCAGTGGATGAGTTTCCGGCATGATCAGAACGATCTCCAGGCGGCGCAGCTCAGTCCAGTGAAACTCCGGAAGTCTCTTCGTGATGGAAATGCCAGGACAGATAACGAGATCGAGCCGCCCTTCATGAGCCATCTCAGTGATTTCCTTTGAGGAGAGGTCGGTCAATTCGATGTGCACGCGCGGAGAGACCGCCTGGAATTTCTCCAGTGCGCCGGACAGGATGCCGGCGGTCATCGAGGGGGCATATCCCACACGCAGAGTTCCGCTTCGCGCTTCGCCGCGCACGCGTCGAACAGCCTCGTCCGCACGGGCAAGCACTTCGCGGGCTTCCTCATAGAACAGATCACCCGCCACGGTGAGTTCCACCGCGTTCTGGCCGCGCACGACAAGGGGCAATCCCAGTTCGTCTTCAAGATCCTTCACCTGCCGGCTGAGCGTTGGCTGGGTGAGGTGCAAACTCTCCGCCGCACGATTGAAGGATCCGTGGGCTGCAACAGCGACGAAATAGCGTAGATGGCGAAGTTCCATGGGGGGACTGTGGCCCATACCGAAAGTATGAGCGAGCCCAAAAACAAAGCATTGGTCGCTTTTCTGCATTCAAATTATTCTGCGGCCCGGTTGTCACAGTCTCTGCAGCCGGACAGGCGATTGCCATCAAATCTACACATAAACACCAACCGGCAATCGCACCATCCCGCTATGAAACTCCTCCACGTTGATTCCAGTATTCTCGGCCCCTCTTCTGTCAGCCGGGTCCTCAGCAGTGAGATTGTCAAAGTTCAGCGGCAACTCCATCCGGGCCTGGAAGTTGTTTACCGCGATCTTGCTTCCGATCCGTTGCAGCATCTTTCAGGAAATCATCTCGCCGCCGCTCAGGGAGCAGCGCCGGTTCCGGGACTCGATATTGAGGCGGGCGGCGCAGCGCTGTCGGAGTTCCTCTCCGCCGATATCGTGGTTATTGGCGCACCAATGTATAATTTCGCCGTGCCGAGCCAGCTTAAGGCCTGGATTGACCGCCTGGCAGTGGCTGGCAAGACCTTTCGCTATACCGACAAAGGTCCGGAGGGGCTGGCCGGCGGCAGGAAAGTATTCGTGGCTTCGTCACGAGGCGGGGCCTACTCCGAATCAGCATTCGCCTTCCTCGATCATCAGGAAGCCTATCTGCAGGCGATTTTGGGTTTCTTTGGCATCTCCGACATTACGTTTGTCCGGGCTGAGAACCTCGCCCGCGGCGACATCCGCGACAACTCCATCAAAGAGGCCCGCGCGCAAATCGCGGCGTTGTCCGCCTGACCGCACTTTAACCTGCCAAACAATATAATAAAAATCCTAATATGAACATAAACAATACCAAAACCGGACTCGATGCCCTGCTTCGCCCGGAAGACAGCATCCTCGTGCTGATCGATCATCAGCCCTATCAGTTCGCCAATCTGAACAGCCATGAGCCAACGATGATCGTCAATAACGTCGTGGGGCTTGCCCGGACGGCCAAAGTCTTCGGCGTTCCGACGATCCTCACCACGGTGATTGAGGAGCGCGGCGGCTATCTGATCAAGGCGCTTCAGGATGTCTTCCCGGGGCAGAAGCCGATCGACCGGACGTTCATCAACACCTGGCAGGATGAGCGTGTCGTTGAGGCCGTCAGGAAGACCGGCCGCAAGCAACTCGTGCTCGCCGCCCTCTGGACTGAGATCTGCCTGGCCATGCCGGCGATCCAGGCGCTCGCCGACGGCTACGACGTCTTCATTGTCACGGATGCCTCGGGCGGCGTCTCAGCGGAAGCCCATGATATGGCGGTGCGGCGGATGACCGCTGCCGGGGCGGTCCCGATTACCTGGCTTGCCGTCGCGGCCGAATGGCAGCGCGACTGGGCACGCGAGCAGACAGCCGCTGGCCTCGCGGGTGTCCTTGCTGAGCATGGGGGCGGCAGCGGCGTTGCCTTCGCCTGGGAACTGCAACTTCTTGCCAGTGCTCACAAGCAGCCGAAATAGAAGATAGCGAGCGCAGCCCAATCAAGACCCGTCAACTATGATGGACAGGCAGGCGAAACTGTTGGCTTCGACGGCGTGGCTAAATGGGGCGCACTCCGTGCCGTGCAGGTCAGGTCCACAGGCGGCAGCAGCGAATTCGGCCAACCCAAAGACCTCCACAAACAAACTATGGTGGCTCCCGCCGCATTTGCATCGGCTGTCCTTCAACCTGGGAGGCCAAATTTGAACACGCCACCCGCAATCTCGACGTTGATCATTATTTTGAGGGACGGACTTACGGAAACGGACTCAGCGGTCTTTGTATTGTCTTGAACTGTAAAGATCCCTCTCTCGGTCATCGACAGCGAATCAGACTCTCGAAGGCTGCAGGAACCCTCCCGATGGATGTGATGTTGCCCCTTAAGGACTTTGTTGGAGTTTCACATCAGCAAAGGCGCACCGCCGTTTGTGAGGCATTACTGGCAAAGGTCCCGAGGGCCATTCGGAAGTATTCGATTCGGGATTTCGACGCCGAATGGTTCCTGAGGGAGGTTCAAGCTTATGTGACCAATCGCCTGCTTGGAGCCGGCGCTGATCGGCTTGATCACCTTTGCCTTCTTTAGCTTTCACAATGTCTGGCCCGTGCCTTGTTCAGCCGGACATCCGGGGCCTTCCTCGCGCTCTCGAGGTGAGCCCGGTCAGACCTTTAGCATACGCAGGCGCACACGCATAAACTCTTGCCGCACGAAACTCATGGAGAGAGGGCCGACCGGCATGCAAGATCACGATCCATTCGGCGACGTTTCCACGACAGGCTTCCGTGAGGGAAATATTCTCTTTGTTCCTTTGGCAAAGGCTCCATGGTTGCCCGCGGATCGCTGCATCAGGTGCGGGAATCCGGCCTGCCGGGAATTGACGCGGAAAATTTCTTTGAAACATCCAGGGTGGGTGCTGCTGGAACTGCTGGGGCCGCTGGCAAGTTTTTTGGGGGCGGTGGCGGCCGGGGAGGAGGAAATTGAAATCGGGATTGGACTCTGTCCAAAACACCTGTGGGTGCGCAGGGCAAGACTGCTTACCGCATGGTTGCTGTTCGCTGCGGCGATCGGGGCCGCGATCTATCACCGGATCGATCCGCCCGTCGCCGGCACGGATTTGCTAATCATTTTCGGCCTTCTGGTAATGAGCCTGGTGATGGCGTGCGCTGCCTGGTACTATCCAGTCTCCATAGGGCGCCAGGGGAGCCATCTGCTAAAGATAAAGGGAGCGGGGGGCGCCTGGTTAAGACAGTTCCGGGACGGTTGACGCCACAAGCCCCTCTACGCCATCGCCCGCGCTGTTTCCTCGCTTCGCCGTGGCGACCACAGCGCCGCCCGCCTCAAACTCCAGCAACAAGCCGCCGCCCGCGCTGCCGCCAAAACCCCTCCCTCCGAACCCGTCTCCCAAGGACCGCGGATTTTTAATCCGCCCCAGCAACCCGAGCCCCTCCTAACGAGCCTTCCCTCCGAAGAACCCGCCGCCCCCGCTTCGGAAAATCAAGGTAAATCAAGCCTCTCCGACTCAGCTCATCCTGCTCATCCTCCCACTCTTACTCTCTTCGCATTAGCCCCCTCCGAACCCGCCGATTCAACCATTCACGATTCACGATTCCCCTCCATTTGCGCCCCTCCCTCCGGCCCCATTCATCTATTCTCCATTCTCCATTATCTCCCTCCCCCAAAATCCTTCACTTATCCTGAAGTTTAACGTTTGATCTTCCCCATTTTCCCCGTTCCTTACCCCTCATGCTCTCGCTCGCGCTTACTGGCGGCATTGCCACGGGCAAATCGACGTTTGCCCGGCTTTTTTGCGAAATGGCTCCGGAGACGTGTTTTTTCGACTCCGACGCCGTGGTGCATGAGTTGTTGACAAAGGGTGAGGTTGTGGCCACGGTGACGGCGTCTCTGGGACAAAACCTCACCAGTGCTGACGGAACACTGAATCGCAGCCGGCTGCGGGAACTTGTATTCGAGCATCCGGACCGCAGGAAAACCCTTGAAGGCATCCTGCATCCGCTGGTCCGCGCCGCCTGCGCCGCTTCACAGCAACAGGCCCGCGCCGCGGGGGTCGCGGCCTATTTCCTTGCCGATGTGCCCCTGCTTTACGAATCCGGTTTCCCGCTCCAGCGGGATTTGGATGTGGTCGTCGCCTGCGGTCCTGCTACCCAGCGGCACCGCCTTATGGAACGGAGCGGATTCGCGCCGGACCTCGCCGAACAAATCCTTGCCGCCCAGCTTCCCATTGCGGAGAAGATGGACCGCGCTGACACAGTTCTGTGGAATGGCGGAGAACCGGAATCCCTGAGGCGCCAAACTGAACACTTTTTATTATGGTTGAAGAACAAGAAGAGCAAATCCTGAAATCCGACGCGCCACCGGCAACGGAGGAAGCCGCGTCGCAGGATCCCGAAAACACCCCGAACGCTGAGGGGGAGGCTGCGGAAGCCAAAGTCGCGCCGCCGGTGCCGGAAACCGCGACCCTGAACGAATTCCAGCTTCAAAGCGTCAAGCAGCTCTACGATCTTGGCACCTCGCTCGGCCTTCGCGTCGGCGGTGTGCGGTCGAAACACCAACTGGTGTTTGAGATCCTCTGCCACTACGGCCGCAATGGCAGCGTCATTAAGGCGCACGGCATTCTGGAGATCACCCGCGAAGGCTTTGGAATCCTGCGAAATCCAAAATACAGTTTCGCCCCCTTCCCGGACGACGTGTTCCTTTCACCCTCGGTGGTGCGCCGGTATAATCTGCGTCCCGGTCTGTATATCGAGGTCGCGGCCCGCGCCCCGCGTGATGCCCGTGAGAAATTCATCTGCGCCGAGACCGTCCTCACCATCGAGGGCCAGCCGGGCGAGGGATGGCAGGCTCCCACTTTCTTTGACAAGCTCACCGCCCTTTTCCCTAACGAGCGTATCATCCTGGAGAACCGGAAATCGAAAGCCATCGGTCCCCGTGTGGTGGACATCGTGGCACCGCTCGGGAAAGGCCAGCGGGGTCTCATCTGTGCGCCGCCCCGTGGCGGAAAGACGGTTTTGCTGAAGGACATCGCGGCGTCGATCAAGGAAAATCACCCGGAGATCGAACTCATTGTTCTCCTCATCAACGAGCGTCCCGAGGAGGTGACTGATTTTGTGGAGAGCGTCGGGTGTCAGGTATTTTCGTCCACGTTTGACGAGCCCGCCGGAAGACACATCCAGGTGGCGGAACTCGTCCTCGAGCGCGGCAAGCGGCTGGTGGAACTCAAGCGCGACGTCGTCATTCTGCTCGACAGCCTCACCCGTCTGGCCCGTGGCTACAACAGCCAGCACGGCGGCAAGAGCGCCTCGGGTTCCGGCGGTGTCGATCACGAGGCCCTCCAGAAGGTGCGCAAGTTCTTCGGTTCCGCCCGGAAATGCGAAGAGGGAGGCAGCCTCACCATCCTCGCCACCGCCCTCATCGAGACGGACAGCAAGATGGACGAAGTCATCTTCGAGGAGTTCAAAGGCACAGGCAATTTGGAAATCCAGCTCGACCGCGAACTCGTCGAACGCCGTATTTATCCGGCCATCCATGTGCAAAAATCCGGCACCCGAAAGGACGACCTCCTCTACCACCCTGACGAATTCCGCCGCATCGGGGCGATTCGAAAGCAAATGTCCCAGCTCCCCGCAGGCGAGGCCATGGAGGTGCTCATCCGCAGCATCAAGGCCACCGGTTCAAATGCCGAGTTGCTCCTCACCGGCCTCCGCCTGTAATGTCGTTTTTCTCCCTCCTGCGACGTGCCTGACAGCCTGAAGGACCATTACCTCGCCACTCCGGATGCCCTCAAGGCATGGCTCTCCCGGCTGCCCCAGGGCGACGGTATCCGGGTGGCAATCGACACCGAGGCCGATTCCCTCCATTCCTATCGCGAAAAGCTCTGCCTCATTCAAATGGGGGTCGGAGAGAACAAGGCGCTGATCGATCCGCTGGGCATTCCGGACCTCACTCCGCTGGTTGAGTATCTGGACCGCGCCGAAATCTGGGTGCACGGTGCGGACCTGGACATGACGCTGATGAAGCGCACGTTCAATCACATCCCGGAACGGCTTTACGATACTCAAGTCGCCGCGCGGCTTACGGGTGAACGCCAGTTTGGCCTGGCACACCTGGTGGAAAGCAAATTCGGCATCGCCCTCTCCAAGCAGTCCCAGCGCGCCGATTGGGGGAAGCGTCCGCTTACAGACAAGATGATCGAGTATGCGCTCAATGACGTGCATTACATCCTCCCTCTGGCCGACGGCTTCCTGACAAAACTCAGGGAACTGGGGCGCGAGTCATGGTTCCTTGAAAGCTGCGCAGACGCGCGCCAGTCCGTCCTGAACCGCCCCGCGCCGAATCCGGATGAACAGTGGCGCATTACCGGCAGCGGCGCGCTCAAGCCCTGCGGCCTGCATTACCTCCGCGCCTTCTGGCGCTGGCGCGACCGCGAAGCCGAACGCATCGACCGCCCCACGTTCAAGATTATCGGCAACGCCGAACTCCTCGCCTTTGCCGCCGGCATGCAGGAGGGCAAGGACGCCGTCCTTCCCGACCGCTACCCGCCGCCCTTCCACCGCCGCTTTTACAAGGCTCTCAAGGAAGCCAAAGAGGCGCCCGAATCCGAGTGGCCGCG
This sequence comes from Verrucomicrobiales bacterium, assembly GCA_035550135.1. Lineage (GTDB taxonomy): Bacteria > Verrucomicrobiota > Verrucomicrobiia > Verrucomicrobiales > V1-33 > V1-33. The sequence goes on from DASZQB010000120.1 coordinate 33,000, forward strand.
CCGCCCGCCCCGCCGTCGCAATGAGCGAAATCCCGAAGCTGAGCGCCGCTTTGATGCGCTCAAGGAGAAACGCGACCATCTCGCTACGGAACTCAATATTGATCCTTCGTTGCTGGGATCGCGCGCGGTGCTGGAGCAGATAGCCGTCGATGCCAACAAAGCCGGTGACCTGCTGCTCAACTGGCAGCGCCAGATTTTGGGGTTGTAGCCGCAAATCCGCAAATGCGGTTCTTGTTCCGCCCCGCCATAACATATACACCGACCCGTTATGAATACGCCTGTTCTTCATCATCCTGTTTCCGTGAAGTCAGCGAAGTTTCTCCTGGGAGGTATCGTTTCCCTGGGGCTTCTGAGCGCCCCGTCCCAAGCCGCCCTAACGGCATACCGCAACGCCGTGATCGCCGATGGAGCCATCGCTTATTATGAATTTGAAGAAACCGTCGGCACCACCATTTCAGACAGCGCGGGCGGAGATAACAACGGGACCATCGTCGGCGGTGTCGGGTTGAATCAAACCGGTGGTCCCATCGGCCTCGGCCGGTCCTCCAGCTATAATGGAACCGACGCGCGTGTGCGCATTCCGGACAATGCCATCTTTGATCTGGGCACCGGCGCGTTCTCGGTGGAAGTCTGGTATCGCGCCAACGTGACAACCCGCGGCGATCTGATCACTTATAAAGGGTCGGGCGGAGACTTTGGCATTCACAGCGGATCGCAGTCCGCCAATACCACCAGTCTCTATCACAATACCTATCGCATTCAGAACGCCCCGGTGAATCCTGCGGGCGGCGCATGGAACCATCTCGTCGCGGTGAGGACCGGCGGCAACATTTCCATGTATGTAAACGGGGTTCTTTCGCAAACCGTTGCGGATGGCGACTCCATGAACATCACGAACGACCTTCTGATCGGCACCAATCACATGGGCAGTCCTGACAATCCCACGCTGCTCTTCAACGGTCTGATCGACGAAGTCGCCATCTATCCCTCCGCCCTCAGCGCCGCCCAGGTAGCCAATCACTTCGCCCTCGCCTCAGCTCCGGAACCCGGCGCCGCCGGTCTTCTCGCCCTCGCGGGTGTCGCGGGATTGCGCAGGCGCAGAAAGGTGATCAGTGAGGAGGCGCGGTAAACATCATGCGCTCTCCATTCACTGGATGCGTGAATGAGATGCGATGTGCGTGCAGTTGCAGCGGCGGATCATCCACCGCGAGCGTCTGCGTGTCGCCCATGGTCCGGCCCGGGAGGTAAAGCGGATCGCCGCAAACGGGGTATCCCATGTCCCAGAGGTGGACGCGAATCTGGTTGGTGCGCCCCGTGACGGGACGCGCCTCCAAGAGGGCGGTGCCATCGGCCTCCCGGCACAGCACCCGGCATTCCGTGCGTGAGGGCAGAGTGCCTCCCTCCGTGGTGCGCCCTCCCATCTCACCGGACTCCGCGCTGATAGGCGCATCGCAGACGAAGTCATCCTGCGACGGGTGGCCCTGCACACGAACGAGATAGATCTTCTCCACTTCACCGCGCTGAAACTGCTTCTGCAAAAGACCCGCGAAATGGCGCGTGCGGCAAATGACCACCACGCCGGTGGTATTCGCGTCGATGCGATGTGCGGGCCGCGGACGCTGCGGATGGAAAGCGACGCTCAGCAGGTATTGCAGCGTATTGCGGTTGAACCGTCCCCCCGGGTGAAAAGGAAGGGGAGCCGGCTTGTCGATAACGATGAGCGCCTCGTCCACGTGAAGAACACGAATTGCTGCATTCACCTCCGGCTCGCGTGTCGCGGGAAACAGATGCAGAATCTGCTGTCCGCTGCGCACGCGGGATGACACGGTCAGGGGACGGCGGTCATTGTCGAGGAGATGACCTGCTTCCGCGGCGGACTCCCAAAGTTCGCGGGGCTGGTGCGGCAGGATGGCGGTGAGGAAGCCGATGAGCGTTTGGCCATCGCAGAAATCCGGGACACGCAACGGGCGGTAGTTGTCATAGGCAATGCTGCCGGGCAGAGGCGTGGCCGCCATGCGAATGGCCGCCTCGTACTCCGTCCGCAGTTGTTCCCGTCGCTCCGCAGGCTCCTGATAACAATACGGGCATGACTCGCCGGCCACGTATTTCTCCGATGCCTGATCGTCCGCCGTGAGCGGTGACTGACATGCAAAGCACTGGGACGAGTCCGTTTCCTCCAGGTGCGGGTCGAGTCCCACGCGCTGGTCGAAAACGAAGCATTCGCCGTCATAGTGCGCGTTGCCGCATTCCTCGAAGTATTTGAGTATGCCGCCCTCCAGTTGATAGATGGTTTTGAATCCCTCACGCTCCATGAAAGGCCCGGCCTTTTCACAGCGGATGCCGCCCGTGCAAAACATCACCACCGGCTGGTCCTTCAAAGAGTCCGGCAACCGCTGCACCGCCTGCGGAAACTGGCGGAAATGCGAAATGCCCGCCGGAAGCGCTTCACGGAATGTGCCCAGCTTGATCTCGTAGTCGTTTCGTGTGTCCAGCAGTGTCACCGGACGACCTTCATCCAGCCACTGTTTCAATTCCCGCGGTGTGAGCTTCGGCGAAGTGCGCGTGGCCGGATCGATCCCTTCGACGCCGAAGGAAATGATCTCCTTTTTAATGCGAACGAGCATGCGGCGAAACGGCTGGGAATCGCTTTCGCTGGTTTTTACCTCGAGTCCGTCCAAACCAGGCAGTGCGCGAAGCCGCGAGAGCAGGTCGTCGATGCCCGCTTTCGCCCCCGCGACGAACAGATTGATTCCTTCGGTGCTTAGAAGGATCGTGCCGCGCAGCCCGGCAGACTTGCACAATACCAGCAGCTCCTCCCGCAGCGGTTTGAGACCGTTGAGGCGGGCGAATTTATAGGCGGCGATATTGGTGACGGGGGGCATCGAATGGGAACGCGGGGAAAACGCATCCTCCCTGTTCCTTACGAACTGCGCAAGCAAAGCTCCTGATGGCGTGGAGGAAAAGTGTGCGTTCTCTGCGCTTTTGTAGAAGCGTCCTGCCCGGATTTCTGCTAAATCTGCCGTTAATTAATCTCGCGCACGATGAAATCCTCTCTTCGCCTTCTGTCCCTCTGCGCCGCTCTCACCGCCGGCGCGGGCTCCGCTCACGCCACGCTTGTCATGTGGCAGGGGCAGGTAACCGGCGCAGGGACGACTCCCGCTACTACGCTCTTTACGACCGTAAACGGTGCGGCTCCTCAATTGTTCGATGTGGGCAACCTCACTGGAGACCGTTCCTTTGAGTTCATTTATAATGCCGGGGTCGGAGGCGCGTCTCAGGCGCTGATCGGAAGTCAGGCCGCGGTCGCCGGGGCTCAGGGTCTCAAAGTGAATCAGTGGAACAACACCGGCATGTATGGCGTTACGGATTTCGGTGTGGTGGATGTTGTTTCTCCCATCCCCTTTCTCCAGAATCAGAATGTCCACATCGTTTTCACTTCAAATGGTGTCGATACCCTGATGTATCTGAACGGAAGCCTATCACATACCTTCGGAGGCACCGATTTGACGATTACCGGTGTGAACGGCATCGGGGCGGCGGTAAATGCCGCAGGGACTGGTTTCTTCGACAATCTCGCCGGAGACGTCCTTGGCTTTGCCAGCTACGATTCCGCCCTGAGCCCGGCTGAAATTCTAACACATTCTCAGGCCTTCGCTGCGGTGCCCGAGCCGTCGGCGTCCGGCCTGGCGATACTGGCAGGCCTGGCGGCAGCGCGGAGACGCAGGCGGTAGCCCGCTTTCATTTTGGTTGTGTGATCGGAGCCGCATCCCGGAAGGGGTGCGGTTCTGTTTTTGGAATCGCCTCTCCTCTGCGGAGTCCTTGCGCCGCGCAGGATTATGCCGGATAAGCACGATGCCGCCCGTCCGACGGGTCCTATCGATCCCCGCCCGCCATGTCCACTTCACCCGTCGCGCTCACGCCGGAGCTCGTTCACAGTGTCTTCGCCCGCATCCGGAATGAATTGTCGAAGACCATTGCCGGCCAGGACACCGTTATCAGCACGCTGCTGCTGAGCCTTTTTTGTCAGGGACACTGCCTGCTCGTCGGCGTGCCGGGACTGGCCAAGACGCTGCTGGTGCGCTCCATGGCGGAAACACTGGGCCTGCAGTTCAGCCGCATCCAATTTACGCCGGACCTGATGCCTGGCGATATTCTGGGTTCGGAGATTCTGCGGGAATCCGGAGGGCGTGTGGAATTTGACTATCAGTTAGGTCCGGTGTTTGCCAATCTGCTGCTGGCGGACGAAATCAACCGCACGCCGCCCAAGACCCAGTCTGCGCTGCTGGAAGCGATGCAGGAGCGGCGCGTCACGGTGGCGCGGCAAACACGGGATTTGCCCTCGCCCTTCGTTGTGGTGGCCACGCAGAATCCCATCGAACACGAGGGCACCTATCCATTGCCGGAGGCGCAGTTGGATCGTTTTATGTTTTCGATCAACGTCGGTTATCCTGGACGCGACACTGAGGTGGAGATCGTGCGCCGCACGACACAGGCAACGCTGCCCGGGCTGAAACAGGTAGTCACGGGCGAGGAACTGCTGGCCGTGGAGCAGGTGGTGCGCGCGGTGCCGGTGGCCGATCACGTGCTGCGCTACGCGGTGGATCTCGCCTGCGCCACGCGGCCCGGCGAGTTCGGTGCTTCGCAAACGGCGACGAACTACTTTGAATGGGGCGCGGGTCCGCGGGCTTCGCAATATCTCATTCTCGGCGCCAAAGCCATTTCGCTCATGAGTGGCCGTTCCGCGCCGGAGACCCGGGACGTCAGGGATGTGGCTCCCTATGTGCTGCCGCACCGTATTGTCCCTAACTACCGGGCCACGGGTGAAGGACTCAAAGCGCCGCAACTGGTGGAGGCGCTGATTAAGGAAGTGCCGGAGCCGGCATACTAACGAGTTTATCGCCCGGTTCCCGCCATGGCTCTTTCCGATTCTTTTTCCGCCGCAAAGACCGGACGAATGCCGCCGCCGGTTCCAAAGCGTGCGGTAAAAACTCCGCCCATTCCGGCGGTGCGCGGCCAGCGGGTGCTCAAGGCCGCCGAACTGGACCCGCTGAAGAATCTCCTCCTTTTCGCGGAGTCGATCGTGCAGGGATGGTTTGCCGGCAAGCACCGCTCGTTCGATTTCGGTTCCAACGCAGAGTTCGTGGAGCACAAGGCCTATGTGCCCGGCGATCCAATGGTGCATCTTGATTGGAAGGTCTATGCGCGCTGCCGCAAACTGGTGGTGCGCAAGCACCGTGAAGAGAAACAAATGGCCGCCAATCTGGTGGTGGATGTCAGTGGTTCCATGGCCTACAAGGTGGAAGGCCGTGACGGCAAACAACTGCGCGCCGCACGCATCGCCGCCGCCCTTGCCTGGCTGATGCAGCGCCAGGGCGACAAGTTCTCACTCACTCTCTTCACCGACACGCTCGTCAGGCACATCCCCGCGGGCGGCACCCGGCGCCATCTCTTCGATTGTCTTGCGGCGCTGGAGGACCGCCTCGATTCCAACCGCGGCCGCACCGGCGCCCATAGCGCGCTGGACCTCTGTGTACCCCTCTTCAAGCGCCGCGGCAGCATCATCTTCATTTCGGATTTTTTCACGGATCTCGACCGGTTCTTCGATGCCATTGCGCAATTTCAGCACCGTCGCTTCGACATCCTGCTGCTGCACGTCATCGATCCTGATGAGCGCCTGCTGCCCGAGGTCCCGCTGGCGCGTTTTGTGGATATGGAAACCGGGGCCTCCATCCAGGTTGCGCCGGATGAGGTTCGTATTGCCTATCAGCGTGAGATGGCAGCCATGACTGAGCGAATTACCACGGAGGCGCTGCGGCGTGGACTCGCCTATCACATTCTCAAAACCGAAGAGCCGTATCGCGAGGCCCTTGAAGCGTGGCTGGGGCTGCGGGGCCGTGCAGCAGGCCGGCCCGCCGGCAACTAACGCATTGCCATGAGTTTCCTCAATTCAGGTCTCTTCGCTGTGCTTGCGCCGCTGCTCGCACTGCCGCTTTTCATTCATTTCTTCAACCGCCGCTTTCCGCGCACGATTCCGTTTCCCGACATCGAGCGTCTGAAAAAGTCGCTGGCCGAGCGCTCGAAGCTCGCACGCTGGCGTCATATGATTATGACGGTGGTGCGGACATTGATCATTGCCTGCGCGCTGCTCGCGTTTCTCAAACCGGTCCTGCCAAGATTCGGTTCAGACGCCGGCACCGCCGGGAAACAGGGCGGCCGCCGGGTGCTGCTGGTCGTTGACCGCTCGCTGAGCATGGAGCAAAACGAAGGCGGTACTCCGGCCTCGCGCAATGCGGTGATCGAAGCCGGAAAAATTCTTGCCACGCTCGGCGTCGCCGATTCCTCCAATGCAGTGCTGGCAGGCGTGCAGCCCTCGCCGCTGCTGCCGGCCTTCACGCACGCGCATGATGAAATCCGCAGCGGACTTGCTGCACTGCCCATGTCGTGGGAGCGCGCGGATATCTCCAAGGCGCTTGCCCTCGCCATTTCCATGCTCGGCTCCGATCCCTCCGGCGCGGAGATTTTTTTCCTCTCGGATTTTCAGCGCGCCAACTGGGCGGATGTCGCGTTCGATGGATTACCGAAAGGCGTCAGGCTCTTCTTTACCGATGCCGCCGGCAACGCCGAACGCCGCAACAGGGCGCTCTTGAAAGTGACGGCTGTCACCGCCGCGTCCGCCGCGCGGGAAGTAGTTAGGCTGGAAGTGCTTGCCGGGAATTACACTCCCGATGCCGCGACCCTGCCGGTGGAAGCGATCATCGATGGCCGACAGTCCGTCGCCGGTGAAATCCGGGCCGCTGCGTGGTCCACGGGCCGGACCACGCTGGACCTCCCGGCGCTTGGCGAAGGCATTCACAGTCTGGAGGTGCGTCTGCCGGATGACGGCCTGCCTGCGGACAATCACCGCTGGCTTTGTCTCCAGGGACGCGGACGTGAGAACGTGCTGGTGCTTTGCGACGCGAACGACACGGCCTCCGGCGCGCGTTTTGTCCAAACGGCGCTGGATCCTTTTGAAACCGGCGCGGGCGCGTTCGCAGTGCAGCGGGCCACCACTGCTGCGGTGACGCCTGCGCAACTGGCCTCCGCCTCGCGGATCGTGCTCACCGGCGCGCGAGCGCTGGAGCCGGATCTGGTGGCGCGCCTGAATGGATTTCTCGAACGCGGCGGCGGCCTCGTTTACTTTTGCGATGCCAAAAACGATCGTGAAAACCTCGCCGCGCTGGATCAGGCGGCGGGCCGTCCCTACATGCCGTTTCAACTCGCCGGGCAGCTCACGACGGAGAATTTCGGGGGCGAACCACAGCGCATCCTCCAGGGGAAATTCGAATCTCCGCTGCTGCGTCTTTTCCGCGGCACAAACCGTCAGGCGCTGGCGGTGCTGGAGTTTTACGCCATCCAGCGGGCACTGCCCACCGGTCAGGGGGAAGTGCTCCTGACTTTCGCAGATGGAACCCCTGCCATGGGCACCGCCGTCACCGGTCTGGGCACCGCCGTCATTTGCAATTTCGCGCCCGCGGAACTGGCCAGCAACCTCGCGAGACAGCGGCTTTTTCCTGCGTGGATGCAGGATCTGATGAAGGGGCTCTCCGCCGAGACAGCGCCTGAAGGAGGCAGAGAGACGGGTTCCCTGATGACCGCGGAAGTGTGGACCAAAGATCTGAATTCACAGTCTGTCAGCGGTCCGGACGGTCATCCGGTTGCGGTGAAGACCACGGTGGACGGCGAGCGCACCACCGCGGTCTTCACCGCCATGCAGCCGGGAATCTACGCTGTCCGCGCGGGGGGCCGCCTTGTCTGGGCCGATGCCGCCAGTGTGAGCGCAGCGGAGTCCGACCTCCGCAGCATCGACACCGCGGAGCTTTTGCGGCGCGCAGAAACGTCTCCGGTGAACGGCGCTCACGCGGTCAGCGGCGCAGATGACTACCGCGAACTCCACACCGGGCGGCCGGTCTATCATTGGTTCCTCGTGGGTGCGGCGGTACTGTTGTTAGGCGAAATGCTTCTCTTTCGTCCGTTGCAGCGCTCCTCCGGAAGGCCCGCATGAATGTGATCGCATCCAGTTCCCGTCTCATCTGGGACCCGGCGCTGCCGGTGCCGGCCATCGTGTCGCTCGGCGCGGTGCTCGCAGTGGCCTCGTGTTTCGCCTGCCTGCGCGGCACACGATTGCAAAAGGCCCGGCGGGTCCTGCTGCTTGCGCTCCGTCTGGCGGTGATCGTGCTCATTTGCCTGCTGCTCTTTCAACCCATGATAGAGGAATCCATCCCGCAACGACACCCGCGGCGGGTCGCACTGGTGGCGGTAGATGCTTCGCAGAGCATGCAGGAAAACGACGCGCCTGATAACATGCGGCGCATCGATGCCGCGCGAAAACTGATGCACGACAATGGCATGGACGCCCCCTCGGCGCTTGGCGATGTCAGGGTATTTTCGTTTTCCGATACCGCGCGCCCGCTTACCGCCGACAGTCTCGCCGTGCTGCGTGCAGACGGAGAAACGACGCGCGTGCATGAGTCGCTGGCCTCTGTGCTGCGCACCGTGGCACCGGACGAGAATTGCGTGGGGCTTTTCGTTCTCAGTGACGGGCATGATTTTGAAATGACCCCGGCAGGCAGAACGGCGCAGCTTGCCCGGGCCAGCCGCACACCTCTTTTTACCATTCCGGTCGGGAGGGCACAGACGTTTCCTGACATTTCTGTGCGCATGGCTTCATGGCAGCCTTACACCTTTGTGAAGCAGCGCGTGAAACTTCAGGCGATTATCCGTGCCGTTTCCACCGGCGATCGCATTGTGCGCGCTGAGCTTCTGAGAGAGGGCAAATCCATGAGCGATCAGCGCGTCACCCTTGTCCCGGATGGTGAAGTGCCCGTGAACTTCGAAGTCTCTGAGGACACGCCCGGCCAGTACGAATATGAGATCCGCGTCACCACCCTGCCTGGTGAACGCGATACGACGAACAACAACACCTTTACCTACCTGAACGTCACGGCCTCCAAATTGCGCGTGCTCATTGCGGAGGGCGACCCCGGATGGGACACGACTTTTCTTTCCCGCGCGCTGGCCAGGAACGACCGTGTGGATCTCGACACGCTCATTTCCCTTGGCAGCGGCCCCCCGCATATCAGTCGTCCGGCAAAGGCTGAAGGAGCTTTTAAGATGCCGGAGACGGCACAGGACTTCACTGCCTATGCCCTGATTATCCTTGGCCGCAGTGTGGATCGCGTTTTCAAAGCGGAGACTCTAACAAATCTCGGCGCGGCGGTGGCCGACAGCGGCGTTACGCTGGTCATGGCACGCGGAAAGCCCTCCGATCACGCTGTCTTCAATGACATCGCTCCTGCGGAATGGCTCGATGGTTCGACCGGGCCGGTGAAACTAACCTCTCCGCACCGCCGCGGAGAGTTCCTGCCCATGGATGTGCTGGCCACTGCGCCCGGCGGTTTGGAAGCCCTTCCGCCACTGCCGCTGCTGCATCAGACCGGTGCGCCGAAGGACCTCGCGGGTGTGGAGGCCGTGGCCGGTGATGCGGACAGCAAAGGCGATACGCCCGCCATTCTGCATCGCCGCCATGGCACCGGCCAGGTGCTGTCCATTGCTGTCGAGGGACTCTGGAAGTGGGCGCTCAACGCGAAGAGTGAACCTGCAAACAACGTCTTTGACCGGTTTTGGAACCAGCTCCTTCTCAATCTCCTTTCCCGTTCCGCTGCCATGCCCTCGGACAAACCGCAATGGACCGTTTCCACGGCCAACTTGACGGTCGGCGAAAAGGTGACCTTCGTGCTTCACCCCGCGCAGGGCAAAGAACTTCCCAAAGGCCTCCAGGCGGTCATCTATCGCGAGAATCAAAAGATCGCCGAAACACCGCTCTCCGCCGTTTCCAAAGAGAGCTCTGATCAGACTGCCTCTCTGGTCGTGGAAAAGCCAGGCCGTTATCGCGCTGTCGTGGAATGGCCCGGCGAAAAAGTCGAAGCCCGCTTTGCTGCCGTCGTCGAACAAAAGGAAGGCACCGATACCTCCCTCAACCTTCCTTATCTTCGCGCCCTCGCCGAAGCCGGCGGCGGCAGACTGCTTGATCCGTCATCGCTTTCCGGCCTCGTCGAATCACTCCAGCGCGCCGCTATCGCTGAGTCCACCGCTCCGCCGCTGCTTCGACGGCACAGCCTCTGGGATACCGCCACGGTCTTCCTGATTCTCGCGGCGCTTTTTGGCATCGAGTGGTTTCTGCGCAGAAGATGGGGGCTCACTTAGACTCCGGCATTTCCTTGCGTATTTTCTCCGGCAACGTGTTCGCCGCGGCCTTTGCGGCGTCCTCATTTTGCAGCAGCCACACGTCCATCACCTCCTTCAGCGAACGGACGCGTTGATCTTCATCCTGTATATTGCGCGCCCATTCGAACGCTGCCGGCGGATCGCGATGTTTGATCACCTCCGCAAGCTTCGCCGAGGAATTGTCCCGTTCCCAGCCTTGCGGCAGCGTGGAAATCCACTCTGAGGCCGCGGCGATGTCCTTTCGCACCCAGCGGTCAAACACCAGTGGCACCGCCTCATCGCGCGGAGGTCCAGGTGGCAGGCCAAGCGCCCACTCGCGCGCAGCGGACAGGTCCTTATCTCTCAGAAATTCCGCAATGTATCGCGCCGTGCCAGCCACTTCTTTCGGATCGAAAACACTACTTTGCAGTGCTTTGAAATCGGCCAGGGCTGCCATCGGGTCCTCCTCTGATTTACGCTCGATCCGCCACGCCCTCGCAGTCGTTTGTCCCGGCCCGGAATAGGATTCCGCCCATGCAATCGCTGCGTTTTTGTCGATGCCCAGCCATTGATTTAGACCGTGACGGAGAAAGTCGCCGTTCTTCCGCGCTTCCGCCAGTTTTACCGCGACCGCCATGCCCTGCAGCGGGTTTTTCTCCACCAGCTTTGAGAGGATGTCCGTCTGCCGCTGTTCCGGGACATCGTCAGGGTATTTTTCCGCCAGCGCCAGCGCAGCCTCCGGGTCATTCTTCACTATGCCGCCCAACACCGCGTCCAGCGCCGCCCCGCGATCCTTTTTGCTGAGACCCTCCATCAGGCCTGCCGCCCGGGCGGCATCCTCTTTCACAAGCTGCGAGAACACAATCTGAACGGCTGGATCGGGGCCCTCACCGGATCTTTCGTTTATTCCCGCGATTACCGCACCCGGATTGATTTGCGAGCGCCGGAACGTCGCGATGGCTGCGCCAAAACTTGAAATCGTCCCCTCCATTTCTTTGAAAGCGGGATCCGTTAGGACCGCGATTACCTCCGCCGCAGAGTCGTCATCCAGCGTTAACAGCGCCTGTACCGCTTCCACCATGGGAATTCCCATCCAGTCGTTAGGTTCCTTCATGCCTTCGTAAAGTGAAAGCACCCACTCCTTCGCCTTGCCCTTCACAAAGGGCCGTCCGGGCACAAACGGGCGTACCGTATTCCCCGTCCCAGGCCCGTTCGCTGCCGGAGCGAATTTGCCTGCCGCCGCTATTGCCGTTGCCAGAGGTCCCGGCTTCCGGGGAGTTCCTTCCGGCCCCCGGCGCGCCGAACCCGTCAGGTATCCCACTGCGAATAGTCCAATACCGGCGGCGAGAGAAATGAATATCCGTTTCATGCGGGGAAGCCGCGAGAGTATAGCCCCTTTTTCCCTCGTGCCGACGGAAATCCACGCCCCTGAAAAACCCGTGGCAATCCCCCGTCTGTGCGGTAATCCATGCGTGCACATGCCTGCGAAAAAGAAGACCGCCCCCCCTACAGCCCCTGGCAAGGCTCCCGCCAAAAAGAAAACCGCCGCCAAAAAAGCTCCGGCCAAAAAAACCGCGCCTGCTGCGCCGCTCGCCTTCGAAGGCGAGGTCTTTGCCCGCGCCGCTGCTGCCATGGCCGACGACAAGAAGGCGGAAAATATCACGATTCTTGACGTGCGCGGCATTTCCATGGTCACCGATTTCCTTGTCATTTGCGATGGCTCCTCGCTCCCGCACCTGCGCGCCATACGGAATGAAGTCGCCGACCGCATGCGCGAAGACCACAAAGTGAAGCCCTATGCCACGCACGGGGTTCCCGACAGCGGCTGGATGCTTCTCGATTTCGGCGATGTTGTCGTGCACATTTTCCATTCAGAGAAGCGCGCCTTCTACGCCTTGGAAGATTTGTGGAATGACGCGCCCCGGCTGATGTAAAGTAACGGCGCGCCGCCGCCCTGTTTCCCATGCGAGTTCTCGCCATCGATCCCGCTTTGCGCAACACCGGCTGGGCCGTCGTGGAGCGCGCGGGAAAAGCGAACCGCGGTGTCGCATGGGGTGTCATCCGCAACAAACCCGGCCTGCGCCAGTCCGCGTGTCTGGTCGCCATTGCCGCCGAAATCCGCGAACTCATCCGCCTTCACCGGCCGGATACCTGCGCCATCGAGAGCACCATCTACGTGCAGAATTTCCGCACGGCCATTACGCTGGGGGCGGCCCGCGCCGCGGCCATCATGGCTCCCGCCGAAGCCGGTCTTGAAATTTGCGAATACCCGCCGCGCCGCGTCAAACAAGCCGTTGTGGGCCGGGGAGCCGCCGACAAAGCGCAGGTCGCCTTTATGGTGCGCGCCCTGCTCAAACTCACCGAAACGCCCGCCCACGACGCCGCCGACGCCCTCGCCGTCGCCATCACTCACCTCGAAAGCACGGACCCTGCCAGCCCATGGCAGCGCGAACGGGTCGTGGTGTGATTCGCCTTCGATTCAATTCACTGCCGCCAGAGTGTCTTCACCGCAGGCAACTTCCTCCTCCTGCCATCTCGGGTGGCTCAAATATTCCGCGGCAAGGTCTTCCAGTTCCATGATGCTTTGCATGTGGCAAAAGCGCTCCCTCAGCCTGCGTCCTGCGGGGAGCCCCTTGCTGTAGGCCATCAACCGGCTGCGCATGGCCTGAACCGTGAACTTCTCCGCTCCGTAACGGCCATGCTCCGTGGCCATGCGAATGTGGCGGAGGATAAAGTCCCAGCGTTCGCCGGCGGGAACAGGCGACGGCTGTTCACCGGTGGCCACGTAGTGCTTCGCTTCGCGAAACACCCACGGATAACTCATGGCCGCCCGCCCGATCATCAATCCGCTGACCTTCGTTTCGCGGAGGCGCTTTTCCACATCGCGCCCGTTCATGATGTCACCGTTTCCGATCACCGGAATGCCCGCGCTTTCCGCGCATTGTCCTATCACTTCCCAGTCCGCCAGTCCGCTGTAACCCTGCGCCCGCGTGCGACCGTGAATCGTCACTGCCGCGATGCCGCATTCCTCCAGCAGCCGCACGACTTCCGGCGCATTGATGCTGTTCTGGTCCCACCCGATGCGGATTTTCGCCGTCACCGGAATCGGGACCGCCTTTGCGATGGTGGACGCTACGGCCGTCAGGGCAGGGCAGTCCCTGAGAAGGGATGAGCCTCCATTTTTCGACACCACCTTGTTCACCGGGCAGCCGAAATTCAGATCGATGAAGTCCGGCTGCTTCCAGTCGATCACCTTCTTTGCCGCCTCCGCCATGTGCTGCGGATCGGCGCCAAACAATTGCACGCCGACAGGCCGCTGGGCGTCATCGAACTCCGTGTATTTGCGCGTTCGGTCATCGCGCTGCAGGATTCCCTCCGCCGAGACAAACTCCGTCACCATGACATCCGCACCCAATTCCTTGCAGAGCCGCCGGAAGACAAAATCCGACACGCCCGCCATGGGGGCGAGATAAATGGGAGGACGGGAACGGGCAAGCCAGGGCAGCATAAAAGGGGCGGCGAATGTAAAGGCGTTGCCGGAAAATGCAAAGCTCCTCAGGGATTTGCGTTTCGCGCCGCTGAGGGCTGTCCCTTATTCACCGGTGGCGACGATAGAGAAGGCGACGCCCTGACCGGTGGCGGCGGGAGCGTCTTCGCCGAAACTGACGGTGAGAAGGCGGGTCTCCGCAACCCCGGCGGAAATGAGAGCTCTGCGCACGGTTTGGGCGCGAAGGTCGCTGAGCTGGCGGGAGTATTCGGGGGAAAGAGACTGAGCGCCGGAGGAGATGAGGACCCGCTCGGGATGGCCTCTGAGCCAGCGGGCGACGGAGGCGACTTTTGATTGTTCAGAGGCCGGGATTTGCCAATTGTCTCCGTCAAAGCGGATCACTGGAAAGCTGCCGGACTGGATGCGCTCGCTTCCGGGGCCGAAAAGGGAAGGGGTTTCCTGACGGATCGGCTGGGATTGCATGTCCGCCGTTTCGTCAGAGTCGCCGCCGAGGGGATTCTTGAGCATGTTGCAACCCGCCGCGAACAGAGCGGTGGCGGGAAGCAGCAGGTGATGAAGGCGGAGACGGGACATGGAGGCGGTTGTCAACGGGACCACGCGGGTTCGGAGATTCCTCCCATGCCGGAGAGGATGCGCTCCTTTGCGCCGGTGGCGACGTTTACGACGATGAGAGAGTTGGACTGCACGGCAACCAGATGACGTCCGTCCGGCGCCCAACTGGGATGTGCGGCGTTAGCGAGGATGGTGCGGGTGCGGCCCGTTTCCATTTCATAGACCGCGATGGACTTGTCGCTGCCGCGCCATGCCGTAAAAGCGATGAGATGTCCGTCGGCGCTCCAGTCGGGGTCGGTGCATTTCACTCCACCGGTGGCCAGCCGCTCGGGCGCGCCGCCCGTGCGCGGGCAGATGTAAAGCTGCGGGACGCCGGTGGCATCTGAACAGAAGACGAGGCGTTCGCCGTCGGGCGCCCACGCAGGGGAGAACTCGACGCTGCGGGATTGGGTGAGGCGTTTGCTGCGCGCGCCCTCCCGCGTGGCGATGTAGATTTCCGGATCGCCATTGTGGGTCATGGTGAGGGCGAGACGGCTTCCATCGTGGGAAAACGCGGCGCCGCTGTTGGTGCCGGGCGTGCTGATGATCCGCCGGCGGCTGCCGTCGCTCATCCGGGTGACATAGACGTCCGGAAAGCCGCTGACATAACTGGTGAACGCCACATAAAGGCCGCCCGGGCTGAGGCTGGGGCTCACGTTTACGCTGCGGTCCCGGGTGATCTGCTGCACACGCCCTCCATCGCTGTCGCAAACATAGATTTCCTTGGCGCCGGATTTATCACTCACAAACGCGATGCGGCTGAGGGCGATGCCGCGTTCTCCGGTGAGAGCGTCGATGATGTCATCCGCGTACGCTTTGGCGTTGTCGAGAAGATCGGGGCCGTCGTAGTGGTTGTTGAAGAGGACGCTGCCATTGCTGGCGACGAGGGCTCCATCGATGCGGCCCGCTGACGAACTGGCGCGGACGAGCCATTGCCCGATAGAGGGGGAAATGGTGAATTTGCCGCTGCGATCGAGGTATTTGCGAACGATTTCCGATGCGGACGTGCCGGTGCCGCCCATGAATTCCTCAAAGGCAAGCCGGGGTTTGGCGTTCTGCTCGGCGCGGGCCGGTTGCCCGGTTCCGATGGCCAAAAGAACGGCGGCTAACAGACGAAGAATTCGACGCAGCGGCATGGACGGATGCTTCGACGGAATCTGTGAGGCGTCAAGGGCTGGCGGAAGTTGAAGGGCATTTGCGCAGACGACTCCGGGTTGAAGTTCGTCCGCAAGTGCCGGATTTTAGCGGCCAAGGTATCCGGTATGTCTTCCATTCCCGCTCAGGCCCGGCTTCGTCAGCCGTGGCTCTTCGTCATGAACGGCCCCCTCGGGGAGCGGCTCGGCAATCAGCTGTTTGCGCGCATCCCGGCCAGTCCGGGCGTGTACCGGTTCTTTGGCGAAAACGACCGGCTTCTTTACATCGGGCAGTCTTCGAATCTGCGTGCGCGCGTCGGCAGCTACCGGTTTGTGACTGCGGACCGCCATTCGCGCCGGACGGCCCGGCTCGTGGCAGCCATCCGGCGCGTGGAGTGGAGCCTCTGCGAATCGGCGGACGCCGCCATCGCGCTCGAGCGGGTATTGCTGCTGGAGCACCGGCCGCCGTTCAACCGCGCCGGCGTCTGGACTCCGCCGCCGTGGTGGGTGGCTTTGAATGAAGATGGCGGATCGTTGCGGGTATGTCTTCTCCGCGGGGAACCGTCCGCTGAGGCTGTTTCCGCCGGCCCTCTGCCATTCTCCTTTCGTTATACTTTCGCTTCGTTGATGCGCTGTCTTTATCGGTGGCACCGCCGTGATGCGGAGTGGTGGGACCTCCCGCACGGGATGGCGGGGCCGGTCATTCCGCCGGAGCAATCGGTTCCGCTGAGCGCCGAATCATTTGTTAGTGCGGCGTCGCTGGCTCAGTTCCTCACCACCGGTTGTTCGCGGTTTCTGGATACCCTGCTGGAAGCCATTCCCTTCGCAGACGATGCCTCAGCGGCGGGCGCTTTTTGGACGCCGGATGTTGAGGCGCTGCGGAAATTCTCTCAGGCTGTGAGCCCCGCAGCGGCGGATGCACCGGCAGCTTGACTCATCTGAAGAGTGATCGTGCTTCACGTCATGATCGCGAAATCTCTTTCAATCTGTGCGCTGCTTGCCATCGCCGCACCTCAACTGTCGATGGCCGAAGATCCGCCTGCGCGTCCCGTGCCGGCGTGGGTGGAGCCGATGAAGAAAGTGCACGCGCGTTTTACCGGCACTTCAGGCACGTTCGCGCAGTTCGGTGATTCCATCACCGTGACCATGGCATTCTGGACTCCGCTGGAAAGCGCTCCGAAGAACATGTCGCCGGAGGCGGCTTCCGCGCATCAGTTGGTAAAATCATGGATCAAACCCGAATGCTGGCGAAAGTGGAAAGGCGCGGAATACGGAAGCGAAAGCGGGATGACCATCCGCTGGGCCGCCGCCAACGTTGACAAATGGCTAACCAAACTCAATCCCGAGGCCGCGCTCATCATGTTTGGCAGCAACGACGTCACACAGCTTGAAGTGCCCGAATACACCGCCAAAACACGCGCTGTCGTCGAGCGCTGTCTCGCCAACGGCACCGTCGTTATCCTCAGCACCATGCCGCCCCGCAGCGGGCGCGTGGACAAGTCCGAAAAGTTCGCCGCCGCCGTCCGCACCCTTGCCACCGAATTGAAAGTGCCGCTTCTTGACTATCACGCCGCCATTCTTGAGCGCCGGCCCGACGACTGGGACGGTTCTCTGCCAAAATTCAAATCCTCCCCGGGCGACGACTACCAGGTTCCCACCCTCATTGCCCGCGATGGCGTCCATCCCTCCGCTCCCTCAAAGGCGTCCGGCGACTTCTCCGTGGAAGCCCTTCGCACCGGCGGCTATACCCTTCGCAACTACCTCACTCTGCTCAGTTGCGCCGATGTCATTCGCCATGTGCTGAAGCCGTCAAAGTGAACGCCCGCGAAGGGCAAAAAAATCGGGAGGGCAGCCTGCACCCATTGCGGCCACCCTCCCTTTTTTGATTCTGCCTCCCCTTAAGGCAGAAAGGGTTCGTTTGAAAGACACGGCACCTTATAGCCGGGACGGCCTTCCCGCCAAGTTTCCGCGGGAAACAAATCCGTCACACGGCTGCCGGACCGGCGCGTCGAAACCCAGGGAAATACTCTTGCTTCCCCTGGCAATCCGCGTTCCCGGTAGAGGCTTCCCGCCCCCGTTTTCAGCACCCGACCCATGAGCAACTCCTCGCCCGACACCATTCCCTGCATGATGAAGATTGCCGGAACGGGAAGTTATGTGCCGGAACGCGTGCTGACCAATGCGGACCTCGAAAAAATGGTGGATACCACCGACGAGTGGATCGTTTCGAGAACCGGCATCCAGGAACGCCGTATTGCCGCTCCGGACGAAGCCACCAGCCACATGGCAACGAAGGCGGCGCAGCGGGCCATCGAGGCGGCGGGGGTTTCCGCAGAAGATATCGATCTCATCATTGTCGCCACCATCACGCCTGACACGTTTTTCCCCTCCACTGCCTGCCATGTGCAGCGAAACCTTGGCGCCGTGAGGGCAGTGGCATTCGATGTCAGCGCGGCCTGCGCGGGATTTCTCTACGCCATGCAGATCGCGCGGCACTTTATCAACAGCGGCAATCGCCGCACCGCCCTCATCATCGGAGCCGACAAACTCAGCGGCATCGTGAACTGGACTGATCGAAACACCTGTGTCCTTTTCGGCGACGGAGCAGGCGCAGCCATCCTGACCAGCAAGAATCCTGACGACGGCGATCCCTCCGGCCTGCTGTCCTCCATCATGGCCAGCGATGGGCGGCTTACGGACATTCTCTCCGTCCCGGGCGGCGGCTCCGCCATTCCCATTACTCCCGAGAATGCCGGCCAACGCCTCAATACCATTCACATGCAGGGCCGCGAGGTCTTCAAAGCCGCCGTCAAACACACGCTGGAAGCCTGCGAGACCGCCATCGAACGCGCCGGTCTTACGCCGAAGGACATTTCGTTCATGATCCCGCACCAGGCGAATATCAGAATCGTGGACGCCATCCGCGACCGCCTCGGTCTCCCCGCCGAACGCGCCTTTCTCAATCTGCACAAATACGGCAATACCAGCGGAGCCGCCATCGCCATCGCCCTCGACGAGTCCGCCCGCAGCGGTGCCATGAAAAAGGGCGACAATGTCCTGCTGGTGGCCTTCGGCGCCGGCTTCGCGTGGGCAGCGAGCGTGATTCGATGGTAAGCCGGCGAGTCCCGCGGGACTCACCGGATGCGGAGTAAAATGCTCATTGCAGCTTGTCCCTGAGGTGACAGGATAATGGACGCAATTCCATGAAAGGAAACCCCGATGCCATGATTGAGACACGCCCGCTGACTGCGGAGACGTGCGGCCGGGGCTTCACCTGAATGGCCGGGGCGTGATGGGAACGGAGTCTCCGTTGCCGCCGATGGATGTGCCTGCTGCGCTGAACGCGCGGTGAGAGGCATGGAATGACTGGGGCATCCTGCTGTCACGCACCCGAAACCGAAGCGCCCTGAGCTGCGCGCGTCAGGGTCTTTCGTGTCTGCCCGGAACTTTCCGCCCGTCTGCAAAGCGGGCGGTCTTCGAACAAAGAAACAAACGACAAACTGCAACACTAACAACACTCACACATTACTATGAAACACCTGTTCCTTGCGGCCTTTACGGCTCTCGCTCTTTCCTGCACTGCCGGCGCCGCCGACAAGAAGGACGAAAAGAAAGACAAAGACTCCGCCTCTGCTTCCGAATCGGCTGAGCATACCCTCGCCGATTTCAAAATCGGCGCCAGCATCACCGGTCCGGAAGTGAAACTCGAAGACCTCAAAGGCAAGGCCGTCATCATTGAAAACTGGGGCGTCAACTGCGGCCCGTGCCTCGCCAGTCTGCCCGACATGCAAAAGCTCTCGAAGCGGCACAAAGAAAATCTCGTGCTCATCGGTGCGCATTCCCAGGACGCCACGGACGACAAAGTGAAGGAAGTCGTGAAGAAGCACAAGCTCACTTACAGCATCGTCAAAGGCTCGAATTCACCGTCCGATGTGAGCAGCAACACGATTCCTCACGCCTATGTCTTCGATGCCGAAGGCAAGCTCCTCTTCCACGGAGTCCCGAGCGATCCGAAGTTCGACAAGGCTGTGCGCAAGGCTGTCGCGAAAAAGGCCTGATCCGCATCTGACTTGTTAATTCTCAGCGCCGGCAGCAGCACCGCTGTCGGCGCATTTCTTCATGCCCTCCCTCGCGCCGCGCATCATCGGGACCGCCGGTCATATCGATCACGGCAAGAGCACGCTGGTGGAGGCGCTCACCGGCACGAATCCGGACCGGCTGCCGGAGGAAATCAAACGGGGGCTGACGATAGAACTGGGTTTTGCCCATCTTTCCCTAACGGACCCGTTGCATCCCGGAAACGGCTGGCACGCGGGACTCGTGGATGTGCCGGGCCATGCCGATTACGTGCGCAACATGCTGGCGGGGCTTGGGCACGTGGATGCCGCGCTGCTGGTGGTGGCGGCGGATGACGGATGGATGCCGCAAACGGAGGAGCACTTTGAGATTCTGCTCCATCTTCACATCGATCATGGGGTGGTGGCCCTGACAAAAAGTGATCTGCTGGCCGACCGCGGCACGGCAGAGGAGAACATCCGCCTCAAACTGGCCGGCACGCCGTGGGCGGAGGCTCCGGTGGTTCCCGTCTGCGCGCTGGGCGGAGAAGGCCTCGATGAACTGCGCGCGGCGCTGGCCGAAGTCCTGCGCGCTGCGCCGCTTCCGCGGGATGTTAGAAAACCGAGACTGCAGGTGGACCGCGTGTTTTCGCCGCGCGGCGCGGGAACGGTGGTCACCGGAACTTTGAGCGGAGGCGTGTTGCAGACGGGCGAGGACATCTTTGTGCAGCCGGGCGGTTTGTCAGGAAGAATCCGCGGACTGCAAAATCACGGTCGCGCGCTGGAAACGGCGCAGCCGGGCATGCGCACCGCGGCCCGGCTGGCCTCCATCGAAATCGCGCATGATGGAGCGGGTGAGGGGGCGTGGCGCGGGCATACGGTCACCACCATTCCAGGCGGTGCCTCAGGCGTGCTGCATGCGCAGTTCACCCGGCTGGACCGCCGTCCTGATCCGCCGCCCCTGCGGCACGGATGCAAGGTCTGGCTGCACCACGGCACCTCCAGCCACGAGGCCCGCGTGTATCTCGCGGGTGTTAGAGAACTGCTCCCTGGTCATTCCTGCATTGGCGAACTCCGCACGCGCGCGCCGGTCTTCGCCTTCACCGGCGACCGGTTTGTGCTGCGCGATTTTTCACGCCGTCACACGCTCGCAGGAGGACTGGTGCTGGAAACCTCCGCCCGCCCGCGGGCATGGAAACAGCCCCGCTGGCTGCATTGTCTCGAACAGTGGGCCGCTCATCCTGACAATGTTTCCGTCCGGGTTGCCGGCCTTCTGGAACGGGACGGCTGTTTCAAAAAGGAGGGATTGCTGCAGCTCTCCCGTTTCACCGGTGCAGAGATCGCCGCCGCGGTGGATGCGCTGCCTGACAAAGTGGTGTGCGGAGACTGGATTGTCTCTGCGCCGCGCTGGCAGGCCGTGCTCGCGGCTGCGGAGGAAATTATCCGGGCTCATCATCGTCTGCATCCCTCCGAACCGGGACAGAAATTGAGCGACTTCCGCACGGCGCTGCTACCTCACCTGCCGGATACCGCGCTGAGCGAACCGCTCATCAATGCTCTCGTGACACGCGGTTTTGTGCGCGGGCAGGGCGTCATCCGCGCCGGAGATTTCCATGCGGAAATTTCCCCGGCGCAGCGCGCCT
Organism: Verrucomicrobiales bacterium; assembly: GCA_035550135.1. Classification (GTDB taxonomy): domain Bacteria; phylum Verrucomicrobiota; class Verrucomicrobiia; order Verrucomicrobiales; family V1-33; genus V1-33. Next base: position 54,172 of record DASZQB010000120.1, read on the forward strand.
CCTGCGATCAGCTTCGCGCGGTCCTTGCCGCTGATAAGTACAGCCCGCCAAATCTCTCCACCTTTGTCCAGACGGCACAGGACCGCGAAGCACTGCAAATCCTTCTCAACAGCCGCGAAGTCACCCGCCTCAATGAGGAAACCGTCATGCTCACCGACGCCCTCCTCGTGCTCAAGCAACTCATCATCGCTCACTTGCGCCGTCAGGGCCGTGAAACCATCGCTGGCTTGCGCGACGCCCTCGGAGGCACCCGCCGCATCCTCGTTCCTGTCTGCGAACTCCTGGACCGCGAGCGCATTACAAGGCGGGAAGGCGATTGGCGCAGCCTCATTTCCCGGAACGGCGCATGACGAAAAAGATTCCGATCATGCAGCCGTCCGGTCCTCACGCCTCACGGCAATTCCTCGGCTTTCAGACGCAGGTAAAGCCGGGGTTTGCTCTGTGTGGTGTATCCAGGTGTAAAGATGTGCGTGGTGTGCGTGCTTCCCACGCCGAGGAGCGGTTGTGTTCCGGTCCATGCGCCTCCGCCGGTGTGACTGGCCTGCGTGGACCAGGTTTTGAGGTCTGAGCTTTGCAGAACGGTGACGCGCAAGTGGGAGTCGGTAAGGGCGGCATTGCTCATGACGAGATTGAAGGTCACGGGGGCCTGGGGCGAGGTCACCGGGCCCAGGGTGAGAGTATTGGAGGCATAGAGTCCCGTTTCGGCCTTTTCCGGATTGGTCCCGGCGACGTATTCCGTGAGATTGGTCACGCCGTCGTTGTCGTAGTCGGCATCATTGGCGTACTGCCCGGTGCCGTCCGGCGTGCCGAAGTGATTCACCCGCCACTGCTGGAGCGGAGTGTAGTTAGGCACGATCGTGACGAGCACGGGGTGGTTGTTCATCAGCAGCGTGGGTTTGCCGTAGCCCGGCGTGAGTTGATTGACACCAATGACGTTGCCCATGACTTCATTGACAGTGACAAAGAAACGGGTGGTGGTCTGCTGTTGGGCATTAGCTGGAATGCTTATGCGCAGGGTGTGGTCCACAACGTCTGAGGGTGAGATCGGCACCACCGGACCGCCGGAGGGGTAGTCGAGCCAGAGACGTCCGTCGCCTGAGGCGCCGCTGCCGCTCTTGGACGCGATCGTGACACCGTTCGCCTGGAGGCTAACCCCCGCGACCAAAAAAGTCAGCGCGTTGCCGCCAATCACTGCCCCGGGTGTCCATGTGCCGCCGGGGCCGCTGATGGCTTGCTGGAAGATCAGTTCGCACTGGGTGACGGCAACATTCAGGTCCGCCAGTCCGCCGCTCTCCACCGGACGACCGACATTGGTCAGAGGAAGGGTGAGCACGGAAGCAGCCGTGCCGGCCGTGATGTTTACCTCCGCGGGCTGGGAGAAAAGGTCCGTTCTAAGATTGTTAGGAACGTTGCGCAGGAAATCGATGCGGCCATAGAAGTTGTAGGCGGCGGCATCGGGACGGCCATCGCGGTTGATGTCGAGCACGGAGACCAGGTTGTAGCCCTCAGGAATTTCGGGTTTGTGGAGCTCCGAGCGGAACCACTGATGGCGTGAACGCATGTAATGGAAAAGCGTTAGGCCGTTGGCGGTGGCGGCGAGAATGTCGGTGCGTCCGTCGCAGTCCCAGTCCACGGCGGCGATGTCGCGGATGCCGGCGGGGCCGGGGATGAGGACAGTGGAGGTGAGCGCGGAGGGATTCCATGCGGAGAGGCCGCCGGTGCCATTGATATAAACGACTTCCTTGCTGTCGTCTCCCGTGGCGTCGGCCCAGACGAGCCGGTAGGGGTTCGAGGCCCCGTTGTTCTCCACCTCGACCTGCGGACTGTCGCTGAGGGGTGCCCAGCCAAAACTCAATTGGGCACCGCTCAGAAAGCGGCTGCCATTTCCGCCTCCGATGTAAGCCAGCTCATCACCAGGTCCGGCAGTGTGCTGGCCGGCTGCGATCCCCTGGGGCGCGGGACCGGAGGGGCTGAGAATATTGAAACTGCTCCATGTGCCGCCGGTTTGATTCAGCCCGTGCAGTTGCCCGGTGGAACCAGCGTAAGTGAAGAGGTCCGGTCGCCCGCTGGGCAATCCAATGTTCCCGCAGGCCAAATAGGAAACTCCCTGCAGCCCGGTGGCGATGGTCGCCTCCGGCCACTGGAGCGGGGCGTCAACGGTATTGTAAGCCAGGCGCACGGTGCCGTCGGCGGGCAGGGTGTAGGCTACGTCCGGCCTGCCGTCGGCGTCAAAATCCGCGGCGACCGCATGCTCCGTCGATTCGCTGTGCGTAAGCCTGAAGGATGGCTGCCCCGGCAGGCCATCCTGCTGGGTATAAATAAAGTACAGCTTTTCCTGGCCTGCCGCCGCCACGACAAGGTCGTCCCGGCCGTTAAGATCAAAGTCCGCACTGCACATACCGCTGACCCCGCCGATGTTTCTGCTGCCCGTTAGGGTCGCACCGGGTGCGGTGTGAAGCTCACGGTTCTCAATGAAGGCGAACGTCCCGTTGGCCATGCTCGCAAAGAAATCCACATCGCCATCTCCGTCGGAATCCGCCGCGCCCAGACCGTCCACATTTGCCGGCAGCGTGGCGAGCGTATTGTTGGCCCATTTGATGGCCGCGTCATCAATGACAACCATTTCAGACGTTCCATTCGAGTCGTAGTCTGCGAAAATGTAAGCGTAATTCCACCAGGAATCCTGATCGGTCACTGGCCCAAAGGTGCCATCGCCGTTGTTGAGGGCCTTGTGCAGGCCGTCGGCGAGATCCGCCCAGCCGTCGTTGTTGATGTCGAGCATCACCCTCGGCATCTGCACTGGAAAATTGCTGCCGACCGTGAACGCGCCGTCACCGTTGTTGCTAAAGAGCAGAGACCGGATGTGCTCGTCCGGGAGGCCGAGGACCTTGTCCGGCCCGTAGGTGGTGTATTCGCTGCAATGAATGTCGGCGTCTCCATCGTGATCGTAATCGGCGGTGGTGATGTCGCAAAACGTGGAGAGCCCGTCCGCCTGGAGGTTGGACGTGGTGGGAAAGCCGCCGGAGCCGTCATTCCAGCGGATGTAGAGCTTGCCGTCCCAGTGGTCGGGATTCGTGCCCGTATTTGGCGACGAGTAAGTCTCCAGAATCGCAAGGTCCACCGTGCCGTTCTTGTTATAGTCGGCCGGGAGAATCGTCAGATAATGGCCGCCTTCGTCGTAAGGCAGGCTGTTCGTCCAGTCCACACGGGAGCCCAGGCTGAACGTTCCGGAGCCGTTGTTGAGAAACACCTGGAGGGTGTATTCAAATGCGTTGCCGTTCCACTCATTGATACGGAGGATGTCGATGTCGCCGTCGCGGTCCACGTCGCATACGGCGGCTGTCAGCGGCACGACGGTGGCGGAGGGCGTCTGCGGGAGAGTGATGGCCGGCAAAGTGATGGTGCCGCCCTCCGGAAATCGCGAGATTTTGTTGCCGCCCTGATACCACTGGAGACGGCCATTGCCGAGGAAGTTCGCGGCGATGGGGTTCATAATGCGGGGCCCGCCGGCGCCGCCGCGGGCCGGAGCATCGAATCCCGCCGGCAGTGGGCGGACGGTGAATGGCGCCGCCAACGCTGCGGGCACAGCGATGAACACCAGCGGGAAAAGGAGTTGGACTGTTTTCATGGATGGAGTGGTTAGCGTGAGTGTGCGGTTTTCTTCATGACCGTGCGTCCACTCTCACCGACTCTGCGCCATCCGGGTATTGGACCTCGGACGGAACAGGAGCGGATTATTTTACGTTAGGGAATCCTCCGGAAGTCGGAGGGGTCCGTTCTCACCACGCCGGGAGATTTTCAGACTTCACACTGCCAAATCATGTATGACCCCGGCAGGCCGCAGCACCTGCAGCAAGCCCGTCCCGGCCTTGTGAGCAGGCGGCCGCATGTTCTCAGCGTGACGAAGTCGCCCTCAAGGCCGGGACGGCCTTGCTACGGGTTTTCGCATGCCTAACAGAGATGTGCGTCGGCCCTGTGAAACACAGGTGAAAGCGATCGTACTGACTGACTGAAACCCTATACGTTCAGGCAGTCAGTACGATTGCTCCATGGAGAAACCGGGAATACCCGGAAAACCGGGAAAACCGTCGGCCTGGGGAGGTTTTCCCGGTATTCCCGGTTTTCTCCTGCGGGTTTGGGACCGGATCAGGCATTCAGCCGGCCTGTGCATCCGCGCAGGGGTTATCGAGCGTGTTTTTGCTGTATCGATAATTCAGTCTTACCAGGTAATCCCGGGTAAGACCGGCAGGGAATTGAAGCCGCATCGTTTTGCAGGAAAATGCAGCCATGCCCAACCCTAACTGCTTTATTTCGCCGGATTCACCCCCTGTCACACCGCCTGCAGGGAAAACGCCGTTCCATACCCCGATACTGGGAAGGAAGTACACGCCTGCTGCTGAAGAATGTTCGCTCCTGCTGGCAAATGCGCCGGAGGCAGGCGGGGAAACAGCAGAACTGCATCCGCCATTTCCCCTGCAGGCATTGCCGGAATTCATGCGGCGCATGGCCGAGGCTGGAGCCATGGCCTCCAACAGCCCGGTGACGCTCACCGCTCCGCTGGTGCTGGCGGCACACAGCCTGGCGCTGGGAGCGGGCGTGGAGTTGAGCTGCGGCGGCGTCCTGCGCTGCCGGGGAAATCTGCATCTTCTCGGCATAGGCGAGAGCGGTACCGGCAAGAGCGAGGCGGCCAGAATCATCTTTGCACCCCTCTATGAATTGCAGCGCGAACGGCTGGAAGCATGGGACAGCAAGGGCCGATCGGAACAAAAGGCGCGCATTGTCATGCTGAAGAACAGAGAGAAGGAAGTGCAGAATGATCCCCTAGCTCTGGCATCTGTCATCCAGGCGCGGGAAATGGCGGAGCTGAAAGCATCCGATGGCGGGCGTCCGCTGCTCTTTGCCAGCAATGTCACGCGTGAAGCATTGGCCTCTGCGCTGGCCATGGGCCCGGGACAGGCCTTTGCCGTGCTGAATCCCGATGCCCGCGGACTGCTGGGCGTTATTGCAGGCAAATATTCGTCTGGCAAGTCTTCGGACGAAGACATCTATCTGGCAGGCTTTTCCGGCGATGCCATGTCGTCGCTGCGCGTTGGTTCCGGTTTTGTCCATCTGCACTCTCCCTGCCTTACCACGTGCATGCTGATCCAGCCCGACGCTTTCGACAGCCTGCGGAAAAAGGCCATTTTTGCAGAGAGCGGATGGCTGCAGCGGAATCTCGTTTTTGACAGCCATGCTGAATTTGATCCTCTGCCTGCAATCCCTCCTGTATTGCCATATGATATTGCCACTGCATGGAAAGAGCACATACGCGATCTGGTGGAAATGGTGCGCGATGCCCGCGAGACCACGCTGATAGAGCCCACCATGCTTGCTTCCTCCATGATGCTGGAACGCGCCAATGCCGTCCGTGCCCGCATCAAGAGCGGCGAACTCCGCGATATGGCCAGCTTTGCCTGCCGCTGGGCCGAGCAGGCCAACCGCATCGCGCTCAATCTCCATGCCGCCCGTTATCCCGATCCCCGCGAAGCCGCTCTCTGCTATGTCTCAGACACCACCATTGAAAAAGCATGGACCATTGCCGGATGGTTTGCGCAGGAGCAGGTGCGCCTGCTCAGCAGCATGCGTGAAGAAAAGCGCCACGCCCGCTGCGAGCGGCTGTTGACCATCCTCAGCCGGCAGGGACCGTCCAAACTGCTGCCGCGGTGGAAGCTGATCAAGATCGGCTTCACCGAGGAGGAACTCCTCCTGCTGGCCAGACTCTATCCCTCCCGCCTCCTCGCCGGCGAACTCCCGAACGGTCCCGCTGGCGGCCGCCCCCTCAAGTGGATCCGCGCGCTCTGAGCCTCTCCAAACACCCCATGGAGAAAACCGGGAAAACCGGGAAAACCTCCCTGCTTTCGCGGGTTTCTCCAGCGAGGTGCATACTTACTCCTACTCCTACTCTTACTCTTACTCCCACAATTTTGAGAGTAAGAGTATGAGTAAGAGTAGGGAGTATGAGCAGGAGCGGTTGGCCAAACACCCCAGGAGAAAACCGGGAATACCGGGAAAACCCCCTGCTGAAGCGTTTTCGCGGTTCTCGGGGTTTTCGGTGCCTGCTTTCGAAGGAGGTTTTCCCGGTATTCCCGGTTTTCTCCATGGCGCAATCGTACTGACTGCCCGAACGTATAGGGTTTCAGTCAGTCAGTACGATCATTTTTCACCGTGATTTCAGGAGAGCCGTCATCCCAAGGGCCGGCGGCACATGAATAGAAAGCGGGAAGTGAGACCACACATGAATAAACGGTCGCACCCCATCCGGCGCGGGAATGCTGTGAATATGGCGGCAGGATTACCGGAAGGCGAAATGCTTCAGATGGGAACGGCGAAGCCCGTGGACTTCTGCGGCAGCCTGCTGCCGCTGTTGTGTGCGGCAGCCCTGCTGCCGGGGTGGCGCGTGCGGTGGCTGCTGAATGCCCGGCGTTGGCCGGATGTCCTTTCTCCTGTCTGCGCCCAGCCCGCCGCAGCAGGCTGCGGCTCTCACAGCGGCAGCAGGCTGCCGCAGTCCACAGGCTTCGCCGTTCGGTCCGAACCATTCTCACCAGCCAGCGAGACTGTCCTCAGCGTTTTGATACGAATTCCCCCAAACGGACCACCGTTGTTTTCGTTAAAAGCTGCCCGGCAGAGGAGAATTCAACGAAAACAACGGCACTGCGTTTTGAGATTAACCCTATTTCTCACCGTCCGGGAAAAAACGCATACAGACTGTCCTAACGTCATCACCTTGCAACAACGGTACGTAGAGCGATCTGTGGCGAAGCCCAGTCGCTTTCGCCTCCATGGCCGCAGCGAAAGCGAGTGGCCTTTGGCACACTCACTCTACTGATATTCCCGTGGCAAACGAATTCTGTGAGAAACCCACATTAGAGGCACAGGCCCGCTCACCACGCCGGCACGCGCACCGTGAAAACCGTGCCCTTTCCTGCTTCCGATTCCACTTTGATGCTGCCGTTGTGCAAATCCGCGCAGCGTTTGATAATAACCAGCCCGAGGCCTGTACCGGGGATTTCGCCGACATTGCTGCCGCGGTGGAAGGCTTCGAACAACTTCGGCTGATCCGCCTCCGGAATGCCGATGCCGCTGTCTTTTACCGTGAAGACCACGTCGCGTCCCTCGCGCCGGCCGGTGAAATACACGGATGAGCCGGCGGGCGAATACTTCACGGCATTGCTCAGGAGATTGGAAAGGATGTGCCGCAGCAGGGCTTCGTCGGCGGTGGCGCCTGACAAGTCGTTCTCCGCGTTCCACGCGATGGGGCATTTGCGGTTCGTGGCGGAGTGCGATTCGTCGGTGAGCTTGCGGGCGAGCGTATCGAGATCGAGCGGCGCGGCTTTGTAGGCAAGCTTGCCGGCATCCACGCGGCCCAGCACGAGCACCTGTTCCATGAGACCGGCCATGTTGCGCGTGGCCGTGTGGATGTCGTCGTAGAGCTGTTCCCGCTGCTCCTGATCCAGCTTGTCTCCGTAGTGGCGCATGAGTTCGACAGCGCTCATGGTAATGCCCAGCGGCGTGCGGAATTCGTGACTGACGGTGTTCACGAAGCGGCTCTTCAATTCGCTGACTTCGCGCTCTGCGTTCAGTTCGAGGGAGCGTTTGGAAGCGATTTCTGTCGCTTCCACAAACTCCCGTGTGAGGCGGCTTTGACGCCGCAGGACCAGGGCTCCAAGAATGGCGGCGATGCTGACGGGCACCAGACCTAACAGACCGGTGGTCCACGCGCTGGAAGGGCTGTCGGCGATGAATTTTGCCGCGGCGGGCAGCGGCCAGTCGAGATGCATGGCCGCAAGTTCCTGACGAAGTTCCACGACATCGAGCACCATGAGTTTTCCCTCCGCGCCGCCGGCGAACAGCTTGCGGCCGTCCGCGGAAAAGCGCAGGCCCGCGACCATGCCAAGCCGCGCGGCATTGATGGACGTCAGGACTTCCCCGGTCGCGGGAGCCACGAGTTCGATGCGGTCCACGTCCTGCGTCCATGCGAGCAGCGAGCCGTCGCCGGAGAAAGCGGCGGCGCCGAAATTCGAGAGGAGTTCCGGGCGCGCTTTGCTCCACACGGGTTCCCAATCGGCGGTGGACCAAAGCCGGGCCGTGCGCGCGCCCACGGTGATCAGCCAGCGGCTGTCAGGACTGAAGGCAAGGTGTGCGTAGGTGGCCTTGAGCTTGATGACCGTTTCGCCGGTGCGCGCATCCCAGATGGTGGGATTCGCGCCGGGCGTTTCGCGTCCCGCCGCCACCCAGCGGCCATCCGGACTGATGGAGAAAACGCCGGAGCCCCGCGCCGAGGCCGGGCCGGGGATGTTGCTGTGCATGTGCATGAAGCCGTCCAGCTTTACCGGCGTGTTAGGGTTTTCCGTGTCCACCACCATCATTGCGCCGCCGGTGCCGGCGACCGCGGCGTAGCGGCCATCCGCACTGAAGCTCGCCGTCCATGGTGTGAAGCCCGCGGGCAGCGGCAGTGCGCCGCAGGGTTTCGCGAGCGACGCAGCGTCCAGCGGAGCATCGAGCGGGAGCCTGTGAAATGTTAGGCCATCCGCGCCGGCGGTCCAGAATTCCGGCCGCACCGGGTGCAGCCCCGCGCACACTTTGTCCGCAGTGGGCACGAAGACCGACGCATTCCCATGCTCCAGATCCAGCACTTCATAACCGTCCTGCGCCATCCATGCCGGCGGTGCCCATACGAGCCAGCGGCCGTCCGCCGAGAGATCGCTTTGCCACACGGTCGCACGTTCCACCGCCTTTCCCTGGATGTAATGCGTCGCTGTGGGCTGCACGATTCGCGAGACACTAACCGTCCGTCCCAGGAGACCTCCGCCGATGCGGTCGCCGCGATTGGAAAAATCCAGCGCCAGCAGACCGCCCGTCTCGCAGAGCAGGCGCGCCGTGGAGGCGTCCCAGAGCCGCGTCCGGCCATCGATGCCGGACCCCATGAGCAGCGAGCCGTCCGGACTGAAGCGCAGACTCCACGCGTTGAGCGCCTTGCCGCCCATTTGCACCACGCGCCCGGATTTCACCTCCAGCACGGAGACGGAGAAGTTATCGGCAGTGAAGGAAAGCCGCTCGCCCTGTGCATCCCAGCGCATGGACTGCACCAGCGCCGGCGCTTTCACCGTGTGCCGCACCGTGGCTGTGGCCAGATCCAGGATGGTCACCTCCGCGCCCTGATACCACGCCAGCAAATCCCCGCGCGGACTGAGGACGAAGCGGTTTCCCAAACCCTCCCACGTCACCGTGTCCGGCACGCCGGGCACCTTCCGCAACCCGCCTTTCTCCACGTCGTAGAGGACATGCACGCCATCGCCGCCCTTCAGGGCCACGCAGAGGAAGCGGTCGTCCGCGGTGAACGTGACGGGCCACGAGGAGGCGCGGAAGCCGCTCACATCGATCGTGCGCACCGGTTCGCCGGTGGCCGCATCCCATAGAATGTATCCACCCGCATTGTAACGAATGATGATGTATTTTCCGGTCGCGGAGAACATGAAATCGCCGATGTTGGCGTCCTTTGGCAGGGACGCCGGCATGGGAAATTCGCGCACCAGCGAGTTGTCCTCCATGCGGAAGAGGGAGAGGACGTCCGGTTTGTAGCGGACGAGGTATTGCTCGAGCGCGGGATCGAAGGACAGGCCGTAGGCGCCCGGCTGCAGCGTCCACTCGCGTTCCATGACGAGATCGCGCAGACCCAGCGCCGCCACCGCTTCATTGCGCAACTCCTGCGAAGGACGAATGGCCGCCGCCGTGCGCACGGCCTCCAGCGCCGCCGCGCGATGACCCGTCTGCGTGCTGAGAATCTCGGCGCGCGCCTGCGCCAGCGAGGCCTTCCACAGCCGCTCCGTCGCCTCCGCCTCCGCCGTTTCCGCCCGCGCCTGATTCTGCTGCGCCCGGCGGCTCATCATCACCATGGCCCCGCCCAGCAGCACGACGACACCGAGAATCACCGCCATCGCGCGATTCGCCCGCAGCACACTGCGCCGGACGAACTCGCGGCGTTCCGCAAATTCCGCCGCCTGCACTGACAATTCCGGTTTCGGCTCAACGGGCTGCACAGCCGCCACGTTTCCCGTTAGAACAGGAAACGGCAAGACCAACTGCGTTTCGCCGCCTCCGACTTTGGCCGGATGCGCCGTCGAACCACGGAGTGGTTCTCCGTGAGTAGCCCGGGGTGAACGCAGTGAACCCCGGGTTGGAGCCGCTAACAGAGTTCCACCACAGCGTGGTGGCCCTGACAGAACGGCGCTTCCTCCGCATTGGACCACCGCGCTGTGGTGGATGCGACGTACGGGGCCGTTACCCGGGGTTCACTCCGTTCACCCCGGGCTATTCATGGGGGAACCACTCCGTGGTTCGACGCTTAACAGATACCATCCGGAACGGGTCGAATCTCCCGCCGGAGTGAGGGTGATTCCGTGCGTTGATCCGCCGCGCTTTGTTTCCTGCGCGGCAGGACGATACAAAATCACACGGCAGGATACGCTTCTTCACGCCGCTGCTGCTGCGCCGGCCTTCATGGCCGTCTCCACGGCGCGGTAGAGCCCGGCCCACGCGGCCTGCACTTCCGGAATCCATCGCTTGCCCATGACCTCTGAAAGCATTCCGAGCAGCGCCCGTCCCACAGTTTCGTAGTGCGCGTCCTTCACGCCATAGCCCTTGTGCCTTGCGCCCATGGCGCGCAATTCAGCCTCCAGCTTCTCCGGTCGCTCGAGCAGGATGATGAGCACGCCCAGCATGTCCGTGAGCTTTCGCGCCTGGATTTCGATATTGTTCCCGAACATGGGCCGCAGCGCGGGATCGAGCGCGAAGAGCCGCTGGTAAAAGACCAGTGCCGCGACGTGTCCGCTGCGCTGCACTTCAGCAAAGCTCGTGCGGATCAGGTAGGTTTGCTGCGGGTCCATTTGCAATCATAAAACACCCGCGCGAAGAAAACGGGTATCCGACTTTAGTTGGATTGGAAGTTGCCGGCTTCCGGGCATACTCGCGCCGCCATGAAAAAGAAAATCCTCATCATTGAAGATCAGGCCCCCATGCGGCGGAACATCGGGCTCATGCTCCAAATGGAGGGGTACGAAGTCGTGAGCGCCGAAAATGGACGCACCGGCGTCGAAATGGCACGCAGGGAAAAGCCGGACCTGATTCTCTGCGATGTGATGATGCCGGAGATGGATGGCTACGCCGTAGTGCAGTCCCTGCGCGCGGACGACGCTTTCTCGACCACTCCGTTCGTTTTCCTAACCGCCAAGAGCGACCGCGGCGATATCCGCATCGGCATGAATTTCGGCGCCGACGACTACCTGACAAAACCCGTGGTGCGCGATGACCTCCTCGCTGCCGTTTCCATGCGGCTCTCCCGTGCTGAGGCGGTGCAGGATCGCATCGATGCCGCCGCCGCCAGCGCCGGATTCAATCCGGACTTCAGCAGCCACGAGCCACTGCAGCGGGCGCTCAACATCACGCCCCGCGAAGCTGAAGTCCTCCTGTGGGTCGCCCAGGGCAAGAGCAACGCCGACGTCGCCGTCATTCTCGGCATGAGCGAAAAAACCGCCAAGCAACACCTCGGCAGCGTCTTCGAAAAAATCGGCGTCGAAAACCGCAACGCCGCCGCCATGCGCGCCGTCGAGATCCTCAGCAGCCCCGCCGCGAGCTGACCGGGTGGTCGCATTGGAGCCGGTGGGCGGAATCGAACCGCCGACCAGCGCATTACGAATGCGCTGCTCTACCGCTGAGCTACACCGGCTTTTCCGAAACGGAAGGGGCGGAACCTGCCCGTGAATCCCCCGGTGTCAAGCGTCCCAGCCCTCTTCCGCCGAAACTCTATTCCGCGGGGCACGTGATTTGCAGGGAAGGGCATGACTTTCTTGTGCATGCCTCGTGGATTGCGCCATCATATCCCGTGAAGTTTCTGCCTGTCTTTCTCGCACTTCTCTGTTCCGCCGCCTCCGCCGCGCCCCGGACCAAACCAGTCACCCGTTCCCCGGCGGGAAAAGAAAAAAAGGAGGAAAGGAAAGAGTCGAAGGACAAAACGAAGGAAGCGGAAAAAAAGAAACCAAAGCCGGCAGAGACGCAGAAGCCGGATAAACCCGCAGAGTCCGAGGAGCCTGACAAGGCTGCCGAAGCCAAAACCGCTTCACTCAAACCCGCCGATCTCTCCGGGTTCGAAAAACTCCCCTCGCCCACTCAGGAGATTTTGCGCTACGCTCTCTCGCTTACCGAACGCGGCCTCAGCTACAAGCCCGGCAGCGCTGATCCTGACACCGGCGGCACTGACTGCTCCGGTTTCGTTTACCACGTTCTCCAATCCCGCGGCCACACCAATGTCCCGCGGCAGGCGAATGAAATGTATGCGTGGACCTGGCAGGCCGGCACCTTCCGCGCCTGCAATGGCGTCACCACCGACACCTTCGAGTTCAAGGAACTTCGCCCGGGCGATCTCCTCTTTTGGGTCAATTCCACCCGCGACGGAAAAACCGACCGCAACCCTCCCGTCACGCACGTCATGTTTTATCTTGGCACCCGCGCCTCCGATGGCCGCCCGCTCGCAGCCGGCGCCAGTGATGGTCGCACTTACGACGGCCAGCGCATGTCCGGTGTCAGCGTCTTTGATTTTCGCCTTCCTTCCGCCGAGAGCCGCGCCCGCTTCATTGGTTACGCTCATCTTCCCTCCGCGTCCGCAGCGACTCCCAAAATCGAGCCTTCACCTCCGCCAGCCGCCAAGCCGGCGCCCAAACGGGGAAAAGCCACCCGCAAGCCGACAACGTAACCCGCCTTCCAAACAAAAACGAGGCGCTCTGTTTCCAGAGCGCCCCGCCTTGTTGGGGTTTGGTCGCCGGTGGTTTTAGTGGCGGTGGGAATGTCCGCGATGCGAGTGCCCGCGGTGGGAGTGGCCGCCGCCGATATGGAGATGGATTCCAGAACCATATCCGTAGCCGTAACCATAGCTGGCGCGGGGATAAGAGCGGCTCACCACCACCCAGCGATACACGGGGCAACCGTCATAGGCGCGGCCCACGCAGCGGTATTCCCAGTGCAGGCAGGTGCCGCAACTGTCATAAGTCACCCGGGTGCGGCAACCGCCCGCTTCAGCGGTCGAGGGAGTCAGGACTGCGAACCCGAGAAGAGCGGCGAGGGCGAGAGAAAACTTTTTCATGGCGAATTGGACGGTTGGGGATGGATTTCGATTTTGTTTTTTCGGAGATCCGAAGACCGGCCTTAAGGCCTGCCGGTGGATTCCGAAATTTCAGACGGGGCCTTCAGCGGATTATTCAGCATTTGCTGAAAATATTTCTGAACCCCGCGCATAGTGCTCCTGCCGATTCATTAAACGGTGCCAATTCTCACCAGTCGGAATACGGATGTTGGAAATACCCTCACGGGTGCGCGAGCAGCACCGGGCTGGATGACTGCATACCTCTAAACGCCGAATACCTTTCTTCCGGCGCGTACAGCTCCCTTACAGCTTGTCCCGAAGGGAATATCTGCCAAACGGGACAACGACCGATGGGCCACCTACTCGTCCCCGTCTTTGCCAATGGCCTCCACGGGGCAGCCGGCGAGGGCTTCATCAGCGGCGGCGCGCTCTTCGTCGGTTTCGGGCTGTTTGTACACGAAAGAATAGCCGCCGTCGTTTTCACGGGTGAAGTTTGCGGGTGCCGTCTCCCGGCACAGGTCGCAATCGATACACTGGTCGTCAACGTAGTAAGCTCCGGAGGCGTTTTCTTTGTGTTTGTTGTCGCGGTCAGCCATTTCTAAATGGAGTGGGAGGGTGGAAGGGTCGAGCGTAGGGGGATACTTCTTGTCTTGCAATGTCTTTTTTAGAACGGTAAGTCATGAAACCCATTCCACCGCCGCCGGTGCGGAGTGGGCTGAGAGCAGTGCGGAAGGTCTTGCAGGCTTCCCGCCGTTTTCCCAGGCAAGTCCGGCGGGAATTTTTCATCCCCAAGGCATGTCCAAACACCAAAAACCCGGTTCCTCCTCAGGGAAGGCTCCCGGATCGAATCCCGGTCCGCCGGAGGATCAAACCGCGCCCGTTCCGCCGCGGGGCGCAGCGATGTCGGACGAGGACCTTAATTTGGATGATTACGACGAGCGCCCGCAGCCGAAGCCCAGACTGCCTGATCACCGGAAAGAGTCGCCCGCTTACGAGGTCGGTGGTCCGGTTCACGGGGCGCGCGAGGAACCCGTGCCGCCCACTCTCGGTTCCGATCTGTTTGAATCCACCACGACCGTAGGCGCCGGCGGCTGGGAGCCCGCCACGTCCGAAGAGATCGCGGACTATGATTTGTCAGGTGCGGGAACGGGAAATGCGCCGGTGGAGCAAAAGCCCGCGGCCGCGCCGGCTCCCGCGACAAAGAAAGGGGCGGAGGAGGTGAATGACCTCGAGGAGTTCATCGCCCGGACCGCTGCGGACACTCCGGCTGCGGACAAACCTGCGAGAGTCCGGCGTCCGCTAAGCCTTGTTGAGAAAGTCTGCTGGGGAGCCGGAGCCGCGGTTCTGCTGATGCTGGGTATTTGGCTGATGCGCGCCGCTGTTTCCTCCGCCGACGCAGGTCCGGCCCGCAGTTTGCCAAAACCGGATCTACCAATGAAGGGAGCGCTCATTACCATCCCCTCAGCTGCCGGCGAATGGCGCAAGAGCGTGAAGGACGCCGACCGGCTGGAACAAATCGAAGTGATTCTTCCCACTCCAGGACACTACGAGCCGGGGATTATTCCGGAACTTACTTTCTCCATTGATTCCAGCGCCAGCACCAACGGGTATCTCCGCATTATCTTCAGGGACAGTGACAACAAACCGCGCGGTGACACCCGGGTGGTGCAGGTGACGAATGGAAAACTGGTGGATCAGCCCGCGGTTGGCGCTTTCAAGAACGGCACCGACGCGGCGGTGTATTGTTCGTCGGGACTCTTCGATGAAAGCGCGTTTCGAGCCTATGCGAACGGTGACGAGCGGCGCTGGTCAATCGAAATCGCCGAAAGCACGTCCTACAATTCCGATGACAAGGACTGGAAGATTCTGGGGACGTTTGACGTGTCAAACAACCTCGCGCAGTAAGGCATTTCCGCGACACAAAGGTTTTCTTTGCCCCCGGGCGTCTGTGGCGCTCCGGTTTCTGATTTGTCCCTCAACCCTTTCCGTTTCAACCTGTGAGTCAGCCATCCATCAGCCCGTCCGAAGCCGCACCTTCGCTGCCTTCCCTCGCTCCCGCGGAGGGCTGGCATGTGCTGCATCTTTTCTATCACATCGAGCATTCCCACTGGGATGTTCTTTCTGCGGATGAACAGATCCGTGCCAAAACGAATCTTGCGCGCCTTGTGCAGGAGATTCGCGCCACGCCGCAGACGCAGTTGCTGGTCTTTTCCATGCTCACGCCGAAAGCGGACATCGGGTTCATGCTTCTCACGCCGGATCTGCATACCGCCAACGCTTTTGAAAAGAAGCTCACCCGTTCGCTTGGCACGGATGTCCTAACCCCCTCCTACAGCTACCTCTCCATGACGGAATGGACGGAGTATGTGTCCTCGGAGGAGGAGCATGCGGCCAAAGTGACGGCGGAGAAGGGATTCCAGGCCGGCACGCCGGAGCATGCGGCGGAGATGGAAACATTCCACAAGCACATGGCGAAATACCGCCAGGACCGTCTGTATCCCAACATGCCGGACTGGCAGATTTTCTGCTTTTATCCGATGAGCAAGCGGCGCAATGACGGCAACAACTGGTACGCGCAGCCATTCGCCGAGCGCCGTAAACTCATGGCCGGCCATGCGACCACCGGGCGCAAATACAGCGGGCGCGTGCGGCAGTTGATTACGGGTTCGACCGGACTCGATGAGCATGAGTGGGGTGTCACGTTGTTTTCTCATTCCACGTCGGACATCAAAGCCATCGTCTATGAGATGCGCTTCGATGACGTGAGTGCGCGTTTTGCCGAGTTCGGCGATTTTTACATCGGCATTCAGTTACCTCTGGATGAACTGTTCCGGCGCGTGCTGCTCTAACTAAAGATAAGGAGTGGCCTCTCTTCTCAAAATCGCTGACCGCACGTTTACCAGTCGCCTCCTCACAGGCACGGGAAAGTTTGGCGCGCCGGAACTGATGCGCGACGCGCTCGATGCGAGCGGATGTGAAATCGTCACCGTTGCTCTGCGCCGCGCCGATCTGAGCGGCAAGGGAGACCCGTTTGCGAACATCCTCGATTTCATCGATCCGAAGAAGTATCTCCTTTTGCCCAACACGAGCGGGGCCAACACGGCGGAGGAAGCCGTGCGTCTGGCGAGGCTGGCGGTGACGGCCGGATTGCCGAACTGGGTGAAACTGGAGATTCATCCCGATCCGCGTTATCTGCTGCCTGATCCTGTCGAGACGCTGAAGGCCGCGGAAATACTCGTGAAGGAGGGATTCACGGTGCTGCCCTATATCAATGCCGACCCGGTGCTCGCCAAACGCCTGCAAGATGTTGGCGCTGCAACGGTAATGCCGCTGGGCGCCCCCATCGGTTCCAATCAGGGACTGGTGACGCGCCGGTTGATTGAGATCATCATCGAACAGGCCACGGTCCCTGTGGTTGTGGATGCCGGCCTTGGCGCGCCGAGTCACGCGGCGGAGGCCATGGAAATGGGAGCGGATGCGGTGCTGGTGAATACGGCCATCGCCGCGGCCAGCGATCCGGTGCGCATTGCACGGGCATTTCGCATGGCGGTGGAGGCGGGCCGCGAGGCGTTCGAAGCCGGACTTCCGGAGAAACTTTTGCATGCCAGCGCCACGAGTCCGCTTACCGGTTTTCTCAACACCTGACTGTCTGCTGCACCGTGAACGATGATGCCGGTTTCAGTCCAACCGCACGCCATGAAGTGCGGCGGCCGGATTCCCGCCGTCTGTGGCTGGCCGCGGCGCTGGGGGTTCTCATCTCAGTGGTGGTGCTGGGAGCTTATGTTTATAAGGAACGCAGAGCGCGAGCCGAGCGGGAGTGGCAGGAGGTTTACCGGAAGACGCAGAAGGGCCTGGCACCCTCCGGCGGGAAGTTCTTTGAAGAGACGGTACTCATCAAGGTCCCGAGATTTCTTCAGAATGATCCGCGGTGGGGTGCCAATCTTTTAGGGCCTTCCGCCACGGAGACGCTGGGTTCACACGGCTGTGCCGTTTCCTCCGCGGCCATGGTGCTCTCTTTCTACGGCGTGGATACCGATCCGCAGCGGTTGAACGATTTCCTTAACGGGAACAATGGCTTTACGCCGCAGGCATGGATCGAATGGAAAGTAGCAGTGCTGCTCGATCCGGAACGGGTGACGTTTGAGTACGAAGACCTGCCCTCCTATTACCTCATCGACTGGAATCTTGAGCGGGGAAATCCGGTGATTGTGCGGCTTGGTTATCCGCCGCCCCGCGAAACGAGCCATTTCGTGGTGATCTGCGGCAAGAAAGGATACGACTACCTCATCATGGACCCCGGTTCACACGGCAGGACGGAGGCGTATCCTCTTGCGGAGACCGGCGGCAAAATCGATGCCCTTCGTTACTACGGACCTGTAAAAAAAGGCTAGGCCAACCCTTCACCCGCTCATGCTGCGCACTTCTCTAACGTGTCTCTTTCTTCTCTCTGTGATCGCCTCTGCCGACGAACCGTCCGAGGCGGACAAACGCATTGTGCAAACAGTGCAGCGGCTGGCGTCATTCGATTACAGCAAGGCGAGTCCGAAGACGAAAGAGGCGATCGATCGTTATCTTACGGCCACCGCGGGCAGTGAGGAGTATTTTCAACTGGTGGAGAAGTATGCGGTGACCGGGCAGAAGGACACGCTGCTCAACCTCGCCATTACAAAGGCTGGCACTCCTGCGGCCGGGCAGGCGGTGAAGATGATTTACCAACTGGGGCAGGGGAGTGCGGTGAAGGAAAAGCTGGCGGGTCTTGAGCCTGGGGCGGCGGCGCTCTTCATCGAAGACGTGGCGGGGGTGGGCAGCAAAGAAACCATAGAGCTCGCCGGGGCGGTCCTAACGGATGCCAAAACGCCGCTGCCGATGGCGCTGGCCGCCGTGAAGGGACTGGGACGCAACCCCGCGGGCCAGCAGGCGATTCTGGCGGCGGCGCAGACGGGCAAGTTGCCGGAGGGCGCGAAGTCCGCCGCGGCGTCAGTCCTAGCGACTTCCACGGATGAGAGTGTGCGCACCGCGGGAGCGAAGGTGCTTCCGGTCATTACCGCGGCAAATGCGCCGGCCATCGCCGAACTGATGAAGAAGCCGGGCGATGCCAAAAAGGGGGAGGCTGTTTTCCTAACGTATTGTTTTGTATGCCACCAGGTGAACGGGAAGGGAATCGATTTCGGTCCGGCGCTCAGTGAAATCGGGAGCAAGCTGGCGAAGGAGGCGATCTTCGATTCGATTCTCAATCCCAGCGCGGGCATCAGCTTTGGTTTCGAGGGATGGGATGTGAAGATGAAGGACGGCAACCGGTATATGGGGATCATCGCCAGCGAGACGGATGCGGAGCTCTCCGTTAAGCTTCCGGGAGGCATCATCCAGAAGTGCGCCAAGGATGAGATTGCCAGCCGCGACAAACTAACCGTTTCGCTGATGACGCCTAACATGCATACGGTGATGAGCAGCGATGACTTCGTGAATCTCGTGGAGTACCTCGCTTCACTGAAGAAGAAGCAGTAAAGGCGGGCAGCGCAGAGCGGCGGATTTTCCCTAACAAATCAAGCCTGACAAATTACGGTGCGGCGACAGTCGGTTTGAAGACGACGCTCATTTTGCCGTTGTTGCCGGGGTTGACGTCGGTGAGGCCGGCGGGAAGGCGGAGCCGGGAGCTGTACTGGAGTTGCGTTTCGGTGGTGAGCCGGGCCTGATCGATGGGGACGGTGTAGGACCAGCGCTCACCGGCCTGAAGGAAGGGAACGGCGATGCTTTGACTGACACCGGCAGCGTTGATGTCGAGCGTCAGGCTGCTGACTCCGGAGCCGCTGCGGTTTTGGACGACGAACTCCATGCTGTTTTCGTCAGGGTGGAAATACTGGCTGGAGATGGACGGATCAAGATAGGCGGTGTTGCCGAAATTAAGTGCGTATCCGATGTCCACGGTGCCGTTCCCGTAACGGGGATCGGGACCCGGCGCGCCGGCGTCGGCGGAGTAAGTGGTGACCAGGCTGGCAGCCTGCCGTGCGGTGAGTTTGGGATTGAGCGACAGCATCGAGGCGATGGCCCCTGACATGAGAGGAGCGCTGCCGGAGGTGCCGTCGAAGCTTACAATCTGCCCGCCGGGCCACGCGGCATTGAGCCCGAGTCCCGGAGCGGTGGCCGAGAGGTTTTCGCCGGAGTTTGAGAAACTGACCTGCTGTCCCACGGCGTCCACGGCACCCACGGAAATGACAAGCGGATTGGCCGCCGGCCATGTCATGGTGCTGGACTGATCATTGCCCGCGGCCGCGACGATGATGCTGCCGTGCCGGTCCGCATAATCGATCATCCGGGAGAGAACGCTGGAATCGTTGTAAGCGCCCAGGCTGATGTTGATGACCTTGGCGCCCGCGTCCACCGCGGTCTGGATGCCCTGCGCCAGAGTGAACAGATCACTGACGCCGTCCGAGTCTGTCACCCGGATGCTCAAAAGATTCGCAGCCGGGGCCACGCCGGCGGCACCGGTCATCCCGCCACCGGCGAGAGAGGCGACGGCCGTGCCGTGTCCGTCTGCGTCGCTGGTGCCGGTGAGGCCCATGCCAATATCGATGGAGGTCACGCGTCCGTTCGTGAAAGCGGGATGTGCCGTCACGCCGGTATCCAAAATCGCGATAGTCACGCCTTTGCCCCAGGTGGAAATGTCTCCCTTTACCCCCATGAAGGCGAGCGCTCCGTCATCGAAGCCGACTTCCCGCTGCTCCGGGCGGTTTTCGAGGGACGGCACCGTGGGAATCTGAACGAGGTAGTTTGGACCGGCGCCCGCGTAGTCGCCTGGATGCGCGCGCATATCGTCGCGGAGGTCGTTCAGGTCGTCATAGCCGACACGCACCATGTTGAGAGCGTCAATTTTGCCGAGGATTTTCAGCCCCGCCTCGTCCGCGCGATCCAGAAATGCCTTCATGGCTTCCGCTGAATCGAAAGAAAGGAGGGTCTCGTTGGGCCGCGCATTTTTTGAACCGAGACGAGCCATCAAAGCGGCCCATTGTGCCGCCAGCGGATCGAAGGTGGCGAGGCCGCTTCCGGTTTCGTCCTCTGTTTTGATACTGCCGGCTACTCGTTCGCTCTCTGAAACCCCGCCGGCGTGTCTGTTGATGCCGAAACCTGAAAAGAGCGAATCCGGCAACACGAAGAGCACCAGCGCCAGCAGCACCAGGCCACCGACGATGGGCATCGCGAAAGGCATTCTTTCTTTCATGGAATTGTGAGGTTAAGACAGCGCAGGCGACGGATCGTTGACTCTAATTTTCCTTCCACGGATCATGCCACCGGACGGGGCGTTAGTCCACCGGGGAAATGCCGGGGGAGACGGCTCAGGGATTCTTTGGGGTGTTATGGTTTTTGAGGGAAGGAAAACAACCGTCGCCCGGGCCGGAATCACCAAGCACCAAAATCCAAGCACCAAACACCCACCGAAGCTCCAAGCTCCAAAACGCGTTGGAAGGAAGGTGCGTCCGGAGGCGGGATCGGCAGGATAGGCACAGGCAGGAAGGTTGGATTGTGATTAAATCAAAACATTTGGCTTAAATTGGTTGGATTTGGCCGGATTCCCAGAGGCGAAGGTCGTTTTCCGCGATTTTCCCGAGGCATCGTTACCATCCCAGTGGTAACGATGGGAAATGAACATGGTTTGTCTTTAAGTAAGGTGCGCTACCCTGACCCGGTCTGCACAGCACTCTCTTATTCGATATGATGCGCTTCCTTGCTCTTTCCGTTCTGACGCTTCCGGTGGCCGCTGCGCCGGTGCCGCCGGCCCTGTTTCACTGCGCTGATCCGAGCCTGGAGGTTACCGTGTGGGCGGCGTCGCCGATGTTCAATAATCCGACGAATATCGACATCGATCAGCACGGGCGCATTTGGGTGGCGGAGGGTGTGAATTACCGGAAGCACTTCAACCGGCGTCCGGAGGGGGATCGCATCATGGTGCTGGAGGATACCGACAAGGACGGCACGGCGGACAAGTCGTGGTGTTTCGTGCAGGAGAAATTCCTCCGGGCTCCGCTCGGCGTGGCGGTGATCGGCAACAGGGTGGTGGTAAGCATGGCGCCGGACCTCATCGTTTACACAGACAAGGACGGGGACGCTATCTTCGACACCGCCAAAGGCGATACGCGCGAGGTGCTCCTAACGGGATTCAACGGGCGCAACCACGATCACTCGCTGCACAGCGTCACCGCGGGCCCTGACGGAAAATGGTATTTCTCCTGCGGCAACTGTGGCGCGAAATTCACCGACAAGAGTGGCAAGACGTTTCGCATCGCCGCGGCACAAAACTGGTCGTGGTGGCCCAAAGACCCGGAACTTCCGGACTGGGACCCTAACACGGTCGCCGGTCAAAAGAGCGACGACGGCAAAGTGTATGTCGGCGGCTTCATCGCGCGGATGAATCCCGATGGAACGAACGTGGAAATCCTCGCGCACAATTTGCGCAATTCGTACGAGAACTGCGTCACCAGCTTTGGCGACATCTTCGCCAGCGACAACGATGACCAGCCGGCGTGCCGCGTCTTTTGGGTGCTGGAAGGCGGCAATTACGGCTTTACCTCCGCCGACGGTCGGCGCTCATGGCAGGCCGACCGCCGCCCGGGACAGAGTGTGCAGACCGCAACGTGGCGTCAGGATGATCCCGGGGTTGCTCCCGCCGGTGACATCTACGGAGGCGGCGCGCCAACCGGCTGCGTGTTCTACGAAAACGGCGCTCTCGGCCCGCAGCATGAAGGCACGCTGTTGGTGTGCGAATCGGCGCGAAACACCATTTTTGGATACAAACCAAGACCGGAAGGCGCGGGATGGAAGTTGGAGCGGTTCAATTTCCTCACGACTAACGAGGAAGGCAAAGTCAGCGGTACGGACTACTCCGGCGGCGATCAGTCCGCCCGGGCCGACGATGTCAAAACTCTCTTTCGGCCCAGCGACATCGCCGTTGGCCCGGACGGCGCTTTGTATATCTCCGACTGGTACGACGCCCGCACCGGCGGGCACAATGACCTCGATGACAGTGTGTCAGGCACCATTTACCGCATCGCGCCAAAAGGTTTTAAGAGTGTGGTGCCGAAGGTGGACTTGGCGACAGTGGAGGGAGCGATCGCCACATTGAAAAGCCCCGCGGTTCACGTCCGGGCGCTGGCCGGCAAGGCTCTGAAGAATCAACCCTGGAAACCAATTGAGTCCCTGATCCTGGATAAGAACCGGTACTTCGCCGCCCGCGGTATCTGGAATTCCGGAAATCTTCCGAAACTCCCGCGGTATGATCACCACGATACATTTGAGAGGACGTATGGCAGGCCCGCCGCAAACCTGATCTCGCGGTGGTTCGCGGCAAATCGCGAATCGCTGGCAGTGAGGACCAGGGAACGGACGGATGAAGAAAAGTTCGCTGAGCATGCGGAAAGAATCATTGCAGACGCGTTCTCTCTCGCCGCGTGCGAGTGGGCTCTGATTCCGCCCCGCGTTTACGAGATTGTTTCGACACGCCTGGGGGCTGCCGACCCGCTGAAGTGGCCGCCGTTATTGGAGGCTCTTTCCTTCCAATCTCATCTGCCGCGCAACATCGCCGCCTTCAAAACGCGCGCCCTCGCACCCACGCTACCAACGAAATCCCGCCTCGACGCTCTGACCGCCATCGGCTTCAACGACACTAAAGAAGCCGCCGAGGCCATGCTGGAAGTTGCGGTGAAAACGGATGGCTCGAAAGACCCGCTCATGCGCACTACGGCGCTCTGGTGGCTGCTCAACCGCAAGGACAGCACCTGGAAAGCCCATGGGCTGACGACGGCGCTAAAGGAGAAGGGGCTTTACGATCCTGACAAGATTACGCTCGTGTCCTTTTCCACACCTGAGCCGCCGCCGCCGGCCTTCACCGTGGACGACGCGCTCAAATTGACCGGGGATGTGAAACGCGGGGAACAGGTGGTGGCAAGGTGCTACCTTTGTCACAAAGTCGGCGGCACCGGCGCGGAATTTGGCCCGGACCTCAGCACGTGGGGCCGCACGCAAACGATGGAAGTGCTGCTGCGCAGCATGATCGAGCCTTCCGCGGACATCGCGCAGGGATTTGCCGGCACACGACTGGAACTCAACGACGGCACGATCATCGACGGTCTTCTCCTCACGGATGCGGATCCGCTCATCATCCAAAGCCAGGGCGGCGTGATGCAAATGGTGCCGCGCTCGAAACTGAAAACAAAGACCGCGCTGAACCGCTCCCTGATGCTGAGCGCCACCCAGCAGGGGCTCACGGCGCAGGAAGCGGCGGATGCGGCGGCGTTTTTGAAAGCTCGATAGGCGCAGAAAGGAGCGCCCTTATTCGAATGAAGCCGCCACAGTCCCCGCTCGAAAAGTTGACCTTCACAGGAAGGATGTTGCTCCTGGGGCACCTGTTGCTGTTTGTGGGAGGTTCCATTCTGTACGTCTGCGACGCCATTCCCCGGCTGCCGGCTGGAAGGTATCCGCTCCTACTGTTCATTGTTCCGGTCGGCATTGGGTGTCTGTTTTCATTCCTCATACTCACCTGGCTCCTGGAGCGGGCGGGCGTCAAAATTTACAAACGATAAGAACATTGGGAAAGTCTGCCGGGCAGTGAAAGGCGGACAGGATGTGTCGCGTTAGGCAGAGCGGGGAACGGATTCGTGTTAATCGCGGTCCGGACTCCAAGCCTGGCAGGCGTTACGCCCGTGCTGCCAGGCCCACGCTGGCCGTTGCTCCACCTAACAGTGCAGTGCCGGCATCAAACGCGAAAGAACTTCCTACGGAATTTGCTCGCGTGTGCTCCGGGGATTCGCTATCAAAAGCGGGACAGCCGTCCCCGCCATGAAAGCACTTCCCGCCGCCGTCGTCCTTGGAGTCACTGCCGCCACTGCATTCTTCGCCGGCCGCTGGAGTATGGATTCCGGAAGCGACGCCAATGCTTCCAAGGCGAGGTCCGTGATTCCCGCCACGCCGACGCTTTCCGGCAAAGAGAGCGCCCCGCCCCGCCCGGCCGAAAGCAGGAAGACGGTGCGCGCGGCAAATGCGCCGGAGGTTCTGACAGTGGATCAGGTGCGCGCGCTGACCCGCGAGCAGCGGCTGGAACTGATGCGGAAAGGCGCCCTCATTTTTGACGGCACCAGCCAGACCGCTTTCCTGGAAGGCGTCATCCCCGCGCTCGCCAAAGACGAAATGAAAGAAGCAACGGCGGCTCTGGGCACCGCGCAAAACCGCGGCAATTTCCCAGCTCCGGCCGTATGGAACGCTCTCTGGAAGCAGTGGGGACGGGTGGACCCCGCCGGCGGCCTTGCCCATTTTGAGAAGACGCCTCAGGGCAAGACCCGTTCCGACGCACGGCACATCATGGAGGGCTGGTATGAAACGAACCCCGCGGAGGCGCTCGCGTGGGCGGCGGGGCCGCGGGCCTCCCGTTTCGAAGTCGTCGCTGCCGGTTATGCCCTAACCAGAAGCGCGGAGGGCAGTGTCAAAAACCTGGAAACCTCGCTGCTCGCCAGGCAGCCTGATGACCCGGTCATCAAAGAGACGCTTCAGGATTATTTCGATCTGGCCAGCACCACCACCGGTGCCACGGACAGCGGCAGCATCTATGAACAAATGCCGGACGCTTTGAAGCCCGCCGCATGGTCCGTCGCGATGAGGAGGTTGAACTACACGGACCCGCAGGCCGCCGTGGACTGGCTCACCAAACATGCCGGCGACCCCGGGCGGGACTATGCGCAAACCAATCGCCTCATCGTGGAGGTAGCCCGCGAAGACCCCGCCGGAACGGTGGCGTGGGCGGCGCGATTGCCCGACGAACCGGCAACGGCGGAAGGGTCCGCGGCGCATCCGGTCGTCGGAGCCTTCGCCGTCTGGCGCTCGAAAGATCCGGCAGCCGCCGATGCGTGGCTCCAGACGCAACCCGACTCTGCATGGGCTGCGAAACTCCGCGGGAGAATACCGGCGCAGCAGGGGCAAGACCCGTTTGCCAATCCGCAGTGAGTTTTT
The DNA here is from genome assembly GCA_035550135.1 of Verrucomicrobiales bacterium. GTDB lineage: Bacteria > Verrucomicrobiota > Verrucomicrobiia > Verrucomicrobiales > V1-33 > V1-33. The sequence continues at coordinate 79,334 of DASZQB010000120.1, forward strand.
CCTAACGTCACGCGCGAGCTGTGGAGGACGGGAATGGGGGGATAGGACTTAACCCAAGTTCGTCAGTTGCGGGGGCGCGACACCGCAAAATCAACGGGTTATGCGTTTCAGGAGGCGATTTTCTCCACTACATTTTGAATGCGTTTGGGAAGCGATGGCAGTTCAATGCCCAGGCGTTGCAGCAGGA
>DASZQB010000121.1:0-19010 GCA_035550135.1 Verrucomicrobiales bacterium
TCCTGCTGCAACGCCTGGGCATTGAACTGCCATCGCTTCCCAAACGCATTCAAAATGTAGTGGAGAAAATCGCCTCCTGAAACGCATAACCCGTTGATTTTGCGGTGTCGCGCCCCCGCAACTGACGAACTTGGGTTAAGTAAGCGCCATTCCCCCTGCCGGGGCTCTGAACTTTTTCTTTCGCGTTCCGGGGGTTCCGCTCGGTTCCCTCGCTGCACCCCCGGCTAATTTTTGGCTGGGCCTCCGGCCCGCGTTTGGTTCCGGCTTCGCCGGTTGGGTTCATACCGCGAAGCATGGAGATTCTGTGTTATCTTAGCGCATTCGGGGCAATGGTCTTGAATGAGATGATGCGGGCTTGCAGACCGGCGACGAGGGCCTGCGGTTTGGAGTTGCGGATGCCCTGGATGTGGCCGGGGTTGAGTTGGATTTCGGTCCAGACGGAGTCCACGGGGACCCATTGGCCGTCGAGAATGACCTCGCACCAGGCGTGGCCGCCGAAGGCGAGGTTGCGGTCGCCGGTGTAGATCCAGCCTCCGGTTTCGCGGGCGGGGATGCCGGCGGCGCGGGCGAGGGTGGTGAAGAGGAGGGCGTGGGCGGTGCAGTCGCCCTTTTTGGACTGAATGACGTCCATGACGGTGATGGATTTCACGTTGAGGCCCTCCTGAATCCAGGCGCGGGTGAAACGGAGGAGGTTTTGGACTTTTGAGCGGTCGTTCGCGGCGCTGCCTACTGCTTCGACGGAGAGTTTTTTGACGGTTTCGTTGGCGAGGGGGTATCGCGGGGTGGATTTCAAGGCTTCCGCGCGGTCTTCGGCGGAGGCGGGCTGAGGTTTGCCGGCGTTGCGGCTGATCTTCACGATAACGCTGCCATTCGGTTTTCGCTCCACGGTTTGATTGGCGGTTTCAGGGAGGTCCGGCACCCGTTTGCCCTCGGGGGCGGTGATCTCCATGACGATTTCGGACAGGGCGCTGGGGTTACCCAGTCTCCGGCTGGCACGGATGCTCGTGAGAACACTCACGTCGGGCGCGAGGTCCGGCATTTGTTTGGCGGTCTTCTCCGGTTCGCTCCTCATTTCCATGGTGCCATCCACGGGCAGGGTAATGGCTTTTCCGTCCTGGCGGGAGACGCGCGCGACGGAAGTGGTTTCGGTGCCGTAATCGTAGATGTCGAGTTCCCACAAAGGGATCTTTCCGGCAGGACCGGACCAGCGGGCCGGCTGGCGGATGGTGGCGGTCTGCACGCGGCTTTTCAGCGTGCCATTCGGGGTGAGTTCGGTGGAGGTGATGGCATCCCCTAGACGGCGCGCGGGATCGGCAGCCCACACGGCGGGGGTGGTCTCCTGACAAAGGCGCAGGTCGAGCTGGACGTCGGCCCCGGGTTTCGTGACGCCACCCTCCGTGACCTCCACGGAATAACCGGTCCCGCCGTCACTCCGAAGGACAACGCGGCGGGTTTGATCGCCGATCCTTTCCGTCTGTTCGACGAGGAACGCGCGGTACGGAGGCGCTTTATGATAACATTTGCGGAGGGAGGTGAAGCATTTGTTGACCCTCGAGAATGCCTTGTATTCGGTGGTCACTTCGAAGCTGCTGGAGATGCAAACCCTTCCCTCCACCGCAGCCGGTCCGAGGGTCTGCACCGCCCAGCCGGTCTTGTGCCCGAAAAGATAGACGCCCATCCAGCGGCGGGCTGTTTTGGTGAATACGGAGTCCGGAATCGGCAATTCCAGTGGAGGGTGTTGTGGCGGGGGCGTTTGAGGGGAGGTCTCCGCCGGGTCTCCAGAAGCCGGGGACAGAAATCCGAAGAGGGCGACGATGCAAACGAGGCAAGAGGAGAGACGGAGGGACCGGTGCATGATTCCCGATATGTTCGGGGGCTCTGGCTGGCTGTCGCGCGGATTTTTCTGGGATGGTTTCGGCGGGACGAATCTGGAATGGCAGGAGGATCGGGAGTGGTGAGGTACTTGTCGGCGGCGGTGGCTTTGGGGTTTGGTTTCCGCGAGGGCCGTCGACACGTTTCACCAACGGCGACAGCAACGACCCACCAAAATTGATTCCCCCAAAATACCCAATGTAGTCTCAACAGCGAACAACATTTATCGAATAGTGGATGTTCGCGCTGTAGCCTTCTCCGACGTCAATGGTGATGTGCCATCTGCCAGACTGTGGAGCAGCGATGCGAACGGGAAACCTATCGTAGAACCCTCCTCGGTAATCGCAGGAATCGCCCCTACGAAATCGAGAAAAATTAATGTCATCCGTCAGCATGACATTGCACTGCGTATCACAATCGACGACAACGACATCGCCACGGTTCAAGTATTCGTCAGTATGAATGAAGTCCATTGCAGGTTGTCTGTAAGAGGTTGCACAAACCAGCGTCGAGTGCGCTGGCGAAATGCATTAAGGCAAAGCGCGCGCCAAAAGGGGAAAAATAATATTTTAAAAACTTCAAGGAATCGATTTTCCCATACAATGACTCTTTGCACCGCGCGCCAGCGTTGTTGCAATCCTTTAAATTTTAAAAAATTCCGTGAGACGAAATGGCCATCTCATGAGTCAGAAAAGCACACTCTTGCCAGTATGTCCCATGGAAACGTCCGTAACAGATGTTGACTGGAAGGGATATTTCCGCACTATTCCGTGAGGAAAGGTGGCGCGACTACCGAAACCGCGGCAGACCAATGATCGGGTGAAGCGATCCTTACGAAGCCTTCTCTCGGCACGCATAATTAAGCGCCCTTCTTCTCATCGACTATCGGCAATCACGACCTGAAGCTCAACATGAACGCCTAAATTCCTACTTAGCGGGAATCCAAGATCATGAATCGTCCCCTCAATTCACGAACTCCAAAAGTCAAAGAGTTTGTCAATCCGCCATTCATCGCGTGCCCCGATTGCGGGAACACAACATTTGGCGTGCTTATGGTTAACAAGTATCAGTATGCCCGGCGTTGCACCACATGCTGGTTCGACAAAGCCTACCCACTCCCACCCCTGAGGAAGAAAGTCATCTATCTCGATCAATTTGTCATTAGTAACATGATGAAACAGCTTGATCCGAGTACTCCATGCGAGCAAAGAGGGCACCATGCGCAGTTTTTTCACGAACTCTTTGAGGCGCTAGATCGCGCCTGCAAGCTGCAGCTTGTAGTTTGTCCTGAGTCATCCGTGCACGATTATGAATCTGTGGTCACTGGTCCGCACTATGAAAACTTGCGACGAATGTTCAGGCACTTGTCCTATGAGGTCCGGTTTAACAGACCCGAACACGTGTTTCGCACTCAGATCGTTCAGTGCTTCCGATCGTGGCTCGATGGAGTTCCGGCCGAGGTGCCTAGAGAACGCGGAATGGCTTTATTCGGAGATATTGACGCTTGGACAGCTCGGATCAGAATTGGGCTAAATTACGTGTTACCTGGCCTCGCACAAGAACTGACCCAACTGAGAGATGCAAAGACCAAGCACCTCCACGGTGTTTGCTTACAGTGGCAGCAAGCACCCGACTTCTCGTTCAAAGAGGTGTTCCAAAACGAAGTCGCCGAATTGGGGCGAAGTATTCTCCGCCAATACGCACGGTACCTCGCAAAGTTTGGAAAAGTAACGAGCGGTGAAATTCCGGTTTCAGAGATTGCGTTTCCTCCCCAAGAGGTAGATCTGGCTCGGGATCTATTGCGTGAGGCGGCAAAGACGCACTCCGATATTCAGGGACGTTTTGATGCCGTGAACGCTTTTTTCGATTCTAAGGATTTTCGCAGGCTTTCATATGTGAAAATCTGGGGGCTGTTCTGGGCTACGTTGGCGCGAAGCGTCCGGGCTGGTATGAAACCAGAGAACTTTCCTACCGGAAGCATCTACAACGACTTGGATGTTATCGCCGCCTACAGCCCCTTCTGTGATGCGATGTTCGTCGACTTGGAGATGGAAAATCTCTCGCGACAAGGAGATTTAGGCCGTTGTCTAGCAAGCGGAGCGAAAATCTTTTCCCTTCGATCAAAAGAAGCATTTCTCAATTATGTGAAAGGGCTCGAAAACGAAGCTTCACGCGAACACCTCAACTTGGTGAAAGAGGTGTATGGTCCTAGCGCAGGAACGCCCTTCCTTGAATTGCTTACTTGGGATAAAATGAAACCAACAACCTCGGCCCGCGCGGCCTGTGTCACACAGCAGTGATCTTGAATTGGCTTGCTTCTGTGAGGGCGGACATGCCTTTTGTTATTCTTGCGCTCCATACGGTCAGTCGCCCTTGCGAACCTTCATGGTTCGATTTACCGGAAGTAGTTCCGCGCTCCCCTCGGACGACGATAAGTTTGTAGGCCAACTCCATAGAACAGTTGCGACAGGATGATTACGAAACTACGGCTGCAGAATTTCCGCGGGTTTGACGATCACACCCTAGAACTGCGGCCATTGACGATTCTTGTAGGAGCGAATAATGCTGGGAAGTCCACGATCGTGGAGGCTCTGCGACTGGTATCTCTTGTTGCGGCTCGTTTCCGCGGTTTGCACTATCAATTTCCTCCTCGGCATCTCGAAAAATACGTCAGCGACAAAGTCGTTCAGCCCTCATTGGCAAACTTGGACATTCAGTTTCGCCATTTGTTCCATTGTTACGGCGAGCCACCAGCAATTGTCTCCGCTGAGTTTTCAAATGGCAGTGCCATGAAAATCTACTTGGATGGAGAGGAAAACTGCTTTGCCAGCATTTCTAATGAACGGGGCGAAAGCGTGCTAAATCAAACGTGGGCTAAGAATACCGACATTCCTGTCGTCGAAATAATGCCCCAAATTGGGCCAGTGCGTCTACGGGAAGAGGTGCTAAATGAGGATTATGTCAGAAAATCCGTGTCTTCGAACCTAGTTTCGTTGCATTTCAGAAATCAACTTAAGATCTTCAAAGAAAGATATAGTGCCTTTTGTGATTCCGTCATTCAAACGTGGCCTGGTGTTAAGGTCCAGGAGTTGATCGTACCTGGGCCTATGGACGAAAAAGTCATTTACCTCGAAATTCGAAATGAAGACTTCGTCGGTGAAATCGGAACGATGGGACACGGTCTACAAATGTGGATGCAAACGGTCTGGTTTTTGTCTAGGGCATCGGATGCTACAACAGTGATTCTTGATGAACCGGATGTCTACATGCACGCTGACATGCAGCGGAGGCTAATCCGTCACATTCGAGGCCGTTTTCCTCAGGTAATTATTGCCACGCATTCGGTGGAAATCATGGCTGAGGTGGAAAGCGACGCAATTTTGGTAATTGATCGGAGGAGAAGCCGCTCTCAATTTGCTGCCAACACGCCGGCAGTTCAATCTCTCGTTTCCAGAATTGGGAGCGCCCACAATCTTCACATGGCGCGGCTCTGGAACTCACGTCGTCTCATTTTGGTCGAGGGAAAAGACATGAGATTTCTCAAGGCTGTTCAGAACATCCTCTTTCCGAATACTCGACGTCCGTTGGATGCAATCCCAAATATGTCCTTGGGTGGGTGGACAGGATGGAACTACGCCATTGGCTCGGACATGCTCCTGAGGAATGCCATTGGCCAAGAAATTATTACCTACTGTATTTTCGATCGAGACTATCACACCATCGAGGCAATAGAAAAACGACACAAGCAGGCCAAGGAGCGCGGCGTGAATCTTGTTATTTGGAAACAGAAAGAAATTGAAAATTATTTCCTTGTGCCGCAGGCGATTTCTCGAATCATTCGAGCAAGGATTGCGGCCCCCCGTAGTGCACCGTTGACAAGTGTGATTGAAACGAAACTTAGAAAATTGGCCGATTTGGAGGAGGATTCTATTTTTGATGCGCTGTCGTCTGAGTTGTTGGCGGAGGACAAAGCTGGGGGGCCAAGTAAGGCTAATCAGAAGGCCCGAGCGATAATCCGAGACGCAAAACGCAGCCACGGCAGTTTAATACAGATAGCTTCCGGCAAGGCATTAATGTCCTCATTATCAGAGTGGTCGCAGGCGGAGTTTGATGTCTCCCTGAGCAGTTCGAATCTGTTCAACGAATTGCGTCTCGACGAAATTCACTCGGATATTCATGGTTTGGTAACGGCAATCGAGCAAGGGAAGCCATTCACGCTCTGATAGAGTACGGTCGAGCACACAGGTCATTTCTCCCTGATACAATACATCGCCTTCTCCCCGCGCAGGTAAATGACGCCATCATCCACGGCGAGGCTGGCGAGGGTTTTTTCGTCGTTGAGGGTGTTCGTGGTGAGGAGTTTAAATTCTTTGCCGGCGGCGAGGATGGCGCATTTGCCGAATTCGTCGAGGGCGTAGAGTTTATTGCCGGTGGTGGAGGTGTTGAGGAGGAGGGAGGCGGAGGAGCCTTTGAGGATGCGGTCGGAGACCCAGAGGAGTTTGCCGGATTTGCCTTCGCGGCAGGCGACGAAACCGGTGTCGTTGAGCATGTAGAGGAGGCCGTCGTGGAAGATCATGCTGGGGGAGCAGGGGGCGTATTTGGTTTCGACCCATTTGACGTTGGTGGCGGTGATGTCGCCGGCGCCGTTGGGGTCGATGGCGAGGACTTCGGGGGAGTCGAAGGCGCTGGAGACGTAAACGAGGCCGTCGCCCCATGCGGGCATGGGGACATTCGAGTAGCCTTCGTAGGTGGCGCGCCAGAATTCCTTGCCGGTGGCGGGGTCGAGGGAGTTGACCATGTCGGCGCCGGGGGAGATGACCTGGAGTTTTCCGCCGATGGTGAAGACGGCGGGGGTGGAGAAGGCGAATTTTTTGACGGCGTGGGTGGGGCGCGGGAATTTCCATGCGCGGGTGCCATCGGAGGCTTTGAGGGCGAGGATGAAGTGCTCTTCGGTGCCATCGCAGGAGAAGATGAGGTGGCCTGCGGAGAGGACGGGGGAGCCGCCATTGCCGTGCCGGGGCTGGTAGAAGAAGGAGCGGTTTTCCCAGATTTTTTTGCCGGTGAGGTCGAGGCAGGCGGTGCCCTGGTGGCCGAAGTGGACGTAGAGGCGCCCCCCGGCGACGATGGGGGTGGGGCTGGCGTGGCCGTTTTTGGAGTGGACGGTATCGGGGGCTTTGGGGCCGTCCTGTTTGAAGACTTCCTGGTCCCAGAGGATGTTGCCGGTGGCGGCGTCGAGGCAGAGGGCGCGGAGGGAACGGTTGGCCTTGGGATTGGATTCCTGGCCGCCATCGGTGATGAGGGCGGTGGTGAGGTAGAGCTTGCCGCCGGAGAGGACGGGGGAAGACCAGCCGCGTCCGGGGATTTCCTTTTTCCACGCGATGTTTTTATCGCTGCTCCAAGAGGTGGGGAGGTTTTTGGCGGTGGAGATGCCGTCGGCGGTGGGGCCGCGGAATTGGGGCCAGTCGGCGGCGGGGAGGCTGGAGAAGGAAAGGGACAGGGCGAGGAGGGTGAGTGAGCGGATCATGGGGCGGATAGGGGGTGTGGAATGAGGGGAGGAGGCGGTGGTGGGAGTGGCGGAAACGTGAATCGTGGATCGTGGATCGTGGATCGTGGATCGTGGATCGGGGATCGTGGATCGTGGATCGTGGATCGTGGATCGTGGATCGTGGATCGGGGATCGGGGATCGGGGATCGGGGATCGGGGATCGGGGATCGGGGATCGGGGATCGGGGATCGGGGATCGGGGCGGGGGAGTAAGAACAGACTATCGGGATTTAACAACGCATGGGAATTCAGTAACGTTTTCCCGTGATGCGGTTTTTAGCACCTCTCCAGGAAAGAACGATCAGGTTTGCGGCGATGGCGGCCCGGAGGCCACCATGCTCATGCTCATGCTCTTACTCCCAGGGTGTTTCAGTATGGAGTAAGAGTGGGAGTATGAGTATGAGTATGATGCGGCATTATTAGGTGGAGTGGGCAAATCCCCTCGCTTGTTTGCGGGGGCAGATGTGTTAATCGCGGGGGCATGAAGAGACGTTTCGTTTGGAATGCCGCGGGCCGTAATTACCGCTGGATGGCGGCGGCGCTTCCCGGTTTTTTGTCAGGGGCGGTGCAGGCTGCGACGGTGGTGTGGCAGGAGCCGGTGAGCGGGAGTTTCAACAACGCGCAGCGCTGGCTGGTGGCGAATGTTTTTCCGGAACAGCGGCGCGTGCCCACAGCGGGGGATGACATTCAAATCATCACGGGACCGGCCATTACGGTGGACGTGCCGGGCGGGGCGACGGTGGCGAATGCGGATATCGGCGAAACGGTGACGCTGAATTTGAGCGGCACGCTGGCGGTGACAGGGACGCTGGACGGCGCGCCGATCATCGGTGGCGCCGGGAAGATAACGGCCGCGCAGTGGAATGTGGGTGCCCCGACACCTTCCATCGTGGGTGCCAGCGCGGAGGTGGGCAGTTTCAAACTGACGGGGAACAATTTTGGCCTCGTGCTGGAGAGCGGCGGCACGCTGAAGGCGGGCGCTTACAACGGGCCTAACGTCCACGGCAGTGCGCCGCTGCAGGTGGATGGGGAGAATTCGAATTTTACCCTAACCGGTTCGCTCGATGAACTGGCCGCGCCCGGACTGGAACTCACCGTGCGCCACGGAGCCACGGCCACGCTGGGCGCAGTGAATCGCGCGGGGGCTTTTTTTCTTGAAACCGGTGGACGGTTGACCGCGGGATTTTTTCAGCCGCGCCACGTGGAAGTGCACGATGGCAGCATCCTGACCACCGGTGAGGCGAAGCCGCTGGGGTTCGGGCCGGTGAGCGGATTCGGCCCGGCGGAGGTCGTGGGCGGCACGTGGAATATCGGCGGAAAGCTCACGCTCGCCGGATCGACACTGCGTGTCTCCAATGGCGGGCACCTGCAGGCGCAATCGTTTGAACTAACCGATTTTGGCCGTTTTGAACTGGGCAACAGTCCCTTTCCCGCGGGCGGCGGCCAGCCTGCGCTGCGTGACGGTGTATTCAACATCACTGGATCCTGTGTGAAAAACACGGGCACGCTTTCGCTGCTAGGCGGTGAGCTCACGTGCGACAGCCTGACATTGACCGGCGAAGGCGCGATGCAGGGCGAGAGCGGACTCATCGCCGCACCCGGCAGGATCGATGTGCAGGGAGCCGCGGTGTTTGACACCAACGGCTCGCTGAAGGGCACGACGGTGGACGCGCAGTCTGCCGTGCTCGGCACCATTGCAGGCAGGCGCGGACAGCTCACGCTCGAGACCTGCGCCTTCCGCATGAGGGAGTCGCTGGTGATCGGTCAGGCAGGCAACGGTTCGGTGCTGGCCAAAGAGTCTTTCGTCGATCCGGTGAATGCGCGGTCCATCGTGCTGGGGGCCGCCGCCACGGGCAGTGGCTCGCTGGAGGTTTCCACGATCAATGCCAAGGCTCACGTATGGGAACTCAAAGACACTCTCGTAGTGGGTGATGCCGGTGAGGGAACCCTAACGATTCGTCAGTCGCTCGTCGATATAATCGAGGCGACCAAAGTCACGATTGCAAAACAGCCGTCCTCCCGCGGCACGGTGCGGGTGATCGGAAATAAGAGCGTGTTGAACATCCTGTCGTCCTCTCCCGCCGATTTGCCTCTCGTCGTCGGCGAAGGAGGACAAGGCATGCTGAGCATCGAGGGTGGCAGTGTTTCGCTGCGGGACTGCAGCATTGGAAAATCCGGAGCGGACAATTTCTGTCAGGTGAGCGGACCCGTTCCCCAGCCGGCCAACAGCGCTTCGAAGAATCTTAACGCGTCCGGGAACCTGGTTGTCGGCGATGGAGGTCGCGGGACGCTGACGCTGGATACCGGCGCGCACGTGTCCGCCGGCACGTTCATAGCGGGGCGGCAGTCCACTGCGGACAACCGGGTCACCGTCGCCAGTGGTTGCGAGTTGTCAGGCAGGAAGAGTGTCGTCATTGGCGACAGCGGCACCGGCAGGCTCGACGTGACCGGGCGCGTGGACGGCGGGAGGCTCATCATCGCCCGCGGCGACGGCGGCAAGGGAACGGTAAACGTGACCGGGCCCCTGGCGAGTCTCTTTTTTTTCCAGGGGATCGAGCTGGGCGGCAAGCCGCAGGCCCGTGCCACTCTGAGTCTGCTCGCCGGAGTCACCGAAACGGCGGAACTGCTGGCACCCGTGCCGCCCGCGGGGCAGGCGGACATTTCTCTCAATGGCGCAGATACGGAACTGAGCATTGCCAGCAGAATGCGCCTTGGCAGAATCGGGCAGGCGTCCGGCCCTGTCACCTGCAACCTCAGCGGGGGCGCATTCATGTCGGTTGGAAAGGAGCTGCTCGTGCGCAAAAATTCGCGCGTTGCGGTCACCGGAGCCGCAGTCCTCGTGGGACCTGGCGACCCTCCGCCTAACGGAACAGTGCTGCTGCGCACCGGCGGCCGCCTCACGGGAGATGGCACCGTCGCGGCCCGCGTGGAGGTCTCCAACGGCGGACGTCTCGCCGCGGGCGCCGCGCTTGGGACCCTAACCATTGAAGGCGATGTCGTCGCGCGGCCCGGCAGCACACTGGAATTCGAAATTTCCGCCTCCACCGCGCCAACCGGACACGACCTCTTGCACGCCACCGGAGCTGTTAATGTGCAGGGCGCCGTGGAACTGAAGTTCATCAACGGATACGCGCCAAAGGCCGGCGACCGTTATTGCTTTATTACCGCAGACGGCGGGCTCACATTCGCGCCCTCTAGCATCAATGTAAGCGGGCTCGCCGCAGGCTTTGCCTGGACGCTCTCCAGTGATGCGAATAACTTCTGCATCACCGCCAGCAACGCCGGCCAGCCAGACACGACACCGGCACTAACCATCGAGCACAACTCCGGCGACACCCTTTCCCTGAACTGGTCCGCTGATAACTGGCGGATCGAAAGTGCCGAGGACCTTAACGGCAACTGGCAGCCCGTCCCCCCTCCGCCCGCCGGCGAGGGCAGCTACTCGCTGGACATCACACCAGGCGGCGGTGCGAATTTCTGGAGGCTGAAGAAGTAATCCTCCCAGTTGTCCGCGGCGCGCGCCTATGGTATCCGGGTGAACATGAAGGCAGGTTGCCTGACAAAAATCACGGGCTTGAATGGCTGCTGGATGCCGGCGGTGGTTTTCGGCTTTCTGTCAGGTGCGGTGCAGGCGGCGACGGTGGTGTGGCAGGAGCCGGTGAGCGGGAGTTTCAACAGCGCGCAGAACATGGTCGGGAGTAACTGGCCAAACCTCTTAGCCGAACACCATCCGGCACTGGAAGCCCGCCGGGCGTACGCGCAGCCGCAAGAGTCTTGCCGCCGACTCCGTATCGTCGCATGATCCACTGCTAATCAATGAACCATTTTGTCAGGCTCTCAGAGACAAAGCCGGTCACGCGCCGGCGTTTGATATTCAACGGCGCCACGGGACTCGCTGCATGGTGCCTGCCTTGCATCGGTTCCGGTGCTCCCGATGTTAGCAACCCGCCGGTGCAGCCGTTGCCGGAGAGCGCGAAACCTAGGCTTCCACGCTTTGAATTTACCCGCCTCATCGCCCACTGGGCCGGATATGCGGACCCGGGCTACCTGCCGTTTGTCGATGATGTGAAGCCCGATGTGGTGCAGGTCGGCTTTTACGGGGCGCACTTCTGGAGCCTTGCGGACACGGCCCACGGGAAAGGTTATCCCGCACATCTGCCGGTGCGCGGACATCAGGAGTGCGGCGAGTGGTTCACCCGGCTCAATGCGGAACTGCATCGCCGCGGCGTGAAAGTTGTCGGTCACCTGAATGTGAAATTCCTTGTCGGCGACCCGGACAGCCCCGAGGGGCCGCGCGGCTTTTTCAAATTCTATCGCGATCAGTGGGATGAAAAACTGCTCGGCCCGAAACCCGTCGGGGACGCGCTCGATTTCCTGGAAAAAGATAAGGCCGGAAAGCCGCTTTCGGAAAACTCCTACAGCATTGGCGGCATGAAGGAGTATTGGGCCTGTCTGAACAATCCACACTGGCGCGCGGTGCTGAAGGCATGGATCAAGTGCGGCATTGCGCGCGGGGTGCACGGATTCATCGCCAACTACTTCTACCGCCACGATTGTCATTGCGAACATTGCGTGGCGGGATTCCGGCGGTTTCTGCGCGAACGCTTCAGCGCCGGCGACCTCAAGGAGCGATTTTCCATCACAAATGTGGATACACACCAGTTTGACGAGATTGTGGCATGGCACGACCCCGCGCAATCCACACCACTGCGGCGCGAGATGCTGCGGTTCTCGCAAGTCGCTAACAAAAAGGCGTTCGACGAGGTGTTCGTGCAGTTTGGACGGTCGCTGAAACCGGATTTGCTGGTCGCGCAGTGGAACCACCTTGGCGACTTCGGCCAGATCAGCGGCGACGAGCGCTGTTTACTGCCGGGCGAATTGTGGGGACGCGACGAGGACTACCTGTGGTACAGCACGGGCGATATGGCGAGCCGCACGGACCTTGCTGCTGGAATCTTAGGCGAGGGGACTTTGCAGGCGCGTTACATTCGCGGCGCTTTCGACGACAAGCCGTTCACCCTCGGCAAATATGAGGGCGTCCGGATTCGCGCCGCCATCGCCGAACTGGCCGCCAACGGGGGCGTGCCCATGGGTTTCTACACCGCCTTTGAAGACCCGGAGGCACGCCGGGAAATCGTGCGCTACTACGGCTTCCTGCGCCGTAATGAAACCCTGTATAAAGCCAACCGCCCGCGCGCCGAAGTGCTGCTGCTCTTCCCGCGGAGCCGCGTCCATGAAGGTGACGTGGCTGCCGTCACGCGGTTCAAGGAGCTCGCCAAAGAGCTGCTGAATGCTCACGTCCTCTTCGATGTTCTGCCCGATGACCGCGCTACGGACGCGGTGCGAAAGCGCTATGCGCTGGTCATCGATGCCGCTGATGCCAAAGTGGCCGCCGGGATGAAAGAGCGCCTGCCTGCGGACCGCAGCCTGTTCGACGTGCCGGCGACGGTGCGTGTCTCCGCGTCTCGTCCCGCGGCGGGCAACGAGGTCACGCTGCACCTCGTGAATTATAACCGGGAGGAGCCCGCCGATAAGAAAAATCGCGGCAGCGGGATCAAGGATGAAAAGCCCATCGCCGCTCCACCGGGTAAAGCGGACATAAAACTCGATCCGGAATTCCGCGTGTCCCGCGTCGAATTTCTTACTCCCGAAACGGAGCAGCCGCGTGAGCTGGAGTTCGAGCAAACCGGTGGTCGGCTTCGCTTTCAGGTGCCGGCGTTTTTGGTGTATGGCATTGCGCGCATTCAATCCTCGAAAACGAAATGAACCGCCGTCCCACTATGATTAGTCAGTGGCTGCGGATTATATGGCTCGTGATCACCGTCATTCCGGCTCAGGCTGCCGATCAGGCCACTCCGCCGACTGTCAAAAAAATCGCCGCCATCGTCACGGTCTATAACCACAATTCGCACGCGGACATGATCGTGAGCCGCTTGCTGCTGACCGACACTCTGGACGGCAAAGGCAACGATTCTCCGCTCAAACTTGCGTCTCTCTACACCGATCAAAAACCGGAGAAGGACATCAGCCGGCTGCTCGCCGCCTCACAGCGGTTCCGGATGAGTGAGACGGTAGAGGATGCACTGACGCTGGGGACCGGACGCCTCGCGGTGGATGGAGTGCTGCTCATCGCTGAACACGGCGTGTATCCCATGTCCCCGCTCGGCAATACACAATATCCGAAGCGCCGGTTCTGGGAGGAGATCCTCAAAGTGTTTCGAGCCAGCGGCAAAGTGGTGCCGGTGTTCATTGACAAACATCTCGCTGACAACTGGCAGGATGCCAAATTCATCTACGACAGCGCGCAGGAGATGGAGATTCCGCTCATGGCCGGATCTTCGATTCCCGGCACCTGGCGCCGTCCGGCAGCAGATGTGAAACGCGGCGCGCGCCTGCGCGAGATCGTCGGCATTACCTATCACATCACCGAGCACTACGGATTCCACGCCCTCGAAGCCATCCAGGCCCTTGCAGAACAGCGCCGGGGAGGAGAGACGGGCGTCAAAGCGGTGCAAAGCTTCGCCGGTGAAGCCGTGTGGCGGGCGTTTGACGAAAAAAGCTTCGATATGGAATTGTTTGAGGCCGCATGGAATCGGCTGTCGCAGCATTATGGCGGCGGTAAACCTTTGCGTGAGATTGTGCCGGAGCCAAAATTGTATCGTGTTGAATATGTCGATGGCTTGCGCGCCCACCTGCTGGAGCTGAATGGCGCCGCAGGCGAATGGTCCGCCGCATGGCGCTACGCCGGCGACGGCCCGGAAAGCCCGGTGCCCCCCATCGAATCGTCGCTGTTCTGGACGCAGGAGGGCCGGCCCGCGATGCATTTCACCTTCCTGCTGCATGGCATCGAAGAGATGATGCTCACGGGCAGTCCCGCATGGAATGTCGAACGAACACTCCTAACGTCCGGCACACTGCACGCGCTCCTGATCTCGCTCAAAGAAAACCAGCGCCGCGTGGAGACGCCTTATCTCACCCTCGGTTATCAACCCTCATGGCGATGGAAGGAGCCACCGCCTCCGCCACCGATGCGTGAGTGGCGGGAACAATGATGAATACACTTCGTAACTACCGGATCACGGTTGCCACGAAAGGCGTCTTGTTCCTTATCGCATGCACGGGATTATTTGAGTGCACCCTCTTCGCGGCAGACGAACAACCACCGTTCGGCATCGATCACCGGATTCCATGGACGACCTCGCGCGTGGCCGGCTCGCCTGATCCGCCATTGCCCTTCACGGTCGAAAAGACATTCACCAACATCGCGTGGCAGTCGCCGGTCTTCCTCACGCCTGAGCCGGACACCGGTGCCTTGCTGATTGTATTGGCCGGCGGGGAGAGAAAACGACCTTCCAGAATCCTCCGCGTGCCGGATGATCCTAACACCAGTCAAACGGAGACCGTTTTTGACGTGAGTGACCGGCTGATTTACAGCGTGGCCTTCCATCCGCAGTATCGAACCAACGGACATCTCTATGTGTTTTTCCATGCCTCCACCGGAGATCTGAAAGACACGAACCGCATCTCCCGGTTCACGATCGGGCGCGAGGGTCCGCGCCGTTGCGATCCACTCTCGGAGCGCGTCATCATCGAATGGAACTCGGCAGGACACGACGGTGGCGGCATCGTGTTTGGGCACGACGGGATGCTCTACATTTCCACCGGGGATGGATCGACCGATTCGGATGAACGTGATTCGGGCCAGAACTTGAGCGACCTCACGGGCGGCGTGCTGCGCATCGATGTCGATCATCCGGACGCGACGCGGGCCTATTCGGTGCCTAAAGATAATCCGTTTGTGGGGATGCCTAACGTGCGCCCTGAGAACTGGGCCTATGGTCTGCGCAATCCGTGGCGTCTGTGCATCGACCAAAAGACGGGAGCGATTTGGGCCGGGAACAACGGCCAGGATCTTTGGGAAACCGCCCACCTCATCCGGCGCGGCGGGAATTACGGATGGAGCGTGTATGAGGGAGGCCATCCGTTCTATCTCAATCGAAAACCCGGCCCCACTCCGCCGGTGTTGCCAACGATTGAACATTCTCATGCCGAGTTCCGCTCGTTGACCGGCGGCGTCGTTTACCATGGCGAAAAATTCCCGGAACTCGCCGGCATGTATGTCTATGGCGACTATTCGACCGGCGAAATTTGGGGCGCGCGGCACGACGGCACGCGGGTCACGTCGCATCAGCGGCTAGCCCAAACGCAATTGCAGATTTCCGCGTTCGCCGTCGATCAGCGCGGCGAACTGTTGATTGCCGATCACGGAGGCGACAAGCAAGGCGCGCTCTACCGGCTGATTCGTTTGCGTCCGCAGCTCCCCGCGCCAAAATTTCCGGAACGGCTGAGTGACACCGGGCTTTTTGCGTCCACGAAAGATCATCAGGTGGCTACGGGTTTGATCCCGTATTCGGTCAACGCGCCCGGCTGGGCGGACGGTGCCGCCGCGGAGCGATTCATGGCGCTTCCCGACGACAGCAGAATCAATAGCTTTACGAACGGAAGTGTGCTGGTGCAAACGCTGTCGCTGGATCTAACAGCAGGCGATCCCGCGTCACGCCGTCGTATCGAAACCCGGCTCCTAACGCTTCAGAACGGCCAGTGGGCGGGATACTCCTGGCGCTGGAATGAAGATCAGTCTGACGCGACGCTGGTTAGTGCCAAAGGCGATGAGAGGGAGCTTGCCATCAAGGATGCCAGTGCGCCGGGCGGAATTCGGCGGCAACTGTGGCGTTATCCCTCGCGTGTCGAATGCACGGGTTGCCACAGCCGCGCCGCCACCTTTGTGCTCGGCCTCAATGATGCGCAGTTGAACAGGACCCATGACTACGGCGGCGTTAGGGACAGCCAGTTGCGCACGTTGCAGCACATCGGCGTCTTTAAGGGATCTCTTCCCAAATCTTCAGATCCCGCACTGGTTAGTCCTTATGATGCCGGCCAGACACTGGAGGCACGTGCCCGGTCATGGCTCCACGTCAACTGTTCCGTCTGCCATGTCGAGTCCGGTGGCGGGAATTCAATGATGGACCTGCGCATCGCGGCGAAGCCTGACGAGATGAAGCTTTTCAGCGCCCGCCCGCAGCACGACACCTTTGGCCTCGACAACGCCATGCTGATTTTTCCAGGCGACCCTGAGCGATCCATCCTTTTTCAGCGCCTGTCGCGCCGCGGCCGGGGGCAAATGCCGCCGCTCGTCACTACTGTGGCGGATGAGCAGGCCATCGCCCTTTTCCGCAATTGGATTCGCGGGATGCCCCCGCAGCAGATCGTTCGCGAGTGGAAAATGGAAGACCTCGTGCCGGCATTGGAGCAGGCCAAACGCGGGCGATCCTTCGAGTCCGGTCGCACGGCATTCCGCCAGGCGGGCTGCTTCCAGTGCCACCGCTTTGCAGGCGAAGGCGGCAGTGTCGGTCCCGATCTGAGCGGCGCGGGACGCCGGCTTGCTCCACGCGACCTGCTGGAGTCACTCCTGCTTCCTTCAAAAGTCATCGCGGAAGGTTATGCGATGACCGTGATTGAAACAAAACCCAGCGAGCCCACTGCCGGCCGTATTATCCGTGAGGATGACCAGGTGGTGGTGATTCGACCATTGGGTGCCGGGGAGGACGTCACCATCCGCAAAGCAGACATCCGCGGCCGCGACGTCTCCAGGGTCTCCAACATGCCCCCTGGCACCCTCAGCACTCTGAGCGAAAAGCAAATCCTGGATCTGCTGGCTTATCTGATTTCTGACGGCGATTCGAAACACTCCGCTTTCCAGCCAGTCCCGGCGGCCCCGCCGGCGGCAAAATAGGCGGGCAGTCTATTGTGGAGTTCAGCGGCGCGGCCAAAGTTCTCTCTAGAGATCAGCGGGCCGGTTGCAAGCAGTTGGGGTGAGGTGAACAATCCGGCCATGTCCTTCGCGCTGCATCTTGACGACTTTTATCTGAGGCATGATACCGGTCTGCATCATCCCGAGCGTCCGGCGCGGCTGGAAGTGATTCGCAAGCGTCTGGAGAAGGAGGGACTGGTGGAGGGCAGCGTGGCGGTTCCCCGGCGGGCCGCGACGGAGGAGGAAATCCTGCGGGTGCACACGCGGCGATATGTGGAAATTGCGACGGAGGACATTCTGTCAGGGTGTGATCAGTTGCGCACGGGCGACACCGCCATTTGTAAAGAGTCGCTGGATGCGGCGCTGCACGCGGCCGGAAGCGTGTTGAACGCGGTGGACCTGATTTGTCAGGGTCGCGCCGCGCGCGCGTTTTGCGCGGTGCGCCCTCCGGGGCATCACGCCACGGCCGACCGCGGCATGGGGTTCTGCATCTTCAACAATGCGGCTATCGCCGCACGCCACGCGCAGAAGGTGCACGGACTGAAGCGCGTGGTCATCATCGACTGGGATGTGCATCACGGAAACGGCACGCAGGACATCTTTTATGAAGATCGAAGCGTGTTCTATTTTTCCACGCACCAGCATCCGCTGTATCCGGGCACCGGCTTTGAGTGCGAAATGGGCAAAGGTGCCGGCAAGGGCACCACTCTCAATGTGCAGTGCGCCGCGGGCGACGGAATGGAAGTCATCGGCCGCGCTTTTCGAGAGCGCTTCCTACCGCTTATGGACGGCTTCCGCCCGGATTTTGTAATCATCAGCGCCGGATTCGATGCCCGCGAAGATGACCCCCTTGGCCAACTCCGCCTAACCGATGCCGACTTTGCGGAACTCACCGGGATTCTGACACGTTTGGCGGAGCAGTACGCCTCCGGTCGCGTGCTCTCCGTGCTGGAGGGCGGCTACAACCTCACCGGCCTGCCCGCCGCCGTCGCCGCCCATGTCAGGGCGCTGCGGGAGTAGTGTGGTGCCGCCTCTTGAGCGACTGCACCTTGCCAGTCTTGTGTCGCCCTCGCCCTTTATTGCCACTCACCGCCGGATGGCTGAATTTCGCACCAGTGTTTCGCCGGACATGAGCGTCGCTGAATTGCACAGCTTCGCCGGCACTCCGGAGCGGATGCCCTTCCCGTTATTACTCCGCGGCGCTTGCGAAGAGGGCAGGGTGGTTTTCACTGAGGCATATGAGCACTCCGCCGAATTTTCATGTCAGCCGGTTCGACGATATCGAGCCCGTGCGCTGTCCGTGCGGGTGGGCGAAGCGGGCGTTTGCTTCGGTGCCGGGTGCGCCGGCGAGTGTGCATGTGGTGGAGATCGAGGACGATGCGCGCTGCCACTATCACAAACGCATGACGGAAATCTACGTGATCCTGGAGGGCGAGGGACATCTCGAATTGGATGGCGAACCCGTGCCCGTGAGCCCGATGACGACGGTGATGATCAAGCCGGGGTGCCGTCACCGGGCGGTGGGCCGCCTGAAGATCATCAATATCCCGGTGCCCGCCTTCGATCCGGAGGATGAGTGGTTTGACTGAGGGGAAGGCGGAAACGGTCCTCGGGCGTCAGGGGGTGTCGGTTTCAAATGACGAAATCCGAAACCAGAATGACGAAGGAATTTCGAAGCCCGAATGACGAGGTTCACACGCGCTGTGCAGGTCCGACATTCCGTCGGTGCAGGTTCAGGACATAGTTTACACTTAGGTTCAGGACATGGTTTACACGTGGTGCG
>DASZQB010000122.1:0-47922 GCA_035550135.1 Verrucomicrobiales bacterium
TGAGCCTGCTGAAGCGGCGACAGCATTGATCCTAACTGCCCTGCGGCATCAAAGGCGGGGCGTCTTTTTCGGGGAGCCAGCCGCTGAGGGTGGAACCGGACACGGAGACGTGAACCCATCCGTTACTTCGGTCGCCGAGGCGGACGGTGCGGCCGGTTCCGGGAGATCCCGCGGGAGCGGCCTCAGGAAAAGGTGAGAGACGAAGCGTTGGTTCCGCGGCGGTGATGATGGCAAGATTCCGCTCATCGCGACGATGCCAGAGAGCGAAGCCTCCCAGGGAACCAACGAGAATGCCAACCACCAAAGCGGCAATGGCGCTGCGTTTCAGCCACGGGCGGGAGAAACCGGCAAGGCCCCATGCCAGCGCGGCAAGCGCGGGCAGCATGGCGCCGATGATGACCACCCACGACCATTCGTGCAGGCTGAGCGCGAGCAGGACAGACCGCCACCACGGGTGCGTTTCGGACTCATCGTAGGAGGCAGCGGCCTGGCGGGCGAGTTTCAGATTCGCGCGGATGTCAGGATCGCGGGGCGAGAGGAGGGCGGCGCGCTCGTAGGCAAGGATGGCGGGACCGTATTCCTTGAGGCGGAAGCGGGCGTTGCCCAGATTGTAGAGCGTCGAGGCGGTCGCCCCGTTTTTGGCAACAAGGGACTCATAGGCGGTGGCCGCTTTCGCAAAATCGCCTGCGTTGAAAGACGCGTTGGCGTCCTCCACGGCGGCGGCCCTAACAAACACATTCCCCGCCAAAAGAAGGAATGCGCAGAGCAGAAGTTTGCGGGAAACGGACATGGAGACGCTCGAAGATGGTTCAGCCAGGAACCGCGGGGTTGAGAGCTTGCAGGGCTTCGCGCAGGCGCGCGCGCCATGTGGTTAGGTTTTCTGCCTGCGGCTCCGCGGGAGGACTGTAGCTCACTCGGTCGGCCTCGCGGAAGAACTCCGCGAGCGGTGAGTCCGCCGGGACGCGGGCTGTCACATCGTCGAGGGTGATGGCCTGGGCGGGACGGCTCCACGCGGCGGCGAGTTTTACCTGCAAAGCCCGGCGGGCGGCGGCAAAGAAGCCCGCGGTGTCTCCGCGCGCAGCGAACGACTCCGCTTCGTGCATGGCTTCGCGTTCGGCTTTCTCCGCCAATTCGCGGGCGGTGCGGGCGGGATCGCGCCTAACAGATCGCGCCCAGCCGAGCAGGAGGCCGGCCATGAGCAAGGCTCCGGTCGAGCCTAACACAAATTTGAAAGCAGGCCGGAAGGCCAGGGGCAGGAGATTGCGCACGGCGGTGTCCTCTGCGTGCAGCGGCGCGAGAGTGTCGGTGGCGGCGGCTTTCTTCGGGGCTTCGACCGCGGCCTCTGCGGGCTTGTCCTCTGTCAGATCGGCGCCGCGCACTTCGATGTTTTGCAGCGGGCTCATGACGGATTCGTAGCGGCCGGTGGCGGGATCGAAATAACTGAACGCCAACTGCACTTTTTGCGGACCGCCTTTGCGCGGCATGGCGGTGAAGCGAAACGACTGCGAGCCGGAAAAGGAAGCCGCATCTTTTGGTGTGAATTCCGACTGGCCGGTATAGCACTTCCAGTCCGGAGCGGGCTGGACTTCAGGCTGAGCGAGCAGATTGAAATTACCTTCGCCGCCGATGACGGCGGAGACCGATTGAGGTTCGCCGGTTTGCCACTGATTTGGCACGTTGAGATGCTCAAAGGAAAATTTCCCCACGGCACCGTTGAAGTCGGCAGGCCGGCCATCAAGCGGCAGAGCGCGCACTTCGATGGCGGAGTCGTCGCCGGAGAGGGTTTTCAATTCCACGTCTTTTTGAATCGAGGGGGCGAAGAAACCGGCGAAAGGGTCATCAAAGGGGTCGCGGGGCCGGCGTCTTGAAGTATCGCGGACGACGGCGGTGGCGCTGAGCGTGAGATCCGGAACATAGATGCCGGCTTTAGTGGCAGAAAGGCCGGCGTAATAAGTGAGGACGGTATAACGCCTGCCGTTTCGAATCTCCTGTTTCTGCTCGGGTTTTTCGCTCAGGTTGTGCAGGGTGAAGGCGGAGCCTCCGGGCTGAATTTTGGCGACGCGGGTTACCTGTGCATCCACCGGCACCCATGCCTTAATCCTAACAGGAGCGATTTCGCCCACCCATGAATAGTTGCGGTCTTTGGCTGCGGGTTCCACAGTCACAAAGCCAAAACTGCTGGTGTCCTGAGGTGCGGCGGCATTTGCACCGGGCGGGGTATTGCCCTGCTGGAGACCTTGCGGGGCCTGCGCGGAAGAGGCGGTGACCTTGAGTTTCAAGGGAGCCGTTTTCATCTCGACTCCGTCCACCATCACCGAAAACGGAGGGATGGTGTAGTCCCCGGGCTTCAGCGACTCGACCAAATAGATGACCGTGATGGTGGAACTCACCCTGCCGTTGATGAAGGACGTGCTGCTGCTGTGTCCGCGCTGCGTGAGGGTCACATCGGGTAAAGTCGGCGGCGTGATTCCGGTGACGTTCCCGTTAGTGATTTCAAGACTCAGGGAAGCGGGTTCACCGGCGGGGATGCTGGATTTTTCGAGCGTCGCGGTGACGGCTGCAGCCACGGCCTGACCGGACAAAAGGACTGATGTCAGCAGGGTGAACCCTGTCAGCAGAAACATCCGCAGCATCCGGGGAAAAGATGTGAGGGAGGTCACCATGTTTTGCCTTTGGTGGTGTTGTTGGGATCACGGAAGCGTCGCTGGCGCGGAGGTTTCTCCACGGGAATGACCGTCCGTTCGTCACTGCGCAAAGCCTGAAGGAGCATGCGCGCTTCATCGGCGGTCATCTCTCCGGGTTTTCGGCGCTCCTCGGAGGCCTGCATCGCTTCACCGGTTTGATCCTTCTTGTCGTCGCCCTCCTTGGCAGGTTCCGCCTGTTGCGCGGCCTTATCCTTCCCAGGATCCTTGCCATCGAGCGTTTTCTTTTCGGCGGCCTGAGGCTGGCCGTTCTTTTCGTCCTTTTTGTCTTCTGTGCCCGGCTGCGGCTGATCCTTCTTTTCCCCGTCCTTGCCCTCCTGCATTTTTTCCTTGTTGGCTGCGTCCTTCTTTTCCTGGTCCTCTTTGGAATCCTTGCCGGTGCCGGTTGAATTTTTTTCGGCGGCTTTGTCTTCGGGTTTTTCCTCTTTGCCCTGCTGGCCCTCTTTTTTCTCCTGGTCTTCCTTGCCTTCCTTTTGGTCCGCGCTGGAGCCACCGGGCTTCTTTTCACCCTCTGACTTTTCGTCCTGCTGGCCGTCCTTTTTCTGGTCCTCCTTTTGTTGATCCTGCTGACCCGGTTTGTCCTGTTGGTCCTTCTTCTCCTGATCCTTTTGCTCTGACTTATCCTGCTGGTCCTTCTTTTGATCCTCTTTCTGGTCGTCTTTTTTCTCGTCTTTCTTATCTTCCTTTTTGTCGTCCTGCTTTTTCTGCTCGTCCTGTTTTTTCTTCAACTGCTCCAGTTTCCGCTTCACCAGGTCCTGGTTGTGACGGGCTTCGGAGTCGCTGCTGTCGAGAGCGATGGAACCACCATAAGCCTGAATGGCTTCCTCCCATGACTTCATAGTTTTGTCAGGCGACTCGGAGAGTTGGGCCTGACCGATGCGATAGAGGGAATTGCCAAGGTTGTAGTAAGCGCGGTTTTGCAGTTTGAGGTCCGGCGTGTTCAGCGAAGCGCGAAGGGACTCGGCCGCCTTGTCAAAATGGCCGGCGGTGTATTCCTCGGTGCCTTCATTGTAGAGAACGCGGGGATCTTTTGATTCTTCGGCAAGCACCGGCTGAGCAGCGAGCGCGAGCAACAGGCCAGCGACCACGGATGTGACGGTGGTCGAAGCCGCCGTATGCCGGCGGGCGGCCGAGGGCAGAGCGCGCGTTTTGGTTTCGCGGCGGCGGTCTGGCAGGAGGAACTCCATGATGAGGAGCAATATGGCGGCACCGAGCGGCCATTCAAAGCGCTCAAGCGGCACTTTTTCCATGCGTTGCTCGGTTTCGTTTTTGGGCACGAGGCGCAATTTTTCGCGATAGATCGTGTCGAGGCCTTCGGCACCGCGACCCAGCGGGGCGTAGAGGCCTTTGGTGACCTCTGCGATCTTTTTCAGGGCGTCTTCATCGAGTTTTGTCCGGACGGGTTTGCCTTCTTCGTCCTCCACGTAGGCCATGGTGCCGTTTTGCTGTCGCAACGGGATCAGCGCGCCATCCGGGCTGCCGACGCCGATGGTGAAAATTTTCGTTTCCTTTTTTGCCGCGGCCTCCGCCTCTTCAAGCACGTCGCCCTGGAGGTCTTCGCCGTCGGTGATCAGCACGAGAATGCGGTGATTGTTTCCCTGTTCCGTGAACAGGCGCTCCGCTTCGCGGATGGCGCTGGCGACATCCGTTCCCTGACGCGGGATGACATCCGTATCCAGCGCGTCGAGGGCGTCGCGGAAGGCATCGTAGTCGGTGGTCAGCGGGCACAGCGCCAAGGAACTGCCGGCGAACGGGATGAGCCCGACACGGTCGCCGTCGAGACGGGAGAGGAAATCATGGATGCCCATGCGGGCGCGTTCGAGACGATTGGGAGAGATGTCCTCAGCCAGCATACTGCGCGAAGTGTCCACGGCGAAGAGGATGTCGATTCCGCGGCGTTTGACTTCGCGCCACTCGTAGCCCTTCCGGGGACCGGCGGCGGCGGCGCTCAGCAGCAGAACGGCGAGCACCCAGAGGGAGCGTTTGACCCAGAGCAATACGGGGGAGTGGCCTGGCACCAGCCGGTGGCGGAAGCGGGAATGCACCAGTTTTGCCAGCGCGGCATCGCGGCGGCGGTCGAAATAGAAGAACAGCGCCACCACGACGGCACACAAACCCATACCGGCGTAAAGCCAGTAGGGACGGGCGAATTCGAAGGGGGAGTCTTCCATGGGGGATCAGACTGAAAGGAAGCGCCGGAAAAGGCGGAGGTTATTTAGGGATCGTCTGCGGAAGGGTCGCCTGCGGCGAAAACTTCAAAATTCAAAAATCAAACATCAAAGAAACTTCAAGCTCCAAGGCTCCAAAGCGCTTTGGGAGGATGAAGTTTGAAGTGCTGCGGGGGATGGCATGGCGTTTTGATCTGGTTTGATTTTGCCTGATTTCGGGGAGAAGCCCGGCGGAAAAACGCATGCGAGACCAATGGGGCGCAATGGTTCCCAACAGGATGGGAGACAGATGTTGTGGATGGAGCGGAAATGGGAGGTTTGATTTGGTTTGATGCGGTCTGATTTCAGGGGAAAAGGCATGGCGCGTGAGACCAATGGAGCGCAATGGGTCACAATAGGACAGGAGAGTGGGGATCGATGGAAGGGATCAACGTTGGATTGTGATTAAACAGGTTTGGTTGGCTTAAATTGGTTTGATTTGGCCGGATTTTCCGAACGGACGAAGAGTTAGCAGGGCGGGCGAATTCGGCTTCGTGGAATTTATCGTAGAAGATGGCGTCCGTGCCGAACTTCGCGGCGAGAAGGGCGGCGACTTTCTCAACAAAGTCCCGTTTCTCCCCGGCAAAGGAAAAGGCGATACGGAAGCGTTTGGCGCTCATGGGGCGGGCGAATCGATGGCTATGGATCGGAAAGTGAGCAGAAAACCGGAAATGGAAAAGGGGGCGAACCCGAGGGGTGAGAGAGGTGCGGGAATTCCCGAAACGGGGAGATGAAGTGAGGTTGAAGGATTACAGGAAACGGGGGCAATGGCACAGAAGGGGGGAAGAGACAGATACGGCCAATGAGGGAACGCGGGCGGGGAGCGTGAGTGGAGAAGTGGATTTGGTTACTCCGGTGATTAAAAGATTTTTTGTCAAATGGTTATGTTATCAGAGTGGTCCGGTGAGCAGAGGTAAAGTCGGGGATTCGTTGCAGGGACGCGCAACCATGCGCAACGTGCATTGGGCCACCACGCTGTGGTGGAGGTTTTTAGCTGGTGGTGACCCCAGGTTCGCTCCGCTCGCCTGGGGCTATTTACGGGGAACCGCGCTGCGGTTCGGAAGGCGCTACGGTTCGGCAATCCCGGATGTGTTTTAATCACATGGGTGATTACGTCAATGTTGCGGTCGGGACGACCGACGGCCGGCGCAGCCGGGACGGCTGTGTTCCTGCACATGCTTTCGCGGGCGCACCAAGTTGCGAGAAGTAGTTATTGAGGCTGAATCGAAAGCGACGCAAGCAATCGAAAGGAAGGATGATGTATCCCGAAATCACGGCAGCCTGCGCCATACGGTTTGACCGAGGAGCCATCCGGTGATGAGAACGCCGAGGCCGGGGAGGAGGGCCCAGAGGTAGAGTTCTTCGTAGTCTTTGTATTTTTTGATCTTCCGCGTGGTGGTTTCCAGTTGGTTGATGGATTCGTAAATGCGCTCGAGGGAATTGGTATCGGTGGCGCGGAACATGCGGCCTCCGGTGAGGTCGGCGACTTTTTGGAGCATCTCTTCGTCGATGTCCACTTTGACGCGGCGGAACTGCCTGCGCCCGAAGGCGTCCTGCACGGGCATAGGGGCTTCCCCGCGCGTGCCGGCGCCGATGGTGTAGATTTTGATGCCGAGCGCTTTGGCGGCTTCGGCACTGCTAACGGGATTCGCGGCTCCGGCGTTGTTTACGCCATCGGTCAGGAGAATGACGATGCGTGATTTTGCCTTCGAGTCCTTGAGATGCCCGACGGCGGAGGCGATGGCGGAACCGATGGCGGTGCCGTCCTCCACCAGACCGATTTTGAGATCGGCGACGCGCTGGCTGAGAAAGTTCTGATCCATGGTGAGCGGCGCGGCCAGATAGGGACGACCGGCGAAAGCGACGACGCCGATTTTATCGTTAGGGCGATCTTTGACGAATTTGCCCACGACGTTCTTGACGACCTCAAGACGGTTCGCCGGTTCGCCTTCGAGAGTGAAGTCCATGGCCTCCATGGAGCCTGACACGTCGATGGTGACCATGATGTCGATGCCGCTGGACTCGATGTCGGTGGAACCGCGGCCCAGCCTGGGGCGCGCGAGGGCGACGATGAAGCAGGCCAGCGCAACCATGACGGGAAGAATGCGAAAGCCGCCCATCCTCGCGACGGGTTGCACGCCGCTGGCTGTGGCGTCGAGCGTAGAAGGCAAACGCACGGCGACCGGGCGACCGCGCAGGCCCTTCCAAATCAGCATCACCGGCAGCACCAGGAGCAGCCAGAGCAATTGGGGGTGAACGAACTCGAGATTCTCCGTCGTCATGCGGCTTCAGTGTTGACGGTTGGAGGTGCAGGGGATGCCTGAGGCGCTGGCGTGTTGGCGCTGCGGATGAAACGACGGGCGGTTTCCAAAAGTGTCAGGCGCTCGGCGGCGTCGAATCCCGCACCGGCGAATTTTGCCATGTCGCAGGATTTCAGGAATCCGCGAAGCAGCGTGCTGTGAGGTGCGAGCGGGGAGGTGGCGCTGGCGGCGACTTCATGCAGGAATTCCTCCGTGGTGCGCTGCGGGGCGGCGATGCCGAAACGTTCGGCGACGAAGCGCCTGACAACATTTGCGGAGCGGTCGGCAAGGGGGCCGGCGTCGAGGTTATTACGGATGGAATCGATGGCGGAGAGTTCCGTTAGGGCACGTTCGGCGGGCTCGACGGCGCGTTGCTTTTGTTTGCGGCGGGACACCCACCAGATGAGGAGGGCGACGGCCAGAGCGCCGCCGCCGATGCTCAGCCAGAGGGCCCATGGAATTTCTTTGGGGACGGGAATGACGACTTTTTCGCGGGGGCCGAGGATGTCCTCCTCTTCTGGAGCGGATGCGGGGATGGAGGGAGGAGATGCGAGTTGGCCGGGAACGGGGGGTGGAGCCGGTGGCGGTGTGATTTGAGCGGCGGCGGTCGAAAGGAACAGAAACGCTCCGAGCAGCAGCACCTTCGGTACGAACAACGAACCGGTTTGCGACGGTCCTCGCCAAGCGGTCGCATCGAAGCGCTGGGCAAGCGGAGAGCGACTGTGGCGCGAATCGATCACTTTTGTGTTATTCCGCGTTGAGCCAAAGCGACTGGGCTCCGCCACAGTCACTCTACTTTCGCGCCATGAGCTTGCGAAGCCTTCCGCAGAATTGCACAAGCGCGTCTTGCTTTGGTTCCGGCCCGGCCGGGGGCGCCTGCTCATGTGCAGGTTAGCCGGAGGCAAAACCTGCACCACTTTTTCACGCCGGATGACTCCCAGGATGTTTGCCTGGTTTCGCGGGTATTCGACTTCCGTGTGTGAGGAAGAGGAAGGGGGCCGAAGGTTAGAAACCGCCGCCACGGAGTTGGGGACGCGCGTGTTCATCCGATGCGCTGACGTCGTTTGCGGAAAAAGTTCACGAGGGCGGGGAGCCAGTTGGTGCCGTTGATGAATTCGAGAAGGTCCACGCCAGCGGAGCGGATGGTGGAGGCGGTGCGTGCGCGACGGTCGCGGGACTGGTTGCGATAGGCTTCGCGCACGCGTTTTTTACCGGTGTCGAGTTCGACGACCTGGCCGGTTTCGGCGTCCTCGACACAGATGCGGCCCACGTCGGGAAGTTCCTCCTCCCGAGGATCGGTGACGGACACGGCGATGACGTCGTGATGCCGGCCTGTGATGCGCAGTTTCTTGCGAAGGTCTGCCAGTTTGGCGTCAAAGGGTGCACCGGGGCAAAAGTCGCTAACAAGAAAGACGACGGCTCTGCGGGTGATGACCTGATTGGCAAAGTCCAATGCAGCACCAATGTCTGTGCCGGTTTTCTCCGGCTGAAAAAACAAGGTCTCGCGGATGAGCCGGTGAATGTGGGTGCGGCCTTTGGCGGGCGGGATATAAAGCTCCACGCGGTCGCTGAAGAGGACGAGGCCGACCTTGTCGCGGTTGCGGATGGCGGAGGCGGCGAGCACACCGGCGGCCTCGGCGGCGAGCTCGCGCTTGCTGTCAGCCACGGAGCCAAAATCCGAGGAGGCGCTGACATCGATCATGAGGAGGATGGTTAGCTCCCGCTCCTCGGTGAAGAGTTTGATGTAGGGGTCGCCGGTGCGGGCGGTGACATTCCAGTCGATGGTGCGCACGTCGTCTCCGGCGACGTAGTTGCGCACGCGGTCGAAGTCCATGCCGCGGCCCTTGAAGACACTGGCGTAGCGGCCCGCCATGGCATCATCCACGAGGCGATGAGTGCGCACCTCCATGCGCCGGACGCGGCCGAGGATTTCCGCCGCGCGGGCTTCGGTTTCGGCATCGCTGCCGGTTTGCGGCCTTGGAGGTTTCACGGCACGGGCAATTCTTCGAGAATACGATTCACCAGAGATTCGCTGCTGAGGCCTTCGGCTTCGGCTTCGTAAGTCACCGCGACGCGATGGCGCAGGACATCCATGGCGATGGATTTGACATCGTTAGGCGTCACGTAGCCGCGCCCGTCAAGGAAGGCGTTGGCCTTGGCGCAGAGAGCGAGGTTAATGGTCGCGCGCGGTGAAGCGCCGACTTTGATGAACGGGCCAATGCGCACGCCGAAATCGTCAGGGCGGCGCGTGGCGTGCACGAGTTTCACAATGTAGTGCTTTACGCGGTCGTCGAGATAGAGGCCGCCCGCGACGGAACGCGCCTGGTGAATGTCCTCCAGGGTTACCATGGGCGACGGCAGCGGCACATCCGTGGTGGTGGCGGCGAGTTCCAGCACGCGGAGTTCCTCATCCTCGGTGGGATAGTTCACAATGACCTTCATGAGAAAGCGGTCCAGTTGCGCTTCCGGAAGCGGATAGGTGCCTTCCTGCTCCAGCGGGTTTTGCGTGGCCATGACCAGAAACGGAGCCGGCAGCGGAAACGATTGATCGCCGATGGTGACCTGCTTTTCCTGCATGGCTTCCAGCAGGGCGCTTTGCACTTTGGCGGGGGCGCGATTGATTTCATCGGCGAGGATGAAGTTGGCGAAGACGGGTCCGCGTTTGACGCGGAATTCGGCGGCGCGCGGATCGAAGACCTCGGTGCCCACGATGTCTGCGGGGAGCATGTCCGGCGTGAACTGGATGCGGTTGAACTTCGCGTCCACGAGCGCGGCGAGGGTTTTCAGCGCGAGGGTTTTTGCGAGGCCGGGAACGCCTTCGAGAAGAATGTGCCCGCGCACCAGGAGCGAAATCAGCAACCGGTCCACGAGTCCCGTCTGCCCAATGAGATAGCGTCCGAGTTCACTGCGGAGCGGCTGTATCCAGCGGGACGTTTCCTTCACCGCCGCCGCGGCGTCGGAGGGAGGGGATTCGGTGCGGGATGGAATGGGAGGGGGATTCATAGGACAAGTGAATGAGCGGCGCGGGACGGGGGATTTGTTGAGGATTTTGGGACAGCGGCCGGCTGCGCCGGAAACGACCGGCTGCGCCGGAAGCTCCAAGCACCAAGAAACAAGCTCCAAAGAAACATCAAGAACCAAGCACCAATTCACCTTCGGAGATTGTTGGCGCGGCTGCGTGCTCAAAATCTCCGGATTAAACCCGATGCAAACAATTCCTGTCGGAAAACGTTCTTTGGCGTCTTGTATTCCGTGTATGAAATCCCCGGAAACGGCTGAACTGCTGCGCCAGTATGTGCGCGAAGGCTCTCAGGAGGCATTTACCGCTTTGGTGGAGCGCTATACGCCGGTGGTCTATGGGGCGGCGATGAGGCATACGGGGCGGAGAGATATCGCGGCGGATGTGGCGCAGAGGGTTTTTACGGATCTTGCGCGGCGGGCGAAGGCGATGACCTGGGACGACCGCCTGGGGGCCTGGCTGCACCGGCGGGCGGTGTTCGCGGCGTCGGATGTTCTGAAGTCCGAAACGCGCCGCCGTGTTAGGGAAACTGAAGCTTCAAGGCACATGCATGATTCCTCTGATCCCTCCGCCGCTCACACAGTGCCCGTCGCGATGCTGGATAAAGCCCTGCAATCTCTTTCCGCCGCGGACCGTCACGCCCTGACGCTCCGTTATCTCGAGGAGCGCGACTTGAGGGCCGTGGGCGTCGCTCTCGGCATCTCCGGCGATGCCGCGCAAAAGCGCATTTCCCGTGCTTTGGAAAGACTGCGCGGCCTTCTCGCGCGGCGCGGCGCAACACTCGCCACCGTGGCCCTAACTCATTTCCTGACCTCGGAGGCGCAAGCCCAGGCGCAGGTCCCCGCCGGTCTGGCCAGGACCCTCGCCGCCCGCGCGCTGCAGTCCAGCGCGGGCGGCTGGTGGTTCAAAACGTGGCCGGCTGTGCGGGCCGCACTCGCAGGCGCCGCCTGCGCCATGGCGGTGGCGGCGGTACCGCTGTGGAAACAGGAACAGCGGCTGGCGGCGGCTTCGCATTCCGCGGCAACGGCGCCGGCCGCAACGAAGACCACGACGGCGAACGCCGTGCCGTCGATCCGTCAGATGCAGAAGATGCCCCGCGTGGAGGCGAATCTGACACTTGAAGAAGTCGTGCGTCGTCTGGCCATGGTGATCCGCGCGCCCCAGACGGAACTCATCCGGATGCGCGGCCACGCGCTCCAGGACATGATCAAACCCGAACAGTCGCTGCGCGCGCTCACGCTGCTGGGAGCGGCCTTTCCGGAGGGGTTTCCTGACTGGGCGTGGGTATTGGGCGATCTGGATCCACTGTATGAAAATGCGGCACGTCAGGATGCGCCGGCCACGCTCGCGTGGATCGATGCGCACGCGTGGGATCCGGAGTGGCGCGTGGGCGCATTCTGCACGGCCCTCGCTGCTTCCGGCGTCCATTCGGTGGAGGAACTCGGAGACTGGCTGCCGCACGTGATGAAATGCATTCCCCCTAACGACAAGCGCTTCGATCCCTCGCTGGGTCCGTTGCTGCATCGCCTAACGAAAGCACTTCCGTTCGACGAAGCGGTCAGAAAAATGGTGGAACTCACTGCCCGGTTCGACTCGCTGGCACCGCTCGCGGCGGTTCAAATCCGTCTCACGGACAGCGGACGGCACGCCCCGCCGGAGGAATGGCAGGAACTCTGGCGCGCTCTCCAGTCCGTGCCCTCGCCGCAACTTCGCTCTAACGCTCGCCTGCAAATGCTGAGGAAATGGGCGGACACCGCCACAGGCGATGCGCAGGCGTGGGTTTCCTCACTTTCGCAGGAGGAGTGGCCGCTCTATGCGCGTCAGGTCGCCCTTCCGGCCCGCAATCAGGAAGCCGCGAGTGAAACGGCATCCCGCAAGTCCCTCGAAGACTGGACGCCGCATGTGGACTGGCTGAACCACATCGACCCTAACAGCGTGGCCGGCGTGCTGTCCGACTGGCACCGCTATTCGCCGGCACAAATGAAGGCGTGGCTGGAATCCCATCCGTCGCTGGTCACCCGTGCGCTGGGAGAGGGCGGCATCATGGTCCGCCTGGTGCACAGTATCAGGACCGGGAACCTGCCTGAGGATGAAACCCGGCGCGCGCAGATCATTCAGCGGCAGGACGACCGCATCCAGCCCTTCGTGGAGCTTTGGCGGCGCACCGATCCCGACGCACTGGAAGCATTCATCCGGACTAATGCGGAGATAGCTGCTGAAATCCGCGAACGCTATTTCACGCCCAGGCCATGACCCGGTTTCCCGCCGCGCCCTTTGTGATCTCAGCCATGGCCACCGCCGCGCTGGCTGCCGCCTTTTGGCACTCCCGCGAGACAGGGCCGGCTTCCCTGACACGCCCTGCCGCATCCGCACTGGAACTGTCGCGCGCCATCCACCCCGCGCCGCAAAGCGCCCCGGACGGCGGGGTGAAATTTGCGGATTTCCAAAAGCAGCTGTCCGAAATGGGAATCTTGTATTTGGACAGCCTCGACCGCGATCAGCTCGCCTCGCTGGCCGCCAGCGCCGCCTCCCTGCCGGACTCCGGCTCTATCGGCGAAGAAATCGGGACCTTGACCGCCCGATGGATGGAACTGGATGCCGCGGGCGCCGTCGCGTGGACCCTGAGCCTGCCGCCGGGCAACTTGCGGAGGCGCGCCCTCTCCGGTTCCCTCGCCGTGTGGAAGCAGGTGAACGCAAAAGAGGCCATCGACTGGTTCACCGCGCGCACCGGTCGCCGTCCGCAAGACCTCCTGCGCAGCGACGACGCGGCTTTGAAGGAACAGTGGAGCGAAGCGGCGGCACAACTCATGGTCCGGGATCACCGTCCGCCGGAAACGATCATCGCGGATCTCAATGCCGTGCCTGATGCCGAACGGAACCCCTCGGAGGACGATACCCCATACAATAGACTGGTGCAGGAATTGGAGGAATCGCTCCAGGACAGCAGGCAGTATGAGAAAGCCCTCGCGCTGTTGACTCCGCTCCTCCAAGATCCCGAAAGTCCAGCCGCCGCTCTGGCCAAAGACCTGAGCTATCCCATCCTGAACAAAATTCTTCCAAAGAACCCTGCCGGTGTCATGGAGTGGGCGGAACGGCATTTGCCTAACTACGCGCAAGAGGCCTTGGGCGCTCTTCTTTACAAGCCTGAGGGACGCCAGCCGAACGCAGCCCCATGGCCGTCCGCGGAGGAGGTGGCCGCGTGGTTTCTGCGCATTCCCCGCGAGAACCCGGGAGGCTCGCCCCTCGCCAGCCTGATGGATTCATGGGCGCGAATCGACCCCGACGCCGCCGGCGCTTACCTGAATCGCCAGCCGCCCGGCAGCGACAAGGACCGGGCCCTGCGTCGCATGGGCTTTTGGGTGGCAGACTCCAATCCGGAGGCCGCCATGCAATGGGCCGCGACCATTCGCGACGAAACCCTCCGCGACGAAACCCGGAAAGACATCCTAACAAAATGGCGCCGTTATGATCCGGTCGAGGCTAACGCGTGGGTGGCGGCGGAGGATGCGGGGAGGGAATAGAAGGGCCGGCGGAGCCGGAAACTTCAAACATCAAACTCCAAACATCAAAGAAGCTTCAAGATTCAACATTCAAGTTTCGTGTTGGCACTCACGGGAGGCACAAAGCTCAAAAAAATATGCACATGAGACCTTATCAAAAACATTTGTTATTTATACCTCTGGCTGGTTCGATCGGGGTTGCGTGCAGCGGAGCCTTGTTAGCCATGGCCCTGGCTCAGGAGGCCGCTCCTCTCCCTCCTCCGCGGGTCGCTGAGCCAAAGCCTCAAGCGCCCGCAGCTCCGCAGTGCAAAGTGGACTTGAGAAACCCCACGACGATGGCGAATATCATATCGAACGTGCTGATGCGCGCTGAGCATAAGCCCGAGCCGGGAGTTGCAGCATTCCGGGAGGGTGCAAAGAAGCGCTACGCCACGGGCGACGACGTGCTCAAAGCCGCCGCAGAGCATTTCAAGATCGAGCAGAAGCGGCTGGCGGAGTTGGTCGAGCACTGGCGCCACATCAACTGCAAGCACGCCGCGATCCCCGGCTATGCCGTGCCCGACGCCGTGCGCAATGCGGCCACGGGCGGGAATTTGTCCTCCGTGCCTGTCTCGGTCTTCGCGGCTGATGTCGCGTTGCACGTAGTGCTCCATGAACTCGGCCACGCGGTGATCCGCGAGTTCGATCTGATGGTTTTGGGTAACGAGGAGACGATGGCCGATGCCTTTGCCACGCACCTGCTGGCCGAGCATTTCCCTGAGCAGGCGGTCCGCGCGATTTCGGCGCGGGTCAGCTCCCTCATGATCGAAGCCGGCGAGGTGCCGCGTGATCAGTGGAGCGTTCGCGGAGAGCACGACAACGATGCCCGGCGCGCGTACCAGATCGCAGCTCTGGCAATCGCCGCGGACAGGGAGAAGTACGCAGACGTTGCGAAGATCGCGGGTATGTCGGAGCGGGACATCGTAAAGGCGTGCGACTATGGGTCGGACATCCACCGGGCCTGGCGACGAACGCTGTCCCCGCTGATGAAGCCCGCGGGCAAGGTCTCGCAGAAGGCCACCTTCCGTGCCGACCAGTCAACGCGCGCGTTTGTGGACGCGGGAAAGCCAAGCCTCGCCTCGACGATCCAGTCTGCGCTCCAGCGCATCGACTGGCCCTCGCAGTTGACCGTCGAATTTGTCGCGGGCCCGGGCGGTGCCGCGTGGAGCCGCTCAAAACGAACCGTCACCGTGAACAGCGGGTATCTTCAGAGGTTCATCGCCCAGGGCGTAAAGGCCGAAGCCCAGGCAGCGCCCAGGAATCCGGGCCGGCGTTGAGTTTCCGGCTCCGTCGTCCCCTAACTTCTCCGGTCCCTGACTGAATCGGCCAGATTCGCCAACACTTCACGCGTGGTCTCCCAGTTGATGCAGGCGTCAGTAATGCTCTGACCGTAGGCCAGGTCTTTGTCAGGCACCACGTCCTGCCGGCCTTCGACGAGGTGGCTCTCAATCATGACGCCGGTGATGGCCTTATTGCCGGAACGAATCTGGCTGGCGATGTCGGCGGCAACGGCTGGTTGGTTGCGATGGTCCTTGTTGGAGTTGCCGTGGCTGCAATCGATCATCACGGTGGGCACGAGGTTCGCGGCTTCCAGCATGCGGGCGACTTCGGCGACTTTTTCCGCCGAGTAGTTGGCACCGGTCTTTCCGCCGCGGAGGATGATGTGACAGCAGGCGTTGCCTGTCGTTTTCACGATGGCGGCCACGCCCTGTTTCGTCACGCTCAGAAAATGATGCGAGCCCTGTGCCGCCCGAATGGCGTCGATGGCGATGCCGATGCCGCCGCCGGTGCCGTTTTTGAATCCCACCGGCATACTGAGGCCGCTGGCCAGTTCCCGGTGGACCTGACTCTCCACCGTGCGCGCGCCGATGGCTCCCCACGAAACAAGGTCTGCGACATATTGCGGGCTGATGGTGTCCAGAAACTCGGTGCCGCACGCCACTCCCATGCGGGTGAGTTTTGCAAGGAGCTGGCGGGCGAGACGCAGGCCGCGGTTGATGTCGTAGCTTTCATCCAGGCCGGGATCGTTGATGTAGCCCTTCCAACCAACAGTGGTGCGCGGTTTTTCAAAATACACACGCATGATGATGCACAGGTCTTTTTCAAACCGTGCGGCTTCTTCCTTGATGAGCCGCGCGTAATCCAGCGCCGCCGCTTCGTCGTGAATGGAGCAGGGGCCCACGACTACGAGGAGGCGGTCATCGCGTCTAAGAATAATATCCTCCGCCTGACGCCGGCTGTGGGCAATGAATTCAAAATCCCGCTCCGATACGCTAATGTCATGCATCAGGACCTCCGGAGACACGAGGCTCCAGATGTCGGCGATGCGAACGTCGTCGGTGAGATTGCGATGGGGCATGGGTTGCAGAGGGCAAGGGGGGTGCCATCCTTGCGGGCTCGCTCCCGCGCTTTCAACTGGAAATGAAAGCGAGAGGCTTTTTCAGGGAACGGGCGCAGGCATCGATGCCGCGGCAACCGCCAGACCGTCGGCGCTCAAGGCCACCAGTCGCAGCGTGCCGGGTCCCCGCACCGAGCCGGACCATGGGGTGCCGGGCTCTGACTCAGCCAGCGTCTTGAACTGCAGTTTGGCATTGGCTTCGGACTGATTTTTGAGACCCTCTGCGCGGTCGGCGGCGGGCTGGCTGAGGACGAAATCCGGCAGCGGCGGCCGGACTTGCACCACGAGTTTTGCACCCTGCGGAGGATGAGGAATCCGGAAGTGCCACGCGCCGTCTTTCACAGAGATCTCTGCTTCGAGCTTTCGCGGGGCAAACAGCCGCGTCGCGGGATCGCCGATAATGTTATACAGCGCCTGGTGATCGGCACGCAGTTCGGCGGTATTGAGACTTTTTTTGATCATCAGCGGCTCAAGCGTGCGGACGAGCAGTTCTTTTTCGGGATCGATGGCGGTGCTCGCTTTACGAAGTGAATCGCGCCAGAGGTCTCCAAAACGCGGGCCGGGGGCATCGAGTTTTTCGAGCAGCGCGGTGGAGTGATAGTAGTTCGTCAGGGGATGCGAATCCTGCGAGGCGGCGGCGCAAAGCACCGGTCCGGCGGGCGCGCGGAAAAGCGCTTCGGCCAGGCAGTCGTCCTTCTCCCGCGCGAAGTCTCCACAGGAACACGCGAAGATAATGTGAGGAGGGCTTACCGTTCCGCTCTTCATTAGCGCCGCATCCTTCGCCCAGTACATCAGCCGCTTCCCGGAGTAGTCCATGCACCACCATGCGAGAGGATACCCGTGACCGATCATGGCGCTCACCAGCCCGCCACCCTGAAGACGGGCGTTGAACTGCGACGGCTGCTCCGGCGGCCATCCGCAAAACGGGCTGCGGTCGTCGCTCTGCTGCACCCAGAGTTCCGCCCACAGCGGTGAACGCTGCCGGACCTGAGCGAAAAGAAAACCGAGGGCCATGTTGCGAAAGATTTCGGCGAATCCGGGATCGCCCGCCCACACGGGCAGTGTGAGGTCGGACAAAGAGGGATGGCGTTTTTCCCAGCGCAAAATCTTTGCCGCGCCCGCCGCAACTTCCTCCACCGAGCGCGCCGGGATACGACCCACCGAAGCCTCCGGCAGACCATCGCCGTCAAAGTCCCCGCGCGTCATGTCGCTAACAAATTCGGCGGGATGGGTCGGCTCCCACCCGTGATAGGGCCGGCGGGCCGCCGGCAGCCGCCAGGCTTCGGGTTTTTCCGGCGGTTTGCCTGCAATGTCGTCGCCCAGCAGC
Source organism: Verrucomicrobiales bacterium (assembly GCA_035550135.1). Lineage (GTDB taxonomy): Bacteria > Verrucomicrobiota > Verrucomicrobiia > Verrucomicrobiales > V1-33 > V1-33. Next base: position 17,493 of record DASZQB010000122.1, read on the forward strand.
AGAATGTACGACGGGGGCGGCGAACAATCTGCCACCGCTTTTTCGACCGGTGCACTGGAAACCGTCACCTGCAATCCCTGAGCCCGCCGGTGTTCAATCAACGGCGTCGCCACCTTGAGAAAATCAGGATTCCCGACGCACAGCCAGCCCGGCGCCACCTCTGCGGCCCGCAGCGGGAGGCACATGCCGCTGAGCAACAGCAGGAGTTTGCGAATCATTCCACCCTATATACGTCTGTCGTTGGGGGATGGCAACGGAGCGGTGTCGCAGGTGTGTAGAAGGCGGTGATTGCATTACAGATCTACTGCCCTTTCCGCCCCAAAGGCATTTGCCATACGAGCAGGTACAGGCTACTCTTTGTCATGAAGGCTACCGCCCGCAGCAAATCCTCCAAGGTTTCCCGGAGTGATACCGCATCCGCGAAACAGAAACGTTTCAAAAAGTTTGCGGCGGCGTTTGGTCCGAAACCAGAAATCGAACCGCGCAAAACCGCCCGCGCAGGTGCGGTTGAACTCCTCATCAAACTTCGCCGCGGCAAGGCATGATTTTTGCCGACGCAAGTTTTCTGGTCGCGCTGTTCGTGGCGCACGACGATCACTGGCGGACAGCATGGAAATGGTGGCAACACCGGAAGGGGCCGGTGCTCACAGTTACACGGCTTTGCCTGTTTGAGGTGGAAAACACGATCCGGGGTTTAACCGTTTCCAAACTCCTTCGAACAGTAGAATTACGTACAGCTTTGGAAGGTATCAAACGCGGCGTGCTTGAAGGGTTTATTTCACGCCGCACCGCACCGGAACACCAACTGCCCCCGCTAGCGGATCGCCTCAGTCAGCATCATACTATGCGGACGACATTTGGAGCGATGGACATTCTCCACGTTGCCGCTGCCCTCCACCTTCGTGCGAAGGCGTTCCTTTCCTTCGATCAGCGGCAACGGGAACTTGCCGCGGCAGAAGGTTTGGAAGTATTACCGGTGTAACCGATGAGTGCCGGAGAACTCACTCTCGCTCACCGTCCCACCCGCCACTCTTCCAGTGATTCCCGCGGCAGATTCAACAGGAACCGGGAGGGCACCTGCCACATATCGCCGGTGTAACTCTTTGGCCACATCTTTGGGTGGAGAAGGTAAAGCTCATCCCGCGCGCGGGTGATGGCCACGTAAAACAGGCGGCGTTCCTCCTCCAGTCCTTCGCCACCCTCTTCCATGGCGCGCAGGTTCGGAAACATGGAATCCGTCAGCCAAATGATGAACACCACACGCCACTCAAGTCCCTTGGCCTGATGCACACTGCTGAGGCACGCGCATTCCTCGGCTTTGGCGGCGGTGTCCTCCGCGGCTTCCGGACCACTGAGGAGCGAAAGCTCGCTCAGCATATCATAAATCGTCGGGAAGCGTTTCCCAAACCGCATGAACTGCTCCACGTCCTGACTCCGGCTCTCGAAGTTCTCGAACTCTGCTTTCAAATACATTTCGTACACGCCCTCCCAGATGCTCTTCATCACGGTCACGGGATCGCGCAGTTTGCCTTCGGCGTCGATGAATTCATCCATCGTCCAGCCGAGTTGCTGCCAGTCTTTCTCCGCCCGCGCCGGCACCTTGATATGCGACAGGAATTCGGAGAAGGATTTCGGCAGTTCGTCGCCGAGCAGAGCCGCCTGTGCCTGCCATGTAATCCACATCTTTGCGGCAGTGCCCGCACCGATGCCCGGCATCATGCGCACGATGCGGTCGAACGCCGATTCGTCGCGCAGATTCACCGCGAGTTTGAGGAACGCGCTGAAGTCCTTGATGTGCGCCGTTTCAAAAAACTTCAGGCCGCTCGTGACCATAAACGGCACGCCGTCCTGAGTGAGTTGCAGTTGCACGTCCATGCTCTGGAAATGCGCGCGATAGAGCACTGCCATCTCATTCCATGGAATGCCGTGCTCTTCGTTGAGTTCACGCATCCGCTGGGCGACAAAGATGGCCTGCTCCTGAGGTGAATAGACGGCGGCCACCACCGGCTTCTGCGCAGCTCTGCCTCTCGCGGCCCGCAGCGTTTTTTTGAACTGCTTTTCGTTAGGTTTGATGGCCTCATTGGCCAGGTGCAATATCTCCGGTGTGCTCCGGTAGTTTGTCTCGATGCGGAAGACCTGCGCCTGCGGAAAACGCTCAGGAAAGCTGATGATGTTACGGAAGTCCGCTCCGCGCCACGAATAGATGCTTTGCGCGTCATCGCCCACCACCATCACGTTCCCGTGCTGCCCCGCGAGTGCATTGATCAGATCGCTCTGAATCGGATTCGTATCCTGGTATTCATCCACGAGGATGAACTGAAACTGAAATTGATAGTGGGCCAGCACCTGCGGATGCTCATCGAAAAGCTCCAGCACGCGGGTGAGCATGTCGTCGAAATCCAGCGAGTTCGCGCCGCGCTTCTTTTTGTCGTAGAGCTTTGCGATGCGCTCCACGCCGCTGAGAAACTCCGGATCGGGGCTGAACTGTTCGCGCACGACGTCTTCGAGCGGCTTTTTGGTGTTTGTCGCGTAGCTCAGCAGGCCGTGGATCACCGGAGCTTTCGGGAACTTTTCGCCGATGGCATTCTCCACCTGTTTAGGCACGCCGCTTTCCTTGATTACTTTTGTTAGGAGGGACTTTGAATCCTCCGCGTCGAGGATCGTAAAACCTTTCGTCAATCCCGCCAGCGAGGCGTGCTGGCGGAGGATGCGGTTGCAAATGGAGTGAAACGTTCCGCTCCACAGGCCCGCTGTCTGACCCGGCAGCAGATGATCCACGCGCTCCAGCATCTCCCGCGCCGCCTTGTTGGTAAAGGTCAGGAGCAAAATGTTTTGCGGTGCGACCGCATTGGCGAGCAGATAAGCCACACGATACGTCAGCGTGCGCGTCTTTCCGCTGCCGGCTCCCGCCAGCACCAGCGCCTGCCCCGGCGGCGACGTTACGGCCGCATACTGCTGCTCATTGAGTTCCGCTTTGAAGTCAATCTCCGGCGCCTCCGCCCGGGACGGCGCGGCGTCGGAAGCCTGTTTCTTCAGCGTGTAGAGTTTCGACATGAATGCGGCTCCTTCCCTGCCCCGGCGCGGCCTGCAAACGGGAACGCAGGCGGCACGGGCGGGTGCCCCGTCCGCATAACTTAACTTGAGCATCATCCGGAGTGTTTCACACTCGCCGGATGCAATGGTTTTCTCCTTCAAGATGCCTTATGGCGGCTTTTTTCATGGTCTGCGTTTGCGCGGCGCGCGCCGAAAACTGGCCGCAATTCCGCGGTCCCACGGGACTTGGTTACTCTTCAGAAAAGGACCTGCCGCTGAAATGGGATGCAAAAACCGGGGAGAACATTGCATGGAAAGTCGCGCTGCCGAAGGGCGACAGCCAGTATTCCTCGCCCATCGTGTGGGCGGACCGGGTGTTCGTTGCCGGCGTCAAGAATTCCCCACTGGCGCACTGGATGCAATGCTATGCAGTCACGGACGGCAAGTTTCTGTGGGAGACGAAAATCGAACCGGGTCCTCTTGTCCTAACGGATCTTCGCGGCGGTTACGGTGCGCCCACCCCCTGCACGGATGGCAAGCGCATCTATGCAGTGTTCGGTTCCGCGGTGATCGCGGCTCTGGACTTCGAAGGCAAACAAGTATGGCGGAAGGAAATCGCCAACCGTGCCTTCGATGTGGCCCTCGGCAGCAGCCCGATTGTTTACAAGGACACGGTCATCATGAATTGCGACCAGACAGGTAAGACCTCCAGCATTATCGGCTACGATGCCGCGACGGGCGACATCCGGTGGGAGGCGAAGCGTCCGGATACCGGGTTCGCACACAGCACGCCGGTCGTGGTGGAAATCGCCGGCAAGCCTCAGATGCTGGTGAATGCCACCAGCGCCATCCAGGGGCTTGATCCGTCGAATGGCACGATCCTCTGGTGGTGCTCCTCCCAGGGCGATGCCGCATCCCCCGCTTTTGGAGAGGGTCTGGTTTTCAGCGACAGCGGACGCGGTGGAAAAGGCGTCTGCGTCGATCCCACCGGAACGGGAAACGTCACGAAAACGCACCTCCAATGGACCGTCCCGCAGATCTCGGAAGGCTTGTCTTCTCCGATCATCGCTGGTGGTCGTGTCTGGCGCACGCATAATCCGGAGATCCTGAAGTCCTTCAACCTCAAGACCGGCGAACGTGTGGTCTCCGAACGGCTCGCAGGCATTTCCACGTGGGCCAGTCCTGTTGCCACGGCGGATGGACGTCTCTATTTTGCCAGTGCGGGAAAAACGTATGTGGTGCGTGTCGCAGAGCCTTTCGAAGTGCTCGCGGTCAACGATCTTGGCGAGGAGAACCGCGCCAGCGCTGCGGTCAGCGACGGACGCATTTTCCTCCGCGGCGACAAATCACTCTTTTGTATCCAAAAGAAGTGAGAAGCGGATTTGCGACGTCATGGGGCCGGCCGCTTATTGCAACAGGCTTTCGAGGGCCTTGTCCTTCTCCGGGCCTTTTTGCTGGAAGTCGAAGGCGCGCATGTACCGGTCCTTCTCGGCTTCCGGCGTTTGCGGATTCTTGACGATTTTGGCCAATAGCTCCGGAGTGTTCTTTGCACGGCTGCGCCAGATGACATCGCGACCGGAGGAACTGTCGGCGGCGTTGGGAACGAGCTTAAGATACTCGCCCATGCATTCGTCCCAGCGGAGAGCGGCGCCGATGCCGAGGGCTTCGATGCTCCAGCGGTCACCGGCGGTGTGCTGCTGCGCGAGTTTGGCCCAGAGCTTCGGCATTTCGGGAGACTTGCTGAAGCGCAGGGAAATGGCGGCTTCGCGGCGCACGGCGGGGGACTTGTCCTCGACGACCTTGGCCACCACGGCGGCAATGTCCTCCGAGGACTCGCGGGCGACGCGCAGGCCCATGCAGCGCAGATCGTCTTCACTGCGGGCGAGGACGCGATCGATGAGTCTGCCGGCCCTGCCGGGCATTTTGGCGGCAATCCATCCGATGCGGGCGGCGTAACGCGGATCGCCGGAGGCCATCGCCGCTTCGCGCATGGCAGGCAGAGCGTTTTCGCCCGCTTTCGCAAGAACGTTCCATGCGAGATAGCGCACTTCTTCGTTGGGATTCGCCATGGCTTTGATTGCCCCCTCGGTGGAACCGAAGTCCAAAGCCGGGACGTTGTAGCCCTTGTGGCCCTTTGGCGTAACGCGGTAGATGCGCCCGCGCTCGAGATCGCCCATCGCGTGACCACCAACGCCCGGATCATACCAGTCGGCGATGAAGAGTGAGCCGTCCGGGGCGACGCAGACATCCGACGGGCGGAACCAGCGGTCGCGCTTGCCCTCGAGAATGTTAGCGATTTCCGCCGTGTAGCCCGCGCCGGAGGGCTTCACCGGATATGCGCGTACAATGTTAGGACCTGCATCTGCGTGGATCATCTGGCCGCGGTATTTCTCAGGCAGGAGGTCGCCTTCATAAATCAGAATGCCGCAGGGGCTGCCCGCACCCGTGTGGAGAAGATTCGGCACCACGCCGGGGTCCTTAAGATGCCAGTGGGCAGTCTGCACTTCGGCGTCGGTCTTTGCGCCGCCCTTGCTCCATGAAGCGCCGGTCATTTCGTCTTTGAAGCCGTAGTTGCCGTACTCCATGACGAAGTTGATGCGCACGCCCTTGTTGCCGTCGTCGTCATTGTCGCTCTGCCAGAGCGCGCCGTAGCTGTCGATATTGACCTCCCAGTTATTGCGGAAATTCCACGCGAGCGTCTCCACATTGCTGCCGTCGGGATCGCAGCGGAAGATCATGCCTTCCTGATAGGGTTTGCGGGCGTTGCTGATCTCATTGCCCGCCTTGTCCACGATGGGCTTGCCGTCCTTGTCACGGAGCCGGTGGCCCTCGTTGCCGAAGTTGAAGTAGAGTTTTCCGTCGGGACCGAAGTGGAACGCGTGAATGCTGTGATCATGCTGCGCACCGTCGATGCCGCTGAACATGACCTCGATCTTATCCGCCTTCAAGTCGCCGTCGGCATCCGTTAGGTTATAAACCTTGCCTGCGGCGGAGACGATCACGCGATTCCCCAGCACCGCGACACCGTGAGGGCTGTCGATGTCCTTGCCCTGGTAAAATACCTTTGGCTCGCCGTCCGCTTTGCCGTCGTGGTCCTTGTCCTCCAGCACCAGAATCCGATCTCCCTCGGGACGCTTTTTGCTGTGTGCCCGGTAATTGACTATCTCGCCAATCCACACGCGTCCCTTCGCGTCGATGTCCATGCAGGAGGGGCTCAGGATCATTGGCTCCGAGGCAAAGGTTTCGACCTGAAGTCCTTCTGCGACGTCCAGCGCCGCGAGGGCCTCCGCAGGGGCGAGGCCGCCGACGCCGCCACCGCCGCGGCTGACTTTGATCTCAGGCTTTTCGTTGAATACCTGGAAGACAACCGTAGCGCCGCTGCCCTGGGCAACGCCGCCTTTGTCGAGCGCGCCTTTGGCGGTGAATCGTTTCGTTCCCTCCGGGAGATCGAATTCGATGATGCTCGGCGCATGTGCTCCCAGGCCCTCCGCCACCGGCTGACCATTGACGATCATCGGCTGACCTGCGGGATTCTTATTGATGCCCAATTTCCCCCATCCGACGTTCGCTTTAACCGGTTTGATTTCTGTTAGTTTTTTCTGCCCGTAGTCGCCGGTGATTACCGGCGAAACCCACTCCGCCCAGTCGGAGCCGAAGCCGTCGCCACCATCCTGCACCACGAGATAGAGTTTCTTCGAACCGGTGACGTCCACGTCAATATCGACGGCATGCCCCACGGTTTCCGAAGTGACCCGGTGGCTTTGGTAGAGCGGCTTGGGCGCAGCGAAGGAAGCAGCCGTGAGAGCAGCACTGGCGAAAAGGATGGCGTATTCAGATTTCATGGAGTGGATTTGGGAAGGGACGGCAAAGGCGCAGAAGAAGAGAAGGGCGCGGCAGATACGCGGCGGCACTTGCGGTCCTTACTGGAGAAAGCGCCGCCGGGAAGCGCTCTTTACCAGCCGGGATTTCATCTGTCATTTCCCAAGTTCTCCCGCAGGCACGGCCTTTTTTTGTTTCTCCTGGAGGTCCCAAAGTTGAAGGACGCCCCGGAAGTCTCCGGTAAGCAACTGGCCGGAAGGTTTTGTAAAAACAGCAGCGGTCGGGATGTCGGGAAGATCCTTAATGACGGCCACCGGGTTGCTGTTGCCGTTGTAAACGCGCACGGCATTGTCGCGACAGGTGGCGGCGAGCCGGCCATCAGAGGCGAACTCCGCGCTGAGGACGCCGGGCACCTTGAGGAGCATGGTCTTGCGGCCAGGGCGATCCTTTTTGGAACCATCCGCGGGCGTCATGGATTTCGCGGCCCAGCCTTCGGCGGTGTCCCACAGAATCAGTTTTCCGTCATCCCCGGCGCTGGCGAGGATGAGGCTGTCGCCGCGCCACGCGAGGCTTGTGATGCGCGCCTGATGCTCGGCCAGCGTATATAAAATGGTGCCGGTGCGCGGGTCCCAAAGATGGAGGCCTCCATTGCGGTCAGCAGTGGCGAGCTTTTCGCCGTCCGGACTGAAAGCGAGCGCGGTGACCCAGTCCGTGTGCTTTTTGATGGTGCGCTGCAACTTGCCGTCTTTGGTGGAATAGATGCGGATGATCTTATCCCCTCCACCCGTGGCGATGAGCGAACGGTCCGGGCTAAGATCGGCCGCGAGAATGGCGTCGCTGGTTTCGGCGCCCGCCTCAGCAACACGCTGACCGGTTTTGATATCAAAGACGACGGCTTTGCCGGAATGCGCGCCGCGGCCACCGGCAGCGAGAAGCACGGAACCATCACGGCTGAAATGAAGCACGTTAGGCTGCCGTTCAGGAAAAGGCAGGGCACCGATGAGCGCCTTTGTCTCCGTGTTGTAGAGAAGCACCTGGGCATGGCTGCTCACCGCGGCAAGCGGCGCACGCGGACTGGCAGCAAGCGCGATGACGGGCGCGGGCCGGGAGAAGACCTCCGCATTCGCTGCCGGAGGCAGATTCTGCGGCATCGGCGGCGGGCCATCCAACTTCGCGTCCGCCGCCGGAAGCGACATGGCGAGAGCCGCATCGCGGGATTTTGCAGGCGCGCCGCCTTTGGTTTCGAGCGCGCCCCCCGCGATCCATTCCTTGATGAGGTTCAACTGTGCATCCGCCAGCTTCGGTTTCTTCGGCGGCATCTCCGGTTCCTCAAGATGCATGGTCACACGGTAAACGAGACTGGAATCCGGCGCACCCGCCTTCACCGCGGCACCACTGCTTCCGCCCTTCATCGTCGTGGCGTAAGTGGTCAGGTCCAGGTCCGCTTTGAGTTTGTCAGGATTATGACAGCCCGTGCAGTTGTTTTTGAAAACGGGGAGGATGTCGTCGTTGTAGGTCGGCGCCGCGCATGCGATCGACGCGCTCAGCGTCAGGACGGAAAAAAAAGGGATGCGCATGGCTCAATGATTGAACGCAAATTCGGTGGAGTTCAGCAGCGCCCAAAGCACATCCTCGTAAAAACGGCGCGTCTTTGTTTTGTCCTTCAAGTCGAGGTCCTTCGCGCGTTCGCAAAAGCGGGCGAGTTCATAACCGGTCGCCTCACGGCCAAGGGCGCGGCGGTAGAGTTTGCGGATCGCGTCCTCGGCGCTGAGTTCGGAGCCTGACAACTCATTGAGAAGCGGGCTGCGCTGGAGCGCCTGGTCGGTGGTGCTGCCGTTGATGAGGTGAAGCGTTTGCGTTAGGGTAGGCTCCATGCGGACCTCGCAAGCGCACACCGTCTCGCGTTTGCTCGCTCCAAACTGGCGCAGGAAATAATCGCGCTCGGCGCCACCGTCGAAGATCTGCACGGCGCGCGTGCCCTGAGGCTGGCCGTTGAAGGTGGCTGGCGCGCCGGTCACGGCACCGATGACATCCACGAGCACCTCCGCCTGAAGGCGGCGCACCATGGAGTGACTGAAAAAGCGGTCGTCGCTTTCGTTGCCGGGGACGGTGGTGCTGCTGAGTTGATAGGTGCTGCTGTTACAAATATCCCGCACGAGCGCACGGATATCGAACTTCGACTTCACGAGATGGTCCGCCAAAGCGGCGAGCAGTTCTTCGTTGCTGGGCGGATTGGAAATGCGCCCGTCGTCCACCGGTTCGATGATGCCGCGTCCGAAAAACTGCGCCCATGCGCGGTTGGCGAGATTGCGGGCAAAGCGTTTATTGTCCGGTGACGTCATCCATGCCGCCAGAAACTCCCGCGGGTCTTTGCCCTGAAGCGCCGGTTCTTCGCCGCCGAGGAACTTTGGAGGAACCTGACGACCATCCACCGGATGTTCCGCTGTGGTACGCGAATTGTTATTGAAAACGTAGATCTCCGTCGGCATCGCGCCGCGCTTGGAACTGACACCGCTGAAGAAAGCGGTGAAGCCGTAGTAATCATCCATGGTCCAGCGGTCGAACGGATGATTGTGGCACTGTGCACACTGGATGCGCGTGCCAAGGAACAACTGAGCGGCATCCTCCGCGCGTTCGAATGGCCTGCGCGGATTGCCGAACGCCGTGGTGTAATAGTTGGCCGGCGGACTCGTCAGGTTGCTTCCCTCGCCGCGCAGGAGATCGGCGACCACCTCATTGAACGGCCGGTTCGCCGCGATCTGACTGCGCAGCCATTGATAATAACGAAACGCCGCTTTGCGGGGCCTCCCGCTATCGGCGTTGTTTTGATTGTTCGTGCGGACCTGCAGAATCTCTCCCCACTTCATCGTCCACAGGTCGGTGAACTCCGGCGACGCGACCAGTTTCTCGATCAGTTTGGCGCGTTTGTCAGACGCGGTGTCTTCGGAGAACGATTTCTGTTCCTCTTCGGTCGGCGGCAGCGCGGAAAGATCGAGCTTCACCCGGCGGAGAAATGCCGCGTCGTCCGCCGGAGCGGACGGCGGAATTTGCAACTGCTTCAAACGGGCGAAGACCGCTTCGTCGATGTAGTTCGCCGGCTTCACTTTTTCCTGCCACGCAAATTCCTGACTGTTAGGCAGAACGATGACCTCGCTGCCGGCGGTGAATTTGTCGAACCGCGCAAAGACCCATGCGCCGCCGGAGGAACGCGCGGTGACCTTGCCGGTCTTGTCGATGCCGAGCGTGCCTTCGTTGTTGGTTAGATAAAGAGCGAGGTCCGTGATATCGCGAACGGAGCCGTCGCTGTAATCGGCGAGCACAACCGTGTGATGCGCAGGAGGTGTCTTGGCATCGGCGCGCATCACGATCTTCTCAGGCAGGACGCGAATGCCCTTTGCCACGGGAGTGCCTTCAGGGTCATCCTTCGCACCCGCGACGATCCAGTCGCGCAGCACTTTATAATGAGCGCTGTCAGGCTTGAGAAGTTCGCCGCCGGTGTGCGTCACGACGCCCGTGGCTTTTTCCAGCATGAGCGACTGTTCCGGAAACTGGAGGTCGATGCGCCTACCCACGTATTCCCGCGTGAGGCGGAAGTAATCGCCCGCGGGATCATAACCAAAAAGAGAAAGCCGGAAACCATCCTGACCGCGCGCAGAACCGTGACACGAGCCGGTGTTGCAACCCGCCCGCATGAAAATGGGCTCCACGTCGAGGCGAAACGAAAGCGCACGTGTCGCTCCGGTATTCTTCACCTTTACCGGCACCTGCACCATCTCACACCCCGCGTGGATGACGGCGGTCGTTTCTCCATCAGAAACAGGAATCAGCGTGGAAGTGGCAGCGTCATACTTTGCCGCGCCGTTCTCCGGCAATTCCACTTTGGCCTGCGTGGTGAGTTCCACCGTGCTGCCGTCGGGAAGCGTTTGCTGCACGATGATGAACTGCCGCGACGACGGAGAGTCCAGCGTGACGCTGTCCGGGTACACTTTCAGCGCGGCGGAGGCGGGGATCGCCGCGCCGAGCAGGCAAAGAGGAAGGAAGCGTGTTAGGGGGCGGAAAGTCATTAGAGTCAATCATTCTGCCTTGCGCGCGGGGTCCACACGGAGGGAGCCGTAGCCGGCGATTTGTTTCAAAGGTGAGCCGCCATTATCGACGACGATTTCGCAGGCCACTCCGTTGTAGCTGCCGACGAGAGCGTCGTCGGAGGCCTGCAATTGGAACGAAAGTTTGTCGGTCTCTCCCAGCGCCACCGGTTCTGTTAGGCTCAGTCCGCGCGGCAGGCGGATGAGAGCGGCGGTGGCTCTGCCGGGGAATTCGCGCAGGCGCTCGATGGTGCCGGTCATGGTGCCCGATTTTCCGCGCTCGATGCGGGTGCGGGCGAACTTCACGCGGAACCACGGATCACTCACCTCCAGCGGCACCGCGGCGCTCGCGGCCCAGATTCTCCCCGCGCCGGTGCGGTCGTTGCCCTCGCGGTTTCGCGCAGAGAAGGAGAGGTTGTATTTGCCTGGCTGCACGCCGCCCTCGCCGCTCAGCCGGAAATCCACCTTCGTTTCATCGCCGGTCAGCACCACATTCTGCTGACCGTTCACGCCGCGCGGCGGCTGTTCGAGCATCACCACCACGTCGCCGGTGTATCCGTTATTTCTTGTCAGGGTAATCTCGACCGTCGTTTCGCTGTTCTTCGAAAGCGGACTGGCTGGCGCTTTTGCGGTAATGGTGAACGGCACATCCTCCGCCACCGCCAAACTCAGTTTGTCCACCATCACCTGCCACACGGGATCATTGCCCAGCGTGACAAGAGGAATGGATTGATTGTATCCAAAGCCGGCGGTCTTCGCTTTTTCCGCGTCCGTTGGCAATGCGATCAATTCGACGGCAGCGGCGCTTACGGCGGCGTCCGCCGCGGCCTCAAAAAGCACCGGCACTCTGCGATCACTGGCTTTGAAATGCGGTGCTACCAGTTTTACCCCCGCTGGCAGGCCGCGGGCGACGAGTTCGTATTCGCCCTCTACGTTTGCCCCCGGCAGCGGCTTGGTGGCAATGATCACTCCCGCGCGGTTTCCGCGTCCCACAGTCACGGAATCCCGCGCCTGTCTGGCATTGTTGTCCACCGGCGACAGGGTGGTTAGGAGACCATCGCGTACTCCGGTGAATTCCACGCGGTAAACGAAGTCCGGCCCTCCTTTTCCGCGCGTGTCAGAAACCGTTAGGACATACTCGCCGTCCTCCGGTGCGGACCAGACTTCCGCGGGATCGAGACGTTCGCGCGTCGTCTGACCGTCAAAGATGCCGAGCGCATCATCGTTGCTGTCCTCAGCGCGGTTCGCTTTGGAATTCGATCCCGCTTTCGCGATGGTAAAACCGGCATCGATCGGCGAGCCGAGGGCCTGGCCGTAGAGGCGCACGTTGAGACGCTCGCCCTTCTTCGCGCCAAAGCTGAAGCAGTCGGTATCGCCCGGCTTTTCCAGGATGCCATTCAATGCGAAAGGAGCCGTGGAGCCCGCGGTCACTGCCGTGGCGGTTTCCTGAGAGTCGTTAGGCTCCTGCTCCAGCACATTGGCACCGCTCAGCACGCGCATTGGATTGGCAGTCGGCGTGCCGTCATCAACGTTAAACGCAAAAACCCCCTCTTTCGCCGGCAGTGTCACTTCCGCTTTGTCAGAAACACCCGAAGGAAGGCCGATGAGTCGCACCGCCAGTTTTTCGCTGGGATTCCCTCCCGCCGGATACACAGCCGACGGACGCCGGAACTCTCCGGCATGCAACCGGTAGGGAATCCGCCGGTTGTTCTCCGGCGGCAATGCAGCCGACACACTAATATAATACGCACCGTCCTCCGGCGCGGCGATTGCCAAAAACGGATCGATCAACAGCAGCGGTTGACTGTCCGCCGAGGCAAGAATCTTCCCCGCGGCATCGCGCACGGTCAGCAGCGCTTCAAAACCATCCTCACGTCCGCTGGCGCAAAGCCGTGAACATTCGGCCTCGGCGCTGATGAGTTGCCCTTTCTTTGCCTCAACGCGGAACCAGTCCTGCTCCATGCCCTCAGGCAGAGTGACGAGCGTGCCGTTCACCGTCGAACCAAATTCGATTTTCTGCGCAGTGTCCGCCGTCCCGTTTTCATCCGTCTTCTGCTGCCGCGGGTCTTCCACTTCCTGAACTGTCGGCAGTCCGCCCACGTTGAAAAGCACCAGATCCGTCAATCCCGCCGCCGTTTGCAGGCGCAGAGAATGCTGGCCCTGCGGGCAATCCGGAGCGATCTCCAGGGTGGCGACAATGCGCGTGTTTCCCTCACGACCTCCGCCCCGTCGCGGACGGTTGTTATTGTTGTTATTGTTATCCCGCGGCGGAGGTGCGGCCTCGGCCGTTTTCAACACCCTGATCTTATCCGTGTCGGTAAATAGAATTCCGCGCGGGTCCTTCAGCGCGAGGCCGTTGAACTCCACTTCCACCGTGCTGCCACGATGCCAGCCTCGCGGCGTGAAATTGCCCACGCGCGGTGCGCCCGCGTACTCCGCGGCAGCGGCAGGGACGGCAAGGCAAACGAAAACGGCAAGGCCCGGTTTCATGCGATGATATCCTTCACCACGTTGCCGTCGGCTACGATCTCAATCGGACGTCCGCCGGGAGCCATGAGTTCCTTGTCGGCATTGATGCCAAGCTGGTGATAGACCGTCGTCATCAGGTCCTCGACGGTCACCGGATTTTCCTCCGGCTCGCTGGAAGTGGCGTCGGAGGAACCGTAGATGTTGCCGCGGGTGATGCCGCCGCCCGCCAGCATGGTGGAATACACACGCGCAAAGTGATCGCGCCCCGCGCTCGCATTGATCTTCGGCGTGCGGCCAAATTCGCTCGTGACCATGATGAGCGTGCTGTCGAGCAGCCCGCGTTCTTCGAGATCCGTGATGAGGCTCGCCAGCGCCTGGTCCAGCGGGGGCAACTGGCGCTTCATGCTATCGCCGATGCCTGAATGGTGATCCCAGCCGTCGTAGGCGACACTAACAAATCGCACTCCCGCCTCCACCAGCCGCCGCGCCAGCAGCAGTCTCATGCCCGCCTGGTTGCGGCCATAACGCTCCGTCATCGCGCCGGACTCCTTGTTCAGTTCAAACGCCGCGCGCGCCTCCGGGGAACTGATCAGCGTGTAAGCCTGGTTGTAAAATTCATCCATCGCCCCCGGCGCGTCCGACTTCGTTTCCAGCGAGCGGAAGTGGTCCTCCACCGCGCCGCGCATGTCTTTGCGCGCGGCAAATCGCGCCTCATCCACATTATTGTTTAGTGTTAGGTCACGCACCTGGAAGTTCCCGTTCGACGGATCACTGCCCAGCCCGAAACCCGCATACTTCGCGCTCAGGTATCCGGTGCCGCCATATTCACGCACATCCGGCACGCCGACATAAGCGGGCAGCCCCTTGCGCGGCCCGAATTCATGCGCCACCACGCTGCCCATGCTCGGATGCTTGATCGCCGGGCTCATGCGATAACCGGTGAACATCGAATACGACGCCCGCCCGTGATCCGCCTCCTTGCCGGACATGCTGCGAATCACCGTAATCTTGTTAGCCACCTGCGCCATCTTCGCGAGTGTCTCGCTGAACGCCACGCCAGGCAGACACGTCTTCGCCACCCCCAGCGGCCCGCGATACTCCAGCGGAGACTCCGGCTTCGGGTCCCAGCTTTCCTGCGCCGCCATGCCGCCGCCGAGGGTCACATGGATGACACTCTTCGCCTTGCCCTCCTTGCTTTCGTAAAACTTCTGGTCCGCCTTTGCCGTGAGGCGAAAATAGTCGCCCAGCGTCAGACCAAGGCCGGTGAGCGCGCCGGCTTTGAGAAACCAGCGGCGGTGAAAATCAGGAAGACGATTCATGATGGGAGGAGGTTGGAAATTGGGACGCCAGCCATACTACGGGTTCCCGAATGAATCCCCTACGACGTGAACGCGGGGGATTCGCACGCGAACACGTTTATCGTGAAGGAGTCAGGCATGCGTGACGCCTGCGGGAATCCTCTATCCGTCGCACGGGAATCACCCTGCGCCACTCTACCATCCATCTCTCTGTGCCTGTGCCCCGCCAAAACCCATCGTTACGTTCCGGAACGTAACGATACCCCAGGAAATTCGCCAAAAATGCCCCGCAAAAATCCCCTCCCTAACCACTCCAATACCATCTTCCTAACAAATTTTTCCGTCCATTCCGGCACATCCCATCCGCCCGCCCCTCCCTTTCCCGGTTCAGCTTCCCTCTTCGCGCCGCCCAAAAATTTTCCATCGGAATCATTTGACTTTCCTCCCCGTTAATCACCTCCCTAAGTGCAGCCGCGGGCTCTGTAAAAAGACTTACCCTCAACGGCCACGCCACCAACCCGGCCCCTAAAAAGCTTACCGGGACTTGGCAGCGTTCATCCAACATACGCGCCCATCGACTGGCCTTCCAGATTCGACAGCGCTCCACCACGCTCGCTCCTCATCATCACATCCGGCCAAATCTTACATCTTAAATCCAACCTCT
This sequence comes from Verrucomicrobiales bacterium, assembly GCA_035550135.1. Taxonomy (GTDB): domain Bacteria; phylum Verrucomicrobiota; class Verrucomicrobiia; order Verrucomicrobiales; family V1-33; genus V1-33. Next base: position 32,858 of record DASZQB010000122.1, read on the forward strand.
TACATGTCGTCCCGTCCTCGCCGGCTGCCGGTATTGGACTGGGTGTCATCACGCCTTCTCCCCACGCGCCTTGGAACTTCAATGTTTGGAGGTTGCCTTCGGCTGTCTCCGCTGCGCTCCGGCTCTTTGGTGCTTGGCTGCTTGGTGCTTCGGCGCTGCGCTCTCCCTCCCCAAAACCTCAATCCTAACAATCAAAATCCACTATCTATGAATCGCCCAGGGAAAATCGCCCGCCTTCCCCACCCCCTCCGCACCTCCATCAACCACCGCCTCGACCGCAACCAACCCGGACGCCAAATCGTCAATTGGCTCAACTCCATCCCCGCCGTCAAAAAAATCCTCCGCGAACTCTTCCATAACAAACCCATCACCGAGCAAAACCTCTCCGAGTGGCGCAACGGCGGCTATCTCGAATGGCAAATCCGCCGCGACTTCCTCGCAGACACCCGCGAATCCCTGCACGACGCCGCAGAGCTGGAACAACTCTTCCCCCTTATGGCTGACCACGCCGCCCGCATCCTCAACGCCGTCCGCAAATGGAACGGCGACCTTGACGACCCCTCCCTCGCCAACCTCAAACACCTCTCCGGTCTCCTGCGCGTCATCGCCACCCTCCGTCGTGGCGACCACTCCGCCGCCCGCCTGAAAATCCAGCAGTCCAACCACGACCGCGCCAACGCCCCCGACGAAGACACCGAATCCCCCGGCGAGCGCGTCCTCCTGGAAGGCCTCCGCCGCCTCGCCTACGGCATCCCCCGCGACACCGACCCTGACGACAAGTCTCCTCCCTCGTCCATCCCGTCCATCCCGTCCGATTCGTCCGATCTGTCCGATCCATCTCCGACTAAATCCGACCTTATCGCACCAAATCAAACCATTTCCTCCGATCCCACCACCCCCACCCCCTCCGAACCCGCCCCACCCTCCGCCCCCCGCCCATTCTCCATTATCCACTCATCCATTATCCCCGCCGTCGCCTCCGGCCCCCATGTCCGCCGAGGAATTCAACCGCCTCCGCCACCACAACCCCGACCCCATGCCCGAATGGCGCGAGAAAATCCTCCACCCCATCCCGCCCTGGCTCACCATCCCGTACGATCCTCCCACCCCGCGCCCGTTAAAATCCATCATGCCGTACCGCTGCGGATCCTAACCGGCATTGGTGCTTGATGTTTGATGTTTCTTTGGTGCTTGGATTTTGGTGCTTGGTGCTTCCGGCGCAGCCGGTCGCTTCCGGCTCCGCGGGTCCTCTCCCGCAAACAAGCCCGAAAAACCATTTCCCCTCACACAACATCCCCTGCAAAATGCCACATCAACCAAACCAAGGAGGATTCATATGAACGCACCGCAAAACCGCCGCGATTTTCTTAACAACGTGGGGAAAGGGGTGTTGGCCACAGCGCTCGGACCGGCGCTGCTTGCAGAATTGGGATTGGGAACCGCCTCCGCCGCTGAGGAGGCCGCCGCGGCATCCGGCGCGCTGAATTTTGGCGCGCTCGAACCACTCGTCTGCTTCATGCAGGAAACCCCGATCGCCAAACTCCAATCGGCCCTGGTCGCGAAGATCAAAGAAGGCATTCCCCTCGACCGTCTCGTCGCCGCCGGCGCCCTCGCCAATGCGCGCACGTTCGGAGGCGAAGACTACATCGGATTCCACACCATCATGGCGCTCGCCCCCGCGCTGCACATGTCACGCACCATGCCGGCGGAACTGGCGGCGCTGCCGGTGTTCAAAGTGCTCTATCGCAATACGAATCGCATTCAGGAATTCGGCGGACGCGCCAAAGAAGTGCTCCATCCCGTGACCCCCGCTCCCCTGCCTGCCGGTGCGGACGCCGCGGAGGAATTGAAGAAACTGGTGAAAGCCAAAAACACCGCCGGCGCCGAAGCCCTCTTCGCCAGTTTGTCAGGATCGCCCGATGCCATGCTCACCGCCCTGCTGCCCTCCGTGGAGGAGGACCAGGAAGTCCACCGAACGGTATTGCCCTATCGTGCATGGGACCTCCTGCCCGTCGTGGGCCGCGACCACGCGCACACCCTGCTGCGTCAGAGCCTGCGTTACTGCCTCAAAGCCGAATCATGGCGTTCGCCGGAATGGGAAAAGTCCGCTCAGGCGCTCGCGAAATTGCTGTCGGACCATCACCTGCCGCGGAAAGAGCAGGGCACGAAGCCCATGACTGACGCGCAGGTGGAGGAACTCGCCCGCGTCATCTTCGCCACGTCCCCCATGGAAGCCTCCACCGCCGCGGCCAAAGCCCTGGCGGACGGCTTCGATCCTGCCGGCGTCGGCGAAGCGATCTCTCTTGCAGCCAATCAACTGCTCCTGCGCGATCATGGCCGTCTTCCGAGCCAGGAAACCAACGGAAAACCCATCGGCAGCGTGCATGGCGACTCCATCGGAGTCCACGCCAGCGACTCCGCGAATGCATGGCGGAATCTTGCGCGCGTCAGTGACCCGCGCAGCACCTGCGCCTGCCTCATCATGGGCGCGTGGCAAGCCTCTGAGGACCGCTCCAACCGCGGCGGCGACTTCCTGAGTTGGGAAGCGCTGCCCATGAAGCGCCATATCAGTGAAGTTAAATCAGACGATCCCGCCGAACTCCTGAAACAACTGGACGAAGCCATCCGCGGAAACCTCCAGGCCCGTGCCTGCGGCATCGTGCATCACTACGGCACCAAAGGCCTTCCCGAAAAACCCGTTTTCGACGCGCTGCTGCGCTATGCCATCAGCGAAGACGGCGCCCTGCACGCCGAGAAATATTTCCGCACCGTCAGTGAGGAATTCGCCGCCACCCGGCCCGCCCTGCGCTGGCGTCACCTCGCCGGCCTCGCTCGCGTTACTGCCAGCGAATTCGGACGCCCCGCACCCGGATACGCGGAATCCCGCGAGGTCCTTGGCTTGGGCCGCACCGCCTGATCCAAGAGCATCAGAACGCTGGCGGAAATAGGAGCCATGGGTCTAATAAGTCCCATAGGATTTATGTTGCTTATTAGCTAGGAAATCAAAAGAGGCGGTATTTTTTAGTAGAATGTTCTCGCCTCATTATTTAAGTCAGCTTAAACATTGAACCCGTGGTCTTCCCCGCCATTTAATCATCCGCCTTTCCCTGTCGCTTGACCATTTCCAGTCAATCCATGCCGTCACTGGAGCGAATCATGGCCGTGAACCACCACCTGCGCCTGGCGCTGGATCAGGTGAGCGACGCGGTGGTCGTCGTGGAAAACGAACCCCTCACCGCACCTGGACCAAAGGTCCTCTACGCCAACGAGGCGATGGCAAAAGCCACCGGCGTTCCCGTCGCCGGACTGTGCGATGTGCCGCTCCAGGCGCTTTGCGAAGGCAACTCCCTCCTGGACCTGCTTTACGGCCTCGCCGGAGCCCCCTCCGGTTTCCTGGAAACGACCGCACCGTTGAATCACATCAAAGACAAGCCCTCCCGTCGTCGCTGGAGTGCCGTCCCCGTAAAAGACGGAAGCGGCAAGGTCCTCAATTACATCCTCACCGCCTCGCCGGATCAGACTCCGGCCAAATCGGCGACCACACCGGAGCCGTCTGCAGCCGCCGCCCCGCGGGAAACGCCGCCTCCTACTCCGGACGAATACCAGCACGATGTCGTGGAAACCATTCGCGACACGGCCCGCTACGTGGCTCACGAATTCAACAATTCCCTAACCGCCATTCTCCTGCCCGTGCAGATCGCCATCCGTCAGGTGCCGGACGGCGGGGATCTTCACGGAAAGCTTCAGGTCGCGTATGAATCCGCCCGCCGCGCCGCTGACCTCGCCAAGGATTTCCTCGACTGCTTCCGTCCGCGGCATCCTGTCAGGGAACGTTTGCGCCTCGACGGCCTGCTGGGTCGCGCCATGCGCCTCGCCACCTGTGCGCAGAACGTGAACTGGTCTCTGGAAGTCGCGGATGATCTGCATGAAGCGTATGTGGACCTAAATCAAATCGAGCGCGTGATCTTCAATCTCGTGCGCAACGCCTGCCAGGCCATGCCCCACGGCGGCAAGCTTCTGGTCAAAGCCACTAACACCACCGTCAGCGCGTCCGAAGGTCACTCGCTCAAGCCGGGAGACTACATTCATATCTCCGTGCGTGACTGGGGTCCCGGCATCCCGGAGGAGCACATGCCTCATCTTTTCCACAGTTGTTTCACAACGAAGGATAACGGCAACGGCTGCGGTCTGCCGATTTGTTATCAAATCGTGCGCGACCACGGCGGCGACATGTATGTGAAGAGCCGTCAGAATGTCGGCACCGCCTTCCTCATCTTCCTCCCGGCCGCAGAGAAACCGGCATCCACTCCCGCGCCGGAGCCGGCGCAGACGATTCCTCCCGCACCTGCCACTGCTCCGGTTCCGCCCGCCTCTGCTGCTGCGCCGGTGCCCGCCACTGCGCCGGTTAGTGTCACGTTCGTTCAGGGACCCGTCCTTCCGCCTCTCGTTGTTAGGGTCGCCACCGCTCCGGTCCCCGCTGCAGTCACTCCACCACTCCCCGACCCGCCGCCTGAACCCGCTCCATTCGTTCCGCCCCCTCCTCCCCAAATCGAGGAATCGACTCCCTCCATGCTCGTCGTGGATGATGAAGACGGCGTGCGCCGCGCACTCGAGCAGATTGGCAAGGTGTACGGCTTCGATGTTGTCACCACCGCCACCAGCGAAGAGGGCATTCAATCCTATCGCGACCGCCTCCGCGCCCGCCGGCGCTATGACACCGTTCTTCTCGATCTCAATCTGCGCGGCAGCCTCAACGGCATCGAAGTCTTCGACGCCCTTCGCCGCATCGATCCGGAGGTGCTGGTGATCGCGACCAGCGGCCAGTATGCCGAAGGCGATCTGGCAAAGTTTCAGGAAATCGGCTTTGCAGGCTTTCTGCCGAAACCCTTCACCCTCGAGGATTTTGACGAGGTCCTGCAGGAGGTCCTCGCCCCGCAGTGAGACTTATTTCTGCGGATAAGCGTGCCGCCCCGGAAATGTTAGTTCTGCAATTCCTGACTTATCCAAAGCACCGAGTCCCTCGACCACCATCCGCTCATACTGCGCCGCCGTGGCCGCCGCCAAAGGCAGATTGAGTCCCTTCTCGCGCGCCAGAGCCAGAGCGATATTACTGTCCTTCGCCGCATGCTCGGCGCTGAAGAAGCACGAGTGCTCGCGGTTGAGCATGTCTTCGCCATCCGTCTGCAGCACCCGGCTGTTGGCACCGGTCACGCTAAAGATTTGGCTGAGCATCGCAAGATCGAGCCCCAGCGCGGCACCGAGACCAAGTCCCTCGGCGAGCGCGGCGGTATTGATGTTCATCACCATGTTGACCAGCGCCTTCACCTCCGCCGCCTTCCCGGCAGTGCCAACATAAGTGAGGACCGCGCTCATCTTTTTCAGCAGCGGCTCCACTTTGTCAAAAACCTCTTTCTTCCCGCCGATCATCAATTGCAGCGTTCCCTGACGCGCCTGCGGAATGGAGCTGGCCATACATCCTTCGATGCTCGCCGCGCCCGCTGCTTCCGAGGCCTTCTCGATCTCCACATGCATCCCTGGCGAGAGCGTCGCGCAGTTGATGAAGGTCTTCCCCGCAGCACCGACGAGCAGATTGTCCTCCTGACCGAAAAAGATCGCCCGCATCGCATCGTCATTGGTCACCACCGTGAAGATAACATCCGCCGCAGCCGTCACTGCTGACAACTTATCATACGCCGTCGCTCCGATTTCAGCCGCCAGATCCGCGGCGGCGGACATGTCGATATCATAAACAGCGGTCACTTGGTAACCGACTTCCTTGACGCGGCGGGCCATGTTGGCGCCCATGCGTCCGACTCCTACAAATGCGATCTTCTCCTGCATGGCTGGGTTTGCTGGGGGTTTGAATTCAGGGTAAAAGGGATTATGCGCACGCTCCTCTCCCACCGTCGTCAGCGGGCCGTGACCGGGACAAATCACCGCGTAGCCCGGCAGCGAAAAGATCCGTTTCCGGTTAGCCGCCAGGGCCGCACCCCACGCGCTGGGCGCTCCGCCCATGCTGCCGGCGAAAAGCGCATCGCCCACGATCGCCACCGGCTGCGCCAGGCCTTCCACCACGTAGGTCATCGCGCATCGCGCATGACCGGAAGTCTCCCGCGCTTCAATTGCCAGGTTCCCCAGCGTAAACGTCATGCCGTCGTCCACCGGCTCTGCGCCTTCAAAAAGCTCCCCCCGCCCCACTTTGACTGCGATGTGCGGAAACGCTTCCCGCCATTTCCCCAGCGCCGCGATATGGTCCGAGTGAGTGTGCGTGATGTAGATCCGCTCCAGCCGGAGGCCGAGATCCATGATGGCCGCCAGTCCTCCCGATGCGTCGGCTCCGGTATCAAACAATGCCGCGGCCTTCGTAACAGGATCGAAAACGATGAAACTATTCACCGTCATGCCGCCGTACTCCGTGTTGAACGCGAGCAACCCATTGACTTCCACCGGTGCCGGGCGCCATGCCTGGCGTCCGATGGCCAGCAGGCAATCCGCGTGCAGTCCCAGCAGCGGTGAGACCAGACGCGCCGGTCCTTCGAGCACACGCCCGGCCTTCATTTCCCGCAGCACTCCGACGGAGACGCCCGCGCGGTAAGCCAAATCCTCATCGCTCAGCCCAAGGCCCTTTTGAGCCTTGCCGATGATGTCTTCAAAATTGTCCTCCAGCGGGATTTGCATGACATGTTCGATTAGGCGTGAGCCGCTCTGCGTTCAAGCTCCAAGTTGCGGTTCCCGCCGCAGTCAGGGTTTGGAAACGTCCGCAGCGGGGTCTTCGGTCTGCGGAAACGGCGGGCGAAAGACCAGCAACCCGGAGAGGCCGCTGCTGCGCACTCCTTCACCGCTGAGTTCCAGCGTGTGTTTGCCGTTGCTAAGCCCCTGCACAAACGTCCCGCGCCTGAGCAGAGGCCCCCGGGTAAGCGGCAGAGCGTTCCAGAGCGGAACGCTCTTCCATGTGATGCGCGCTCCCGCTTCAAGCTTGTTATTGAACACCTTCCGGCACGTCTGGAGATTCCAGTCGTCCGGCTCAATCACGATACGCCCTGATTTGCTGACAAACTTCTTCCCTGCACTGCCGACTCCATCCGGCCCGGTCTTCGATCCAGTCAGGGAAAACAGGAAGGATTTGTAGTCATCAGAGGCGTTGGCCAGCGTTACGGTCCATTCCTCCTCCTGCAATTGCGTTGGACCGCGCTGCACACGCAGCAGGCAGGGCCACGCAGTGCCATTGTAGCCGCTGGTGCGCGTAAAAGTGTAGAGTTGCCGCACCTCCTGGGCCGGCTTCCCGTCTATTTTGATAGCCGCCGCACCACTGCCGGTATTCCGTGATGTGCCGCCAAAAACGCCGTCCACACGATTCCCTTCGAACTCGATCGCGAGCTTTCCGTCCTTCCATGAAGCATCGGTCAACGGCACTTCGCGCACCATGCTTCGCCACGGAGCATCGGAAGGACTGTCCCTCACCACGAGGGCCGTTTTCACGATCTCCGCCATCACATAACAGCCGTGCTCATTGAGATGCACGTCATCATTGAGGAGTTTGCGCGGCTCGAGATTGTTTTCTTTGAGGTACTGTTTCCAAATGTCGCGCTGCGGCAGGAGTTCGCAGCCGTACTTTTTCGCCGTGGCGGGAAGGAAGGAATAATTCATCCACGCATTCCATTGCGACGGTGTGAGTTTGGCCGCGTCCGTTTCCTCCTGGAGAGAATCCTTTGCGCCAAGGTGATCCGTTTGCATGAGCACCTCGGAAGTCGTTCGTTCGCGAATGCGCCGGATAATGTCCGCGTAGCGATTGTGATCGCCATAGACATGGAAGATCGTGAGATCGGGATAGAAAGGATACAAATCGGCCTCCGCCGTTTTGACCAGCATCTGTGCGGCGTGTCCGCCAATGGCCCGGTTCTCCACCTCCAGAACGGCCAGTGGAAACCGCTTCTCAAGATCCCGGTAAACCAGTTTCCACCATGACTGCTCGGTGATGGACTGCCCATAAAAGAGAATGCGAACCGTATTCTTCTTCTCCACCGCGGAGGTGCTGAGCAATGACATGGTGCGCTGCAGCGCGGCTCCGCGTGTTGTCACATCACCCGGTGACTTGAGCGGAGGATAAGTTTCCTGCGCATGGAGAACGGAAAGGCCGGTGAAAAAGACGAGACTGAGAAAACGGGAGGACATTGTTTTCGGAATACGTGTGAGGATGTGGCCTTTTCCGCCTGTCTGTCCATTCCTGAATTTGGCGGCGATGCAGCATTTTTCTCCGGTTTTCCGCGTCCCGTGCAGGAGGAAGGTAAAGACCCGGGCCATGATTGACGGTGAACTCCTCTCCAAATACGCTGAAGAAGCCTGCGAGGCGTCGTTCCGGCGGCTGGTGGAGCGCTACTTGACGCTGGTGCAGGGCGTGGCAGTGCGCAAAACGGGCCGGCCGGATCTGGCGGAGGACATTGCGATGCAGGTCTTCGCGCAAGCTGCTCGCAAGGGACGCACATTGTCCCGCCGCGCCTCGCTTGGCGGCTGGTTCGTCCTCGCTGCCCGGCTTGCAGCAGCCCAGGCGGTGCGGAGAGACCTTACCCGTGACCGGGCGATGCAGAAAGCCGCCGACCATTCCGCCGCTATGCATTCAGATACACCTTCCCAATCCGAGGTTGGTGCGTTGCCTCTCCTGGATGACGCCCTGGCCCGCCTGTCCGAACGGGAGCGGGACGCCGTAATCCTGCACTTCTACAACGGCATGACTTTCCGGGAAATCGGAACGCGTGAAGGCCGGAGCGAGGATGCCTCGCGCAAGCGCGTTGGCACGGCACTGGAGAAGATGAGCCGTTTTTTTCAGCGGCGCGGAATCGCGCTGTCTGTCACTGCACTCACGTCCACCTTGTCCACTGAATGGGCTCATGCCCAGACCGCCTCCGCCGCCGCGGCTGCCATCGCGCAGAAAGCGCTGGGCATGGCGCCGTCGCTCTCCGCCGCGCAGGTCGCAGGTCTCTCGCTAACGGCTATGAACATCACGAAAACACTCACCACCGCCGCTCTCATTGCTGTGTGCTGCGTTCCCCTTGCCTGGCAATATCAGGAAATCTCAGCGGCCAGAAACCGCATCAGCGCTTTGGAAAAAACGCCGCGCCCGCTTCTCCCGTCACCCGCGCCGGCGGCTATCGTTGCCCGGAAAATTCCACAGGTCCCGGTTCCTGCTGCCGAGCCGGTGAATGAGCCGCCGAAGGAAATCGACCTCGCGGGCCTTGCTGCGGATTTTCTTGCGGCAAAGGAAGGGGACCTTGCCGCCCGCGGACGCATTCGCTCCCTCCTGGAACCGCTGGAAGCGCCAAAACTGCCGAGCCTGCTGGAGTCAGTTTCTGCACTCGGATTTCCGAGGGACACCGCACAATCGGCAATCGACTTTCTTGTAACAGCCCTGGTGTCCAAAGATCCGGAAGAGGCCGCGAAGCAAAGCGCAAAGTTCCACCTTCCTGACCAACTGCGCGAAAGCCTGAGCGTCTGGACAAAAGCGGATTCCGCTGCGGCCCTCGCATGGTACCGGGAACAAAGCTCCGCCGGAGCTCTCAAGGACAAGGGCGCATACACCATCAGAAGCATCGAGCGCGAAGCGACGAAAGGACTGGCCGTAAGCCTTTACGAATCGGACCGGGCCGCGGGGAAAGCCCTTATCGAAACACTATCTCTCTCGGAGGCCGCTGATGTCCTGAGAGAACTGGGAATGAACTCCGCGAACACAAAAGTCGATGACGAGGAAATCGCTGCCATGGCGGCGCGGCTCTCCAGTTCGAAGCGGGCGCAGGTGATCAGTGATTCCGTTCTTCGGCTGGCGCAAAACGACCGGGATGCCGCCGCCTCAATGATTCGCCGCGCCAACCTGAAGGAGACGGAACAAACTTCACTGCTGGTTCGCGTCGCAAGTCAGGGCGCGGTGGAGGAAAAGAGCCTCCAGGAACGGCTCGCGTGGATCACAGAACAAACCGGCGCAAAGGATGTCCCCGGCCTTCAAGGTGAAGTACTCGCCAAAAGCATCGGAAGCGCACTTTCGTTTGCGCCGCCCGAAAGCAGCGAAATAGACCTGGTGTTCGGAATGGTCGAACGTTTGCACCGGGAAAACGGCAGCAGGGACTTGGTGGCGCGCTTCCTCGATAACAGTTCGCCAATCGTCCTGGTGCAGCGTCCGGAAAAATGGTACGCTATGGCATTGTCCCTTCCTCCGGGCAGGAAGCGTGATGAATACCTCGAGAAAGCGCTAAAAATTTGGACCGCACGAGATCCCGCAGCTGCTCAGGCTGCTGCGGCCAACCCGTCTGCCGGCAAAGGCGGCGCACGTTAATCCTGACAGAACCGGAAACATGAAGTGGCGCATTTTTCTTCCCTCTCTGCTTATCCTGTTAGGCGTTTGGCTCTGGCAGGAATCATTACTCGCCGGCCTGCGGGACCGGGAGACCGCCCTGCGGCGTCCGATGCGCATTCCACCCGCTTCAGTTCAGGCCCCGGCCCCTTATCCGGTCGTTCAGCCGGTGGAGGCAGCCCCTGTAAAACCGCCACCGCCTCCTGACTCGACTGCGATCGCCCGCTCGATCCTAACGGAGTATGCAGACCTGCTGTCTGAACGCAGCGGATTCACAAAAGCGGGGAATGAACTGAAAAAGCAACTCCTGGAGGAGCGGCTTGCGGCCCACTCTGCAGAAGTTTTGAAAGAGGCTCTGCGTCTGCTTGAAGAGAAAACTTTCCCCGCATCGAAAACGGGAGCTCTCGCTTTCGCCGTGGTTAACATCCTTGCCCGTTCAGATCCAGCGGCTGGTGTTCGCTACGCCGCCGCCCGCACAGAACGCGAGGAGTATGCTGAAATTTTGCCCAAATGGCTGAACAGATGGAGCGCCCGCAACCCTGAGGCAGCGCAGCGATGGTTCAATGAAATGAAGGAACAGGACGGCTTCAAAAAGATGTCTCCACGCACGGCCCAATTATTGCGCTTTCAGTCCAATGAAGAGGCACTGGCGATACAACTCCTCAGCGGGCGCATGGCAGCTGATCCGGCGGCATTCGATTTTAAGACGCTGGAGACGACGGACGCAAACTCACGATTCCGTTTTGCCGCGGATGCCCTTAGGGATTTGAACACACCGGAGAAGCGCGAAGCTTTTACCAAACGCGTCTGGACGGATGTCGGCGATCCAAAGGCTGCCGAAAAACTCCTCACGCTCGCGGCCTCCTCATGGGCGCGCAGAGTTCCGTTTTCGGAATTGAAACAGCTAATCGACGGCCTCGGCGATCCCGCCACAACGCTGTCCGCACCGCAGCAGGAGATGCTGAGCAGGATGCGCGCGACCGCTGTGCAAAATGCCGGCGGTGCGCCCTCGGATGAAAGTTACGCGTGGGCCTTGGAGGGAGCCACCGATCCCGGCTTGCGAGGCCATGTGATAGGCAGTCTCATCAACGGATGGTCGGAGGTGAACATCGACAGCGCCGGCAATTTCATCAATGCCATGCCCCAGGGGACAGACCGTGATCAGGCAATCCTCACATTCACCCGCGCCCTTGCCGCTGTCGATTCCGAAGCGCAGTTGACCTGGGCCGCCTCCATCTCCGATCCCGCGCTGCGGCAGAAAACAGTGGAGAAACTGCGCAAGGAAATTGAGGACGACAGACGGCGATTTCCGAAAAAGCCGGAATAGTCAGGACTCTTTGCGCTCCTGCCGTTGAACGTAACGGGCGTAGAATGAGATGTAGCTGGATCTGATTTGACAGGACGTGATTCGGTCGATCGACATTTCCTGCGGTTCATTTTCCCAATTTCCCGCGCCCGTAATATACCGAATACTTACGACGCTTTCATCCACTGACAATACGGGGCCTATCAAAAAATCTGTTTTATCGCAAAGTTCGTCTTCAAGGATAACGATCTCGTCCGGCGGCAGCCAATTCAGAAAAGAGTCGAACGATTGAAGAGGTGCGCGGAAGCGAAAATCCACTTTCTCGAGAACCCCCTCCTCCTGCAGCAGTGTTTTCTGAAACTGATTGGTGGCGCCGGATTTGCAGCCTGAAATGTCGGCACACCTCAGGACCAGCAGGCCATCCGGCCGGAAATCGTCTATCTTCTGGAGAAGCACAAGTTCGCGCGAGAAATCCAGGATGAAGGCCTGAATCGAATAAGCATCTATCCCGGCGCGCTCGATGGAGACCAAATCCCGGCGCTGCTGGAACTCTTTTAACTCCGGGGAAAGACGCGGCATTGTGTTTGTTCGTTGGAATGTTACCGCCCTGAATACTGTGAAAAAAGACCTCGCTCTCGCCGATCATGTATTGGACCTGCTGACGCCGCTCGGAGGAATTACGCGGCGCTACATGTTTGGAGGATGGGGATTCTATAAAGACGGGCTGTTCTTTGCGCTGATTGTCGATGGACGGTTCTACCTGAAAACACGCGCGTCCACTGTGCAGGAGTTTCTCGATGCGGGGCTGGTGCCGTGCGTTTTCGAAACGGACAAGGGGCCAACGCAGACGAGCTACTACGAGGCGCCGGAGGGCGTACTGGAGAACCCATCGCTGATGTCGATGTGGGCGAAGAAGGGCCTCGCTGCGGCCAAAGAAGCGGCGGCGAAGAAACCCGGCAAAAAGCCCAAAAAGGGTTAGCGCGAAATCCGGCGGGCGAGCCGCTGATTGTATTGAATGGAGGCGCGCAGGCTCTTGATCTTAGCGACAATGGGGCGGTAAGCATTGAGCGCGCGCTGCACGCCGGGGTCGCGACCGTCGATGGCGTTGCTCAGGTATTGACCGATGAGGAAGCTGAGGTCGCCCTTTTGCGTGTCGATGGAACCGATCTTGGCGGACAGCTCGGCAATTTGCTTGGAGCGGCGGCCAATTTCGGCGACGAGGTCCGTCGTTTCCGCTTTCAACTGTTCACGGCGGGCGGCGACTTCGTCATCGATGCGCTGGACGCCGGTTTCGAGTTTTTCGACTTCGCTTTCGCGACCGGTGATTTCAGCGAGATCGCGGGCGTGTTCCTCTTTGAGTTTGACCAGCGTCTGGCGCGTGCGCTCGATCTCTGCGGTATAGTCGCCATCCTGACGTTTGAGGACTTCCAGCTTGGCTTTGAGGCTGCCGAATTTGCGGCGTGTGTCGGAGTCGCGGCTCTTGATCTCCTCCACATCGTTCATGATGACGACGGCCTTTTCCATGAGTTCGCGTTTCCGGCTCAGGATGGACTGCACCTGATTGTCATAGCGGTCCTCGATTTCGTAGAGCTTCTCCTGGGAGGCTTCGTTGTCGTTGGTAAGCTTTTCAGAGAGGTCCCGCATTTCCTGCTGGCGCTTGTCAAGATCAAGGATCTGCCAGTATTCACCCGACAGGTCGTCGATTTCGTTGCACATGGGCCACGCGAGCTTGCCGAGGAGGTCCTGGGCCTCCGCGAGGAGCTGAGTTTCGCGGGTGACCGCGCTCCAGCGGTTCCGTTCCTTCTTGATGCCAAACTGCCAGGCAAGGCGGCGCATGAAAAATCCTATGGCGTTCATCCGATATGTGAATTTCGAGGGGGGTTGGGGGCCGGGGCGGGACTATGCGGGAGGTCCCGGGGGCCTGTCAATCCTTCAATCTGTTCTTCATGATTGATTTTTTTGAACTTCCCGATGCTCCCGAATGTCTCTGCGGCGGGCGAAGGCTCACATTTCGTCCAGCACCAGTCGCCGGTTTTTCCAGACGTAAGCGGCTCCCGACCACACGGTGATAACGAGGGTAATCGTGAGCAGCAGGGGCACCATGACCTGCCGGCCCACCGCGGGGGCGTCGAACAGGGGCTTGATCCACGCCATGACCGGTTCCCTGAAGGCGGCATTCATGACGAGCAGGTAGCTGGCGAAGACGATCTGCCATGTGGTCTTTTGCTTGCCCAGCCAGTCCGCCGCCAAAACGGTGCCGCGGGAAGAGGCGACGAGGCGTAGCCCGGTGACGAGAAATTCCCGGGCGAGCACGGTGATGACCAGCCATGCCGGCATCGTAGTGCCATCCCGGTAGAGGTCCATGAGCACCACAAAGGCCGCCGCCATGAGGACCTTGTCCGCCAGCGGGTCCATGAGTTTTCCGAAGGAAGTGACCATGCCCCGCTGCCGGGCGATGCGTCCGTCGAGAAAATCCGTAAAGGCCGCCACTCCGAAGAGCAGCGTTGCCGCGGTAAATCCCCAGGGAAGCCCGGAATACGCCGCAATGACAAACAGCACCGTCAGGCCGAGACGTGCGATTGTCAGCTTGTTTGGCAAATTCATCGGGGAGACGCAGAGGGGTACAAATTTCTGCCATGAAAAGTCTTATTGTCCAATGGGCTTTGCGCGGACTTATGAAGATTGAACCGCCGTTGCCGGATAGGGGTCGATGATTCCGTCTTGAAACCGCCGCCCCCGTCCGATTTCCTGTCCTTATGACGGAGCCCCCGCACGATCCCAAAACGACCCGGGCGCAGGAGCGGGAGGATGCCATGCGGCATTTGTTCGGCACGATGCTGTGTCCCCGGTGCGGGAAGCCGCTGGACGGCTGTGACCATGCGCTGGGAATCGCGTGGCGGTGCGTGGGGTGCGGCGGGCAATCGCTGAACTTCAGCCAGTTTCGCCGGATGATTCCGCAGCACGGGGCCAATGCCATATGGGATTCGGCCACCGCCCGGCCCGTGCCCCCCCGGAGGCGGACGCCATGCCCGGAGTGCCATTCCGGAATGGCAGCGGTGAATCTACCGCTGAACGGACGAATGGTGGAACTCGACATTTGTCTGCCGTGCCAGCGGCTGTGGCTGGACCGGCAGGAGGACGGCGAAGCGGCGGCGTCCTTCAGTCTCAGTGTGATGCCGCCACCGGAAAAGGGATCGCGGCTGCGCTTGTGGTTTGCTCCGCGGAGGAAAGGGTCGAGGTCGGAAGAGGAGGAGGATGATGAGAGCGATACCAAACCTGATAAACGATCCACTCCGGACCTGGTAAGCTTTGCGATCCTCATGGGGCTCGGCCTTGGGCTGATTATGTTAGACTATTTGCACTCGGAGACGGTTTTTTCCAAACACGGCTCGAGCTATTGGGGGCTGTTGATCGTAATCT
>DASZQB010000123.1:0-1644 GCA_035550135.1 Verrucomicrobiales bacterium
AAATTCGGTTCTTGTTTCCATCAGATTTTTGGGTTGCCACGGCATAGTCCCCCGGCCTTACACCGGCGCACCACGTGTAAACCATGTCCTGAACCTAAGTGTAAACTATGTCCTGAACCTGCACCGACGAAGGCCGAATGACAAGGCGCTCATTTGGAGGAACACAGGAGACCGATGGCGCACACTCCCGGCAGCATGCTGCCGTACGCGACAACGACAGAAGGACTGTGCGCATGCCACGGCAATGCGTGCTGCTGTTGGTTGCGCCCGGACTCCTCCCTAACTAACCATTCTCCACTATCGATTATCCGTTATCCGCGCCAGCCGCGCTGCGCCGGTATTTTTGCAGGCGGCTGTTGGGTTTGCCGGGGATGGTGCGTTCGATCAGACCGGCTTCCAGGGCGGGCTGGAGGTAGTTTTGGCGGAAGGTGGGGCGGTGGGAGAGGCGGAGTTTTTTCATGCACTCGAGCGCGGTCAGCGTTTGGTTTCCGAGGTGCTTGAGGAGGGCTTTGACTTGATCGGTGACCTGGTCGGTGACCTGGTCGGTGGGGTGGACCTCTTTGAGCGCCTGGAGGAGGGCGGAGAGGAGGAATTCGATGAAGACGGTGGATTGGCCTGCTTTATCGGCGGCGGCGAGGACGCGGTAATATTCTCTCTGGCGCTTTTTGATGACGCTTTCGACGGGAAGCCATGCCAGAGCGGGTTTCCAGCGGCTGAGAATGAGAGTTTGCCAGAGTCGGCCGATGCGTCCGTTTCCATCGGTGAAGGGATGAATGAACTCCAGTTCGTAATGGAAGACGCAGCTTGCGACGAGTGGATGCACGGTGGTGCGTTTCAACCAGGCGAGGAGGTCTTTGATCAATCCCGGCACGCGCGCAGCCGGGGGCGCGAGATGGACGATCTTTTTCCCCTGAGCGATTCCCACCGCACCGGCGCGGTAGCGCCCGGCATCGTGCGCCAGCCCGTGCATGAGGAGACGGTGAGCGGTCAGGAGGTCTTTTGAGCACGAGGGATTCCAAGACTTCACTGCCTCATACGCAGCGAAGGCATTGCGCACTTCCTCGATTTCCTGTGGCGGGCCGAGTACCCGTTTGCCCGCTATCAATGCGGTGACCTGTTCCAAAGAAAGGGAGTTGTTCTCAATGGCAAGGGACGCCTGGATACTGCGCAGGCGGTTCCCGCGCCGCAGGACGGGTGTGAGGGCGGAGTCCCGCTGCAAGCCCTGATGCCCGATCTCCTCGCTGACCTTCGCCACGAGGTCCAGGACGCGAGGAGTTATAGTGAAAGGCGGGGCGTAAGGTTTACTCATCGATGGCAATGCTTAACTGCGAAGGACGAAGATGACACGGGGGATTCTTGATGGGGGGAACCTTCAATGCAGTCCAATTCTGTGCCTCTCATTCGATGTCCATTGACGTTCGTGCGGCAGCGCGATGCGACGTGTTAAGAAGTGGCGCTTCCCGCGGGATTCTTTCGCCGCTGCGCGGCTTTAGCCGTTGGAATCCTAACACCGTGGGCTGAAGCCGAATGGCGCGAAGATAAGGAAGGTTTCGGATGATTTTTCCAGTGATGAAACGAGGTTTTCCTGGCGTGGCGGGGAAAACCTGGGAAAGGTGCTTATGCCTCCACATGACCACCGCCGCA
>DASZQB010000124.1:0-14485 GCA_035550135.1 Verrucomicrobiales bacterium
ACTGACAAGTCCGCGACGATTTATCAGATCGATCCGGCCGCCGGTGAGACGATCGAATTCGCCACGGCGGCCTTCTCCGCCGAAGGCGTCGCCTACGATGTGGCCAACGACTACATCTACTACCTTGAGTCGCCGGGCAGCGGATTCAGGCTTGGCCGTTATGACGCGGACAGCGCCACGAATACAACCCTCGGCGGTCTCCAGCAGGCCGGCTTTGTCTATGCCCCCGCGGACCAGCCGAGATCCATGGTGTTCTACAACGGTCAGCTCTACTACATCGCCCGGAACTCGGATGACCTTGTGCGCGTGACCATCAGCGGCAGCGCCATTACCGAACAGGTGAAGATTGCCGACCTTTCCTCCAACGCCTCCAGTTGGGATGTGTCATCGATGGCCATCAACAATACCGGCCTTCTCTATTTCTGTGCGGGCACGAGGCTTTATCGCTGCGATCTCCGCACCGGCGGGGGAAGCCTGACGCTGCTGACGTCCTCTTCACCGTCGTACGAGAGCCTTCTCTTCAGCGAAGACTCGGCCACGCTCTTCGGCGCGAAGACCGCTTCGATTACCCGCGCGGACACCGTGAATACGTCGAACGGCACGGCCACCACCGGCACAGAAACCAATCCGCCGGTGAATCTTTACGAGATGTCCGGTCCGAACAGCGCCCCGGCTCCTACTGCTCCGTTCTACTACGCAGCCAACAACACCGCCACGCTTTACCGGATCGATCCTCTCACGGCAGTGACCACCGCCCTCCCCGGTGCTGCGCCTTACACGTTCGACACAATTGCCTACGATCAGGCCGCAGGCCTCGTTTATTTCGTGCAGAATACCGACTCAAGCGCCAAGCTGGGTAAATACAATATCGCCACCGGTACGTTCACGAACCTCGGTCAGATTATTGACAACTCGTGGAATGGTCTCACGATCGCTTCGCGTCCGCTGGGCATGGTGGCTTATCAGGGCGCATTGTATTACATTCGCCGCTCCGGGAATAACGCGGAAAAGGACGACCTCATCCGCATCACCTTCTCCACCGCAGGAGGCATCGCCAACCAGGAAAAAGTCACAGACATCAACGGAGACAGCTCCACCAACAGACCCGGCGACGTGACCGGCATGGAGATCGATGACAGCGGGATGATGTATTTCTCCACCACGAACAGCACCTATTGCAAATACGACCTGCGGAACCTGACCGGCTACACTGTTATCAAGACGTCCTTCAGTTACCTCAGCGGTCTTCTCCGGCACCGTGAGTCGAACACCTGGTACGGTGCACAAAACTCCAACAAAACGCGGATCAGTTCCGTTTCCACCACCGGCACGTTTGGTCCGCTCATGCTGACGAGCCCCTCCATTTCAATTTACTCTCTTACTGGTGGCAACACCGCTCCGCCGCCTCCGTGGAACGCGGTCCCTGCCGTTTACATTGCCGGAGACTTCGCGCGCACCAGCGACAATGGCTTCCGCGGCATTGCCAAGCTCGGTCCGGACGGCAGTCACGACACTTCGTTCAATACCGGCACGGGAGTCAACTCCGGCGGAGTGGTAAAAGCCCTGACGCGCACCTCCTCCGGCCAGGTCGTGATCGGTGGAACTTTCACCACGGTGAACAACCTCGGGCGCATCGGCCTTGCCCGGCTCAATGGGGACGGATCCGTGGACACCTCGTTCAACGCGGACATCGCGCTGGCGGCGGCGGGAGCCACCGGTCCCGCCTACACGGTGAACTGGAGCACCCTGGGTCTCAATCAGGACGTGCCTTTGAACGGTGCAGACACACTCTTCGTCTCCGCGTCCAGTCCGCTCCACGGCCTCTCCACCTCCGGCGGCTTCTCGGGCTTCGGATTCCAAACGTTTAACAACGTGGGCGGATCGGGTGTGGCGATGACCACCTATTACTCTCAGAACATGACGGAGTCCGGCGGCACCAATGACGGAACGCGCGACGGTCCCAACCTCTTCGGTCCTGCCGGAAGCGGAGCGGACGGTGGTGTGCATCCGGACCGCCGCGTCGTGGGACCGTGGTCCCTGCGCTTCAACAACGACCAAACCGGAACCCTGACTCCCGCCACCGTCGGCTTCTCCTTCTCCGAGCCGGTCTTCCTCAATCAGGTGCTTATCGGCGGCCTCTCGCAGATCGCGGGCGCGGGTTTGACCTTCGGACCGAACCTGCTGACCAACGGCAGCTTTGAAACCGGCTCATGGAGCGCGCCCACCTGGTTCCCGAACACCACGGATGTAAACAAGAAGCCGGCCATCCGGAACATCACCAGCGGTTCGGTCATCAATTCCTGGAGTCCTGACAAGAGCGACTGGATCGAAGACTCCACCCGTGCCACCGACGGCAATCGCTTCCTCTACATTCAGCCGTCCGACCAGTCGTGGAACTTCTGCGTGGGTCAGAGCTTGAGTGTGGGCGGCAGCTCCTCGGGCCGGAAGTTGATCACCGGCAGGACATACCGTGTGCGCTACAGTTGCCTTGCCTTCAATCCGAACTATCCGACCGGCGTTGGCGCCACAGTGGGCAAGCCTGCGGTCGAATACGGCTGGACGACGCCAACAGGCGGATCGGGCTTTGCGGAACTGCAGAACGTGCGTGAAGACGCCACCGGTCTTCCCGCGGCTGATATGCCCGCCGGCAACTGGGCCAGCCTCATGTGGAAGAACTACACCGGCTATTTCGTGGCACCGTCAGTTAGCAGCACCGCCTATAACCTGACGCTGTGGCTCTCCATGGTGAAGACCGACGGCTCCACCGCGTCGAGGACTTCCGGGATGCTCTTCGACAACGTGAGGCTGGAGGAAATTCTCACCACCGAGAACGCCTTCGAGCATGCTTATGTTCGCGCCTGGAGTTCGCCCGACGCTACGGGCACTCCGGTGGCCGCCGATACCTATCAAAACCTCAGCGCCCAGGTGGACCCGCTGCTCGGCACGACTGCAGATCCGATCACCACGGCGGACTTGAACAACGTCCGCATGGATACCGACACCACTGACAACGTGTACCACTCTGTGGGCATGGGATCGGAAGCTGAAAACCGCTACGGCAAAGTCAACATCAGCTATGCACAGCAGCCGATCCGCAGCCTTGCCATCAGTTTCTGGTCCTCCGCCGCCACCGAACCCTTCGACAGCGCCACGCCGTTTACGATGACCTCGAACTCCACGAAAGTGTGGACGGCGGTCTCCAATGCGAACCCGTCCACGAGCGACATCGAAGACACGGTGGGATATTCGGGTACCCTAACGCTGCAGTATAAGCAGAATGCGGCGGATAATTTCGATTCGGGACCGTATGCCACTTCCTACGCCACCACCTACTCGGGAGGCCCGGGAGACGCCACGGGAGGAACCATTACCTATACCGGAGGCGCTTCGATGACCGGGAACCCGGTGTATTTGCTGGTCAAAGGCGGAAACGCACCGGGGGATGGCGCAAGTCAGTATATCTATGACATCTCCGGCTGGAACCGGACGTCCACTCTCAATATGAACGATTACTGGCCTTCTCAGGGTTCGATCTCCCACGTTGCCATCTACACGGGAACGGCCACCACGCCTCCTCCGGGCATTCCGACGTTTGGTGGTTCCTTTACCGCCGCGGGCGTTACCGCCTCCCTCAGTAATATGACCTTCCGCCGTGCCGCGCCGCTGCCCGGAAGCGTGTGGACGGTCATCGAGCAGCCGGACGGCAAACTCCTTATCGGTGGTCACTTCACCGCGGTGAACGGCGTGGCGAGGAAGAACATCGCGCGTCTGAATCCGGACGGCAGCACCGACATGACGTTTGATCCCGGCACCGGACCGGATGATGACGTCCTCGCCATCGCACTCGCAGACGGTGGCGGCGTACTCGCCGGCGGTGAATTCAATAACTGGAACGGCAGCAGCGCCGGAGCCAAGGCCGTCCTCCTAACGAGCACCGGCGCCCGCGATACGAGCTGGACTTCGCCGGTTTCCACCGCGGCCACCGACTGCGTGAAGTGGATCAAGGCCACCTCCTCGGGTGTGTATCTCGGAGGCCGCTTCAGCACCCCGCGCAATGGCATTGCCAGGGTCTCCCTTGCGGGCGCGGTGGATGCCGCCTTCAACCCGGGAACGGGCGTCGGCACGAACATGGTCAATACCGGTCTCCTCATGGACGACGGCACCCTCATGATCGCCGGTGACTTCACTTCGGTGAACGGCATTGCCCGCAGCCGTGTGGCGCGGCTGACGGCGGCCGGCGCAGTGGATACGAACTTCGCTCCTTCCCCGGCGTTCGATTCCATGGTCCATGCGCTGCTGCGCCTGCCTGGCTCCGGCTACGCCCACGCCGTGGGAGCGTTCAATAAGTATAACAACTACAACCGTGCGAAGGTCACGGTCTTCAACGCCGCTGACGGCAGTGCCGGCACGGCCACATGGGGCCCTGCGGGTCTCACGGTAAACGCCCTCTATAATGTGCAGTAATTCATCCTCATGAACGTCGCCGAAATCCTCCATCCGCCGGACATCACCGGTTCGGTCGCACTGCCCCGCAAGAGGCGGTGGCGGGTGGCCTGCGTTGCCGGCGCCGCCATCGTGGCTGCCGTGGTGCTGGTGCTCGTACTCCAGCACTTCCGTTCCGCCGGCACCGATTCCTCCCCTACGCCGGAACAGGATCGTGCGGCCGCAAGACAGGTCCTCTCCGACTTCCTTGCCGCCTCCACCGCGGAGCAGCGGGCGGAATGCGTCATTGGGGGCGATCAACTTTTGCCTCTCATGCAGGCCTACTACGCCGGTCGTGAGGTGGAGCCTCTTTCCGCGGGGGATTTTCAGCCCGCTTCATGGAGTTTCGATACGAAGGACCGCGGTCTGCTGGCATTCGAACTTCCCCGCGGACGTTCGTTGCCCACCGTCGTCGCGTGCCTGAAAAAGTCGGACACCGGGCAATGGCTCATGGACTGGGATGTCTGGACCCAGACGCTGGACGGCCGGTTTCGCGATTTCATCAACCGCCCCGCCGAGGGACAGCATACGCTTCGCGTGAGGCTCACCAGCACCGCCGCTTCTCCGGACGAGGTAAAGCTGCAGGTCGCCGATCCGTTCAACACCGCCAGCAGCATGACTTTTGAAGTCACGCGTGCGGACCTGACCGCTCTCTACTGCGCGGACCTTCCCGCCGGGGTCACCCGCACCGCCACCGTGCAACTCGTTTGGCTCAATGACAGTCTCACCGGCACTCTCCAGCCCGTGCTTCGCCGGCACGTCTGCTGGGGCTTCCAGGATCTGGACGGTGTGGAAGCCGCGGAGCGGGAACCCGCCCGCGCCCGCAAACACCACCAACCCGTGGAGCGTCCCGCTGAACCCCTCGTCGTGCGCGTGACCGATTCCGCGGTGGAAACCGCTATCATCAGCAGCTCCGCCCCGATTCTTCAGCCGGAGCCAAAGCCGCCTGCACTGGAGCCTAAAACCGTTTCCACCCGGAAAGCGCCGCGGGCCCGCACACGTTGACAAAAACGGCGTCGCGAGGCATGGGAAGGAGGGGACCGTTTGATGCGAGGGTCAATCCAAGTCGAGGCGGTTAACCCTTCAGCCGCGTGAGGAGTGTATGGGCATCGCCGCTTTGAGCATGGACAGCGTGGCGACCCTACACTATTGCGTTCGCGAACTCGCCGGACATCCGTAGCCGAATAGTCAGGACACCATGAGTGCCGGCGTGCACGATGCTGGCGGGAATCGGTCTATGGAGTAAGCATGCAGAGGGATGGCGAGCCGGGAAACCCTAACCCCGTGGGGCTTGATGAAAACTGCACTCCAATCCGATCCGTATCTGTTCGCTTTACCTTCACCTTCCCCTTCGATGAGTAAAGCCGATGACGCGCACTATGAACTTTTGAGATTGGCGCTGGAAGTATCTGCGCAGAACGGCGCGGTCGGCGGGCCGGTTGCCGCACGAACCCGAGAGACAGCCCTTCATGCGGTAGGAACGGCTCGCAGGGCAGCGGTGCGGGCGCAGGATGCCGAACTACATCAGCTTTGCGACGAAGCAGAGAAAAGAATCGGACCCGCGCCCGAGGCGCAGGAATCGGGTGCCGACCATTGAACGCACCGTTACCCTCCTCCGTCTGGCCCGGCAGGCTGTTTACGCCCAAGGCTGGAGACCATGGTCAGAATTTCGACAATGTCGGCCGGTTTGGCAATGTGAGCCTGGAAACCCGCTGAGATGGCCTTAATGCGGTCCTCTTTGCGCGAGTAGGCGGTGAGCGCAATCGCGGGTATCCGTCCGCCGTGCGAGGCGGAAAGCCGCCGCACTGCCCGGATCAACTCCACCCCGTCCATTCCTGGCATACCTACGTCACTTATGAGAACATCCGGCATTTCGCGCTGAAGTGCTTCCAAAGCGGAGGGAGCAGATCCTGCCATGAATACCTTTGCGCCGGCACGGGTTAGGAGGTGGGCAAGAACGGTCCGGGAGTCAATTTCGTCATCGACTAAGAGAATGGAAATGCCACTGATGTTTGGCCGATCAAGGGGCTCGAAAGAGGAGGCGCCGCCCGACGGATGACGGCGGGTTTCGGCGACCTCTCCGGTTTGCACAATGGGCATCGGCAACAACACCGTGAAAGCGGCACCCTTTCCCGGCCCCTGACTTCGCACTTTCACGCTCCCCCCGTGAAGTTCCGCGAGATGCTTGACAATGGCAAGGCCCAGGCCCAGACCGCCGTGTTTTCGCGTGGTAGTCGCATCGGCCTGGCGAAATCTATCGAAGACAAACGGTAAAAATTCGTGCGAGATGCCGATGCCGGTGTCACAAACGATGATCTCCACATGGGAGTTGACCCGTTGCAGCGTGATTTGCACTTTTCCGTCCCGGGGTGTAAATTTTATGGCGTTTGACAGCAGATTCCAGAAAATCTGCTGCAGCCGCGCGGGATCTCCGTTGATGGACAGAGGCAGCGGATCAAGGACAGATTCGAGGCGCACGCCCTTTGCCTCCGCCGCGAGCTTCACTGTGGCCAGCGCTTGCTCGATAACGGCGGCGAGGGAGACCGCCTGTACTTCCAACCGGACCTTCCCCGACAGAATCCGGTTCATGTCCAGGAGGTCCTCGACGATTCTGCTTTGGGCCAGCGCGCTGCGTTCGATGACCGCTACTCCTTCCGAAATGTCTGAGGGTTGGGGATCATCTTTCAGCAATTGAATCCAGCTCAGAATGGATTGAAGCGGCGTCCGCAACTCGTGAGACAGTGTCGCCAGGAATTCGTCCTTGATTCTGCTGTGGCGCTCCGCCTCCTGGCTTGAAGCCACCAATGCCGCCTCCCACGTTTTCTTTTCCGAGATGTCACGGGCGATTTTTGAAGCGCCGACAATTCGCCCCTGTTCGTCCTTCACCGGGGAAATCGTCAGTGAGACGTTCACCGTTTCGCCATTCCGGCGGACCCGCACCGTTTCAAAATGGTCAACGCGCTCACCCCGCCTCAGCCGGTCCAGAATCGCGGGTTCCTCGTTTTGCCGGTCCGGAGGAAACAAAACGGTGATCGGCTTTCCGATCATCTCGCCCGCAGTGTATCCGAAGATTCGTTCGGCGGCCTTGTTCCAACTGGTAACGATCCCATTGAGGTCCTTGCTGATGATGGCGTCGTCGGAGGAGTCCACAATCGCCGCCAGGAGGCTGGAGGCCGAGGACATTGGAGGGAAACCGGAAGAGTCTAAATCTGGCATAGTACGGGAAACAAGCGGGGGGAAGCGACAACACACGTTCTTCGAACGCGCCAGATTGTTACAATTGAAGTTTTTTTTTTTGCACGGGCGTTGCACGATTCCGTCCATGGGGCCCACGCAACGACGGAAGGGCTTCGCGAACGTTGGGCATGACATAAGAACAGCCCGCGAATCCATGCCCATGGGAAGGAATGCACACCATGCGCCCTGATTATTCCGGCAACCCGGAAAAAGCAAACGTCGACACGGAGAGCCCGCGCGGTAGTAAAGACGCGCTGCAACAGAGCCGTCATGTCTGATCTTTCTCTCACTGAACATCCGGTTGTGGCGGGCGGAGTTTGCGGGCCTCCCGCGGATGTGCGCGGGCTGGTGCACCTTCTGTCGGAATGCGCTAAAGAACTCGCCAAAAAAGGATTCAACCCGGCCGCCCCTCAATGGGGCGAAGGCGGATGCAGCCTTACGATCACCAGTAAAGCGTTCGGATTGGAGGCGCGCACAGGATTCCGGCGTTGCGGTGGAGAGGGCGAGTTCGAGTGGTCAAGATTAATCGTTTCCGATCACACAGGAATGGTTTCGGAAAGTGGAACCGTTTCCACGCGGAAAGAGGCACGGGACCAACTGCAGGCGTTTCTAAGTGTCCTCAGCACCGTGGCTTCATTCCAGCCGAATGAATGATTTGTCCAAGGTCGTATAAAAACTCTCCTGAGAATTCCCACCGGATCCGGTGGAGGCGCCTGGATAGTTGCCCGGAATAAATCGACGAGAGGGCCTCCCACTAACATGATCGCCCATCCGCATCGTTCGACACGAAAACCACCGAGAAAAGGAATTCGCCGATAACCGCCTGGATGCATGAGGCTCGCACGGAATAGCCAAGCTCGTCGGTAGAGGTTTCCACAGGTTCAATCGGAGACTTACGCCCGTCGCAGAGGGTCTGGTGACAGAGCGCAGGATCGCCTGCCGGGCCGCACTCCAGAACGAACCGGAGCGACGTTTCCCGGGTGATTGCTTTCACCGCGAGACTGCACTCCCCCGGGCGGCCACAGTTTGGCTTGCCCACCCTCACCCGCCACGCGGGAAACCGTCCGGATAATCTGTCAGCCGCGAGTGCCAACATGGGAATCACCACGGTCCGGAGAAGTCCCGGCTGCGCTCCCGTCAGCGGCAGCACTTCCGCCGACGTCCGGGGAGGACCGCGGAATTCTTCACGGTCAAGTGCGAGCGAGATCAGATCGTCGAAGTAGGTTTCCATTTCGGAAAAGACGGCAGTGCGCGTTTTTTTGCAGCACTCAACGAATATGCGGCAAATCCCCGACAACGTTCCTTCGCAGCACTCCCGCAGCCGGCCCGCGCTTCCCTCCAGCATTCCTTTTGGTCCGAATAGCGTGAAAACCCAAAAGAACGGGTAGCGATGCACCAATGGCGCAAAATTCCCGTGAACCTGGATTCGCAGGCGCGCTTCCAAATATGGATATTCATTCATTGCACGAACTCCCGCCAGTCCGCCGATGGACTCCACTTTTGCCACCGTAAATCCCTCCGCCAATAGCTGGCTTTTGATGCGCTGGAGAAGCGGCAGCGCTTTCATCTGCAGCGAACCAAGCATCGCTTCGTATTCCTGCCGGGTCAGCGAGTGCGGCCTTCCTCCGCTTCCCGCTGCCGATATAAGTTCAGGCTCCCGGTATTCGTTATAATCACTCATCTGAACCTTTGGATGAATGAGCGAATAAGCTGCGAGTCAAAAAAAGTTTCCGCCGCAACAAGGTTTTGCGCTATGCACGAATTCGTTTTCCGCCGTTCGAGGCTGCCCGGCACAGTTCGAGCAAAGGTGCGGCCCACACTTCGGACCCTTTGCCATGAATCACACCAACACGCTGATAACCGGAGCATCGAGCGGAATCGGACTCGAACTTGCCCGCACCTTTGCCGCCCACGGTCACCCGCTCATTCTCACCGCCCGCAACCCGGCTGAGCTTCTCAGGATCGCCGATGAATTGAAACGCGAGTATGGAGTTTCCGTGCATACTTTCGCGCGCGATCTTGAGCAGGCGAACGCCGCGGAAGACATCGCGGAGGAACTGGAGGCACAGGGATTGCCAGTCCACATTCTGGTGAATAACGCCGGCCTCGGCTTCATGGGGAATTTCTGGGACATCCCCGTTGAGCATGATCTTTCGATGCTGCGCGTCAACATAGGTGCGATAGTGCGCCTGACGAAACTATTCCTGCCATCGATGATCGCGCGGGGATCAGGCCGGATTTTAAACACCGCATCCATCGCTTCCTTCGAGCCGGGTCCAACCCTTGCGGTTTACCATGCGACGAAGGCTTTCGTCCTGTCCCTCAGCGAAGCGCTGGCCACTGAGTTGGAGAATACGGGAATCACTGTCACGGCGCTTTGCCCCGGTGCCACCGACACCGACTTTTTCCCGAAAGCCGGAATGGTGGACACCTGGGCTTTTCAAAAAGGCAAGGTCATGTCCCCGCGTGAGGTCGCGGAATTGGGATACAAGGCGACGATGACCGGAGAAAGAGTCGTTGTGGCCGGGGTCGTCAACAAGCTGCTGGTCTTCTCCCGCCATTTGATGCCTGAATCCGCCCAGGCTGCGATGAATGAGAAGATGTATGAGAAAGTCGCGCCTGAAGAGATAAAGCGGCAGCCGGGAGAAATTCGCCGAAAAGATCGCGAGGCCGCTGGAGTGGTCTAGGTGGCGGACCGGGGGTTTTCAAGATCGAACGTTCCCTCAAGAGACGGCGCGCTGGCATGTTCACGCAGCGGAAACAACGCTGCGCGGTGGAACCGACATCCGGACGGCAACGAGAATCCCACAACCTTCCCCGTCATCGTGTGGCAGGCATCCTGCATTTAGCGCGGCCCGTTACCCCTATGTCGCCTTCCAAAGTCTTCATCGTTCCCGTACACGCCCGACGCCGCCCCGGCAAAATTCACTGCCGGCAAAAGCGGCCCGGGCCCGGGGCGCGATCGGTTCGCGACAATCCCAGGGCTCTGCAACCATTTACACGGCAGGGAAATCGCGGCTGGGAAGCGGTATCAACCTGCTTTGGGACAGGGGAAAAACCACCGGCGCGATAATGGTAAGAGGTATCGAGTTTATCGAATCCGTTCACAGCATGATTGCGAGCCGGGGGCGCGTGCGTGACTATATCGAAGATGCAGTCAAGGTGGCATGCAACCTCCCGGCGGGAATGACCATTGAAGAGGTCGCCGGAGCTTTTATCAGATGGTATTACCGCGAAGCGCCGGATATGCGCGATGGGCCAGTGCTTTCCCTCCTCCCGCGCCGGACATGTTCTAACGAGGAGAAGTGAAGAAGCCCCGCGGGTGCGACGCACTGCTCCGCGAAGCCACGAGCATTCTCTTCCCCAATTTCGACGCTGCGGAGCTGTCTGAACAGGCAGACGGAGGGGTTCTATTGGAGCCGGCCGCGCCGTGTCAACGCGTTCCTCCACGCGCTTCAGTGCAAAAGGTACAGCGACAATTCTCAGGAGGCACCGCTGCAAGGATCTGGAGTTCGCGGGGCGAAAGGCCGGTACCCTGCGCAAACGCGGCGACCGTGTCGAAATGCGACTGAGCAGGCCGCTGATCGAATGGAAGACGGGTTAATGCCTCCCATGCATAATGAGCCCGGCTAACAACCAAGGGACACCTGGTGACAAGATTTTCCAGGACGGCGCGAGCTTCAGGCAGCATTCACCGCGCTCCTGCACTAACCGTGCCCTCATGCAAAATGACGGCGCCGCCCTATCGTTCCAGCCTTTCCCTTCACCGCACGGGTGCGCGGCGAATGCGGCTGGGAATACCGCACTCCACCGGCACCCGCGGGCGCCCGCCGCGTTGTGGGGCCGCGGCAGGACAGCGTTAAATTGGAACCTGTAGCCGGGGGACAGAGCGCCACAGACGACCCAGGGGACCGAACCGCCTGTGACGCAGCACGGAGGGCGATTTCCGTGCCCAGGCAAATCTACGTTTCAGCCTGCGCGGTGGAGGCAGAGTTGCTCTCCGCGAGTAACCCCTCATGCCAATTTGCTTTCGCCGCACCGCTCCGCTGCGCAGCCTCCGAGCTTATCCCCGTCAGATCTTTATAGCGGTCTTTCCACGGTGGCAGCGTTGCACATAAGGCGCATGGGCAGTCCAGCGGCGGCGCACCGCTTAAATTGCGCCATTCCTGCGCAGACAAGCGAAGCGGCTCCGCTATTTGTCGAACGCACGCTTCATGGTCCGTCAGGTGTTTGCCCACCAGCGGATAGCAGAATTCTTTATGCCGGTAATACGAGCGGTGCGCCTTTGCGACCGCTTCCGGATAGAGGGCGATCAGGATTTCGAGAACCTCATCCGGCAACAATTCGGGAAGTCCTAAAGTGTCATTCTCCATTTTCATGGCGGGCCCGTTTTTGCAAACCGCGTGCCATGCCTTGTGGCTGGAACGCCGCATGCAAAGAGGGGCCGCAAAACACAATCCTATGAATAGCTATCACCTTACTCCGGACGGCGACTGGTGGAAACTCACCGGCGAAGGAGAAGACCGCACCATGGCTACGTTTGCCACCAAGGAGGCAGCGTTGCGCCGCTGCGCCCAACTGATTGGCGAACGGACCGGCTCACTCAAGATCCACAAAGCGGACGGCACCATTGAAGAGGAGCGGACTTATCCGCGCAGTGCAGATCCTGCGAAGAGTCCGGGATGAGAACTTTTTGTCTCACGCCGGAGGGCAGCCGGTGGATTCTCACTGAGGGGAGCCATCCCGCGGCGACATACGCCAATAAAGCGGACGCGCTTCGCGGCGCGGCGAAAAGAGTTTCCAAAGAGTTTGGCGTCCTCGTGATCCGAAGGCCTGACGGAACAGTCGAAGAGGAACGGCGCTACCCACCCCCTAACGGTTTGGAACATGAGCGCCCGCAGAAAGCGTAAACCTTTGGCACCGGCAGCCCTCAGCGCAGAGTCCGTGGAACTCATGGCCTGCAAGCTGGTCTCCACGCTGCCGAACGGCTCCAAGTGGCTCTACGAGATCAAGATGGACGGATATCGCTGCGCGGGTTGCAAATCCGGGACACAGACGGCCCTCTTTTCCCGCCAGCACAAAGACTTCGGCGAAACGTATCCTGCCGTGCGGACAGCCCTTGGCTCCTTGCGATGTAAAAGCGCGGTGGTCGATGGCGAGATCGTGGCGATGGTCGAAGGAAGGCCCTCGTTTAATGCCCTACAAAGAGTAAAGACGAGTCGCGCGGAAATCGTCTGCTTTCTCTTCGATGTCCTCGAACTCGATGGCACCGACTGCCGGCAGAAACCGCTCACCGAACGCCGCCGGTTGCTCGAAAAGATCATGCCGCAGAATGATGCGGTGCTGAAGCTCTCGCCGATACTGCCGGAGGATGCCGCAGGCTTGATGGAAGGCGCAAAGCGAATGGGATTTGAGGGAATCATCGCGAAGCGCAAAGACTCGCCGTACGAAGAGGGTGAGCGTTCCGGTGCATGGGTGAAGTGGAAAGCCGAGCAGACGGGCACCTTTTTCATTGGCGGTTATGTCCCCGGTGCCCGCGGCTTTGATGAACTGGTGATCGGCGAAAAGGAACGCGGAGCCCTTCGCTTTGTCGCCCGGCTCAAAAATGGGTTCGTGCCCGCCACAAAGGAGATAGTCATGAAGGCGACGAAGGGACTGGCCACTGTATCCTGTCCTTTTTACAACCTCCCCGAGCCGAAAGCCGCACGCTGGGGCCAGGGCCTAACCGAAGAGGAAATGAAGAAATGCCGCTGGGTGAAGCCGAAGGTGAAAGTGGAGGTCGCCTTTGTCGAGAGGACCGAAGGCCGGAAGTTGCGGCACTCGCGATTTCTGTCGCTCGCCTGAATCTGCGCGCTCTGCTGGCGACGTCCCGTGCATCCCACAACGTAATTTCTTGCTGTCCGCACGAACCGGGCGGAAAAACAGGCCCTTTGAAGGGAGGACATCGTGGTCCGCCATTTGCAAATGCTTCGCACATGCCGCTGCAAACGGCATCCCTTGGCGGACAAGCCCTTCCCCCCGGCGCGACGTCCCCAGCCCGCCCTGTCTGGACGCCCTCCGGACAGGGCTTTTCTTTTTGAGGTCTTCCCGCGGTGCCCTCCCCACACGCCGGATTCGCTGCATGGAAACTCCCGAAGAAGCGCGCGGATAAGGCTTTCAGAAATGTGTGGCTTCTTCCAGGAATGAATCCAAATACCGTCTGCGTCGAGTCTCCATTCGGCGACTGCACTTGACGGGCGACGCTCTTCGCCTGGGCGGTTGCTTTGAGCCATCCAATACCGGTCACGAACCCAGCCGTCAGGGGTAAGAAAAAGGATGTGGCAGGGTGGCGGTGACATTGGACTCTCGAAAGGCAGGACGCCCGCGAGCACCTCAAAAACAGGAACCTGGCACCCGCCGGCGCCACCGGCCATCGGTGACGGCCGGCATGGATGATACGGCGCAAAATCCCCTGACAGATGCCCGGCTGGCGATCGTGCAGACCGGGCGTCCGGAGGCGGAAAGGGAAAAATTTTCCCGCCTGTGTCAATTTGACCAGGCAAATTTGTTCCAATTCATTCCCTCGAACACCGTTTTCCCGAAGAAAAACCGGTCCCGCAAGCCTGGCACGCGAAATGTTATTGGCCAAATTGAGCGCTCCTCTTTGAGGCTTGAATCGGCGCTTTTCACCTTGCTGGCACAACGGCGGGGCCGGCCGGGTGAATTCCCATGAACCGCCATTTCAATACCCTAAATTGATATGAACTCACTGACTCGTTGGAATCCC
>DASZQB010000125.1:0-28336 GCA_035550135.1 Verrucomicrobiales bacterium
TCGCCCCAATCTGCACCGCCTCCGCCACTTCCCGCATCCTCTCATTTCCCGGCGACGCGGCCTTGATGCGCATGATCAACCACACCGCCACCACCAGCCCCAACGCGCCAAGCACCAGCGCCAAATTGACGCCATTGCTCAAGAGAAATTCGGAAGTCGCAAAGACAGCAGGCATGCAGGGGTGGGGAGTTGCAGATTAAGATTTGGAAAATTGGAGCCGCGGACTCTATTAAGTCCCTCCCTGGGCGCAACTGTCATTTCCCAGGAAAGGCCCTAAACCCCAAAAGGCCGGGGTCACAGCAGAAATTTGCACTGCCATGCACTTCGGGAATTCCCTTCTCGAAACGTTTTTGAAACACTTTGCTGTTTTTTAACCCTTCGGTCTTTTTGTCGCACCCATTTTATCATGAAGCGTCTCCTCCTGTTTTTGGCCGGTTTCATTCTTTCTTTAAGCTGTAGCCTTTCTGCCGCCCCGCTGCCCATCGAAATTAAGAATCCCTCCTTCGAGGAAAACGCCGCCGCCCTTGCAGCCACACCGGGCAGTTTCACTGCCAATGTCATTCCGCAGTGGACCGCCACCGCTGCGGGTCTTTACAACCCAAATACTCCGGTGGCGGGAGCCCCCAACGGCATCGAAGTCGCCTACCTCAACAACGGCGGCGTCATCTCCCAGGCGCTCGTCTTTCCCGGCGGCGCGGCGGTCACGGCCTCGCCCGGGGCTCTGATTACCCTCAGTATGCAGGCGCGTCCGCGGACGCTGAATCAAAGCAGCACGCTCACGCTCGACGTCAGGGTGGGGGCCGCGTCCATCTCAGCCGCCACCGGAACGATCACCATCGCCGCGAATAATACCGGCTATTCCGCCGTCAGCGGCACCGTGACGATGGGCAACGCCGCGAAACTCGGCGCGGCCAGCGGCCAGCCCGTCACGCTCGTCATTTCCAATTCCGGCGATCAGGCAAACATAGACTCCCTCACCGCCACCGTCGCGTATCCCCCGGTCATCAACAGCCTCGCCGCTTCGGTGAATCCCGCCACCGCAGGACAAAGCATCACCATTTCGTGGAATGTCGCGGGTGCCACGTCGCTCACGTTCAACGGCGCGAACGTCACCGGCACCACTTCGACCGTCATCACCGCTCCCGCCATCCCCACTTCCTATCCCTTCACCGCCACCAATGAGGACGGAACGACCAACAGCGCGATCTTCATCGACGTCACTCCCGCACAGCTTCCCTATCTCGCGGATGTCACCATCACCGAAGTCCTGACCGACAACACTTCCGGCCTCAAGGACGAGGACGGCGAATACCAGGACTGGATCGAACTGTTCAACGCCACCGGGCAGGCGGTGAATCTCAACGGCTGGAAATTGACGGACGACAGCACGGTCCCTGACAAATGGCTCCTGCCTGCCGTCAGCATTCCACCGAGCGGCTACCTCGTCATCTTCGCCAGCGGCAAAGACCGCCGCGCTCCCGCCTCACCGCTGCATACGAATTTCAAACTCGACACAGACGGCGAATACCTCTCGCTCCGCGATGCCGCCGGCAACTTCAAATCAGAATTCAACACGCTCCCTAAACTCCCGCCAAATGTCAGTTACGGCTATGGCAACGGCCAGGATTTGGATGGCTCCTTCCGCACTGTTTCCGATGCTTCTGCGCCAGTGAAATGGCTGGTGCCCGCAGGACCCGTCAGCGACGCATGGAGGGGCGGCAGCGAACCATTCGATGAAACCGGCTGGACCAGCGGAATGGGCGACCTCGGATTCGACCGCAATGCCTACACCGCCTATGCCATCGCGCAGGGCACTCCCGGTATTCAGAACTACAACGGCGCGCTCGGACTCGACTTCAATGTCGTAAGGCAGATCGAAGTGATGCAAATCGGATGCTTTGATCACAATTCAGACGGCATCGCCGCAGGTGTGACCATCACCGCGCAAATCTGGCGCCGGAACGCGGCACCGGACCTCGTGGACCTCGATTCGGTCACCGCGGGTGTGCAGAGCTCCATCACCTTCACCGCTGCCAGCGGCGGCACGCTGGTCGGTGGTCAGCGTTTTAAGACACTGGCGGCGCCCATCACGCTGCCGCCTGGATCCTACACCGTCGTCGCTTACGGATACGGTGCGACGGAACTGAATGGCAACACCAACGGCACGGTGCAGTTTCCCGTCACTACCAACGGCGCGAGCGGCGCAGTGGCCTTCGTCGGCGGCGGACGGTACGGCACCGCGGGCAGCTTTCCCGCCACGACGGACGCTGGACCTCCGGCGCGCTACGGCGCGGGCACATTCATCTTTCGCGAACAGGGCGGTGCGCCCGTGGCCACGGATACCTCCGCTGCCATGCTCGGTGTGAACGCCAGCCTCATGGCACGAAAGAAATTTGAAATCACCACTCTCCCGGTCTGCCCCGTGCTGCGCGTCACATACGACGACGGATTCGTCGCCTGGATCAACGGCGTGGAGGTCGGACGCCGGAACGCTCCGGCCAGCCTAACACACACTTCCACCGCCACCGGCCCGGGCTCGGCGACCGCGGAACTGAATCTTGCCGGCTTTCCCGGCCTCTTCCACATTGGCATCAATGTCCTCGCCGTGCACGGCATGAACGTGACCGCCGCCGACCAGGATTTCCGCCTTAGCATGGACATTCGCGGGCAGGACACCGAAAATGGCGTGGCGCTCTACTTCCCGTCGCCCACTCCCGGTGCAGGTCCGGGAACCGGCATCCTCGCCCCGCATCCGGTCATCACGGAAATCCATTACGACCCCGTGGACTCCAAGTCGAAGTTCACAGAGTTCGTGGAAATCTACAATCCGCTGAACGCAAACCTGGACCTCAGCGGCTGGCGGCTGGATGGCGGCCTCGCTTACACGTTTCCGCCCGGCACCACGCTGCCCGCCTGCGGCTATCTGGTCGTGGGGGAATCCCCGGCGCATATTGAGACCTGGCTCAATTTCCCGGGCGCTCTCGGTCCCTGGACCGGCAGTCTCAAAAACGAAGGTGACACCGTGGAACTGCGGGATGCCTCCGGCAACATGGTGGACCGTGTGCCGTATGAACCGGGCTTCCCATGGCCGACCGTGGGTGATTTTCCCGGTCCTTCGATTCAACGAATGCACCCGGGAGAAGATGGAACGATGGGAGCCACATGGCGCTCAGGAGCCCCGACTCCAGGCGCATCAGCCACTGCTGTCGCCAATTTTCCGCCGCCCGCTATCCGCCAGGTGGTGCATACACCGGAGGCCCCCTTGTCCGGCCAACCGGTGACCGTCACGGCGAAAGTCACGGACCGCCGCGGCCTTGCCGGTGTGTGGCTGGAGTACCAGATCGTGGAGCCGGGGAATTACATCCGCCTAACCGATCCGGCATGGAACACGTCGTGGACTTCACTGATCATGCATGACGATGGAGCCGACGGCGATGTGCTGGCAAATGATTTTGTTTTCTCAGTCGTCATTCCCGGCTCTGTGCAGGTGCACCGCCGGCTCATCCGTTATCGCATTCGTGCGTGGGACAGCACCCTCAGCGCCGTGCGTGTCCCCTACGCAGACGACGATTGTCCTAACTTCGCCTATTTCTGCTACGACGGCGTGCCGGCATGGTCCGGCGCGGTGCGGCCCGGCGTCACTTCCGTCGATACCTTCAATACCGCCACCATGAGCAAGGTGCGCGCGTGGCATCTTCTTTCGAACGCCACCGATGTGCAAAACTGCCAGTATGGCGCGGCGTTCAATGACGGCACCTACCGCTTTGAAGGCGCGCTCGTCATCGGCGGGAAAGTTTATGATCACATGCACTACCGCGTGAAGGGCCAAAACAGCACCTTCAATACCGGCAAGAACAAATGGAAACTCCAGTTCAACCGTGGCCGCTATCTTGAAATGCCTAATGACTACGGCACCTCCAGCACTACCGTTAGGACGCTCAATCTTTCCTCCGTTCCCTGCCCGTGGGCGCCATGGAATCGGGGTCTGTCCGGCCTCGATGAAGCCGTCGCATTCCGCCTCAGCAATCTCGCCGGGGCTCCTGCTCCGAACACCAGCTACGTGCAGTGGCGCGTCATCGATGGTGTCGTGGAAACCAACGCCGCCAATCAATACGACGGCGACCTCTGGGGTCTCTACCTCGCCTTTGAAAACACGGATAACAACTTCAAGGACGCGCACGGCCTGCCGGATGGTAATATCTTCCGCCTCCAGGTCACCGGCGCGGGCAACAGCGTTCTCGGCCAGGGCAAAGGCCAGCCTGGCGACCTCAGCGATCTCAATGCCTTCACCAGCACCACCACCGGCTACCGCCTCGGCGGCGGCTCCGCCACCGTGGCCCCGCTCGTGAGCGCCATCCAGCCGGAGTCATGGTTTCGCGCCAACCTGAATCTTCTGGAATACTTCAACTGGCGCGCCGTCACCGAAGCCGTCAACCAGACGGACCGCCGCGAGCAGGAGAATGTCGTTTATTACCGCGACCCCACCGACAACCGCTGGCAGATCTTCCCGTGGGACGTCGATCTGCTCTACGAGAACTTCGACCGCTGGGGCCCTCAGGCGACGCAAAACGCCAACAACCTCAACCAGTATGAGCAGATGGCCCGCGCCCTCATCCATCCGGCCATCCTTACAGAATTCCAGAACCGTGCCCGCGAACTCCAGGACCTGCTCCTCAACAGCGACCAGTCATGGAAAGTGGTCGATGAATTCGTCAGCATCATTACGGATGAAACGCCGCGCATCATTCCCAACGGGGGCGCCATCAATGACGGCTTTGTCGAAGTCGAGCGCCGCCGCTGGGATTACAATCCCGTCAATCCCACACCGCCCCGCGGCGCAGGCCCCACTGGAAACTACTACAAAACACCCTATCCCATTGGAAACCAGGGCAACGGCCCCTTCCCGCAGCCCTACAACCGTGTCCTCGCCAGCGCAGACTTCGAGGGCATGGTCAAATGGGTGAAGGATTTTATCGCCACCGGTCCCTACGGCGGCGGACGCCTGGCGAAGATGGCGAACGGTGAAGTGAATCCCTACACCCTCGGCGCTGCCGCCGCGATTCAGATTCCCGCCACGCCCACTATCACCTATGGTGGACCTCCCGGTTATCCGCTGAACCAGCTCAGCTTCATCAGCGGCGGATTCAGTTCCCCCAACGGGCAGACCTTCACCGCCATGCAGTGGCGCATCGGCGAGATCTACGATCCCTCCGTGACCGGGTTTACCGCCGGTCAGCCGTGGCGTTACGAAATCGAAAACGTCTGGACCTCCGGTGAAGTCCTCGCCTACACCGCCGCCGCTCAGCCATTCCCCGCGGCACCGCTCAGCGCCGGTCACACCTATCGCGCCCGCGTGCGTCACAAGGACAGCCTCGGACGCTGGAGCCATTGGAGCACGCCGGTGGAATTCACTGCCGGCACCGCCATTCCCGGCAATCTCACGACCGACCTCGTTATCAGCGAAATCATGTACAATCCGCCTGAAGGCAACGACCTTGAGTACATCGAGTTGATGAACATCAATGCCAGCGCGCCGCTGGACATCAGCGGCATCACCTTCACCGCGGGCGTCGAGTTCGCCTTCCCCGCCGGCACCGTCACTCTCGCCCCCGGTGAACGCGCCATGCTCGTTGGGGACACTGCCGCCTTCACCGCGAAATACGGCGCCGCGCCGCGTGTCCTCGGCGCCTTCTCCGGCAACCTCAGCAACGGCGGCGAACAAATCACGCTGAGCCTCGGCCAGACCACCATCCTCCGCGACGTCACCTACAGCGACTCCATCCCCTGGCCTTCCTCCCCCGATGGCTCCGGCGCCAGCCTCGTTCTCATCTCCCCAACCTCCAATCCGGACCACGCCAATCCCCTCAACTGGCGCACCTCCCCCACCCCCAATCCCGGCTCCACCGACGCCACCACCTACGCCGCATGGAAAACGGCCAACAATCAGCCCGACGACCTCGCTGACACCGACCACGACGGCCTCCCCGCCTTCCTCGAATACTCCCTCGGCTCCAATCCCTCCATCCCCTCCCTGACAGGTCTCCCCGCCTTCACCCCCCAACCCGACGGCTCTATCCTCCTCACCCTCACCCGGCCACTCACCAACGACGACGCAGCTCTCGAAATCCAATCCGCCTCCGATCTCACCGCCTGGTTTCCCGCGGACGCCACCCTCATCGCCCGCTCTTCCACTCAAACCACTCAAACCCTAACTTTTTCCATCCCGGCTGATGCCGCCCTCAACCGGCGTTATTTGCGCACAAGGTTTTTTACGAACCCGTAGCGGTCCATCGGCCTGCGCTATTTCCCCTCGGGCTTCGCGTCCTCGATATCACCGCCGCGGACGATGCGGATGAAGACATCCTCCATGCTGTCCTCCTGGAAGCGGGCAACGACTTCCTTTGGGCTGCCTTCGGCGACGACGCGGCCTTTGTGCATGAAGAGGACGCGGTCACAGACTTCCTCGATGTCGCGCATGTTGTGGCTGGTGTAGAGAATGGCGATGCCGCTTTCCTGCTGCACGAGGCGCAGGATTTTCCTGACTTTGTCCGCGATGTCAGGATCGAGGCTGGCGGTGGGCTCATCGAGCATGAGGAGTTCCGGCTTGTTGAGCAGGGCTTTGCAGAGCTGAAGACGCGTGGATTCGCCGGCGGAGAGGTGGCCGGTGACGCGCTTTTTCAAATGGCTGATCTCAAAGAGTTCCAGCAGTTCATCGATGCGCTCCTTCAAATGCGGCACTTTATAGATGCGGCCGAAGACGGTGAGGTTTTGCCACACGTAGAGATTGCCCGGCAGGTCGGTGTAGGCCGAGGCGAAATTGCACCGGCGCAGGATGGCGATGCGATTCTGAAACGGGTCCATGCCGAAGGCGCGCACGGTGCCGGACGTGGGCTGCATGAGGCCGAGGATGATGTTCATGGCTGTCGTTTTTCCCGCGCCATTCGCGCCGAGCAGGCCCACCACTTCGCCGGGCCGCACGTCGAATGACAAATCCTGCACCGCCACTGCGCCCTTCTCAAACTCGCGGCGGAGGTTCTTCACTGACAAGACCGGTTCCTGATTCATCGCCCGCGACATGCCGCCGTCGGGTGTGAGGTGCAAGGCCGTTCCAGCTTCACTTTCCGCCGGAGATCATCCTCCACAAGTCGCCGAACCCGCGGTCCGTCACGTCCCGGAAGAAGGCCAGCTTCACGTGTTTGTCAGGATTTGCGGGATCGATCTCGATGCCCCACAGCGGGCTGATCTTGTCAGGGCGGGTGGCGTAGCGGAAATCTCCTATCACATTTGGTCTCTCCGGATGCGCGCCCATCCAGCCGTCCGAGAAATGTTGAAAGCGGCGGGCATCCCGCATTTGCAGGCTGTCCTGCGGCAATCCCGCGAGCGGCCCGGAGGGATGATCCGGATCAAGCAGTGGGGCGCTGGCCGTGTCCAGGATGGTGGTGCCGCCCGTGATGCCCGCGCGCACGCAGACCACCTGACACATTCCATCATGCACATAAAGGCCGCGCCATACGATGATATTGGCGAACGAGGGTTTCACTGTGAGCCGCCGGGGTCCGTGGCCGTGCTCGCGTGCCCAGTCTCGAACGGCATCGCGCGCCCGCTGAGCCTGGACCGCACAGAGCCCCAAATAAAACACCGCCCATGCGACCCCCAGCACCGCGGGCTTCAGCCGTCCCTTCCACCACGCCATGATGGCACACACCAGCACCGGCAGTGTGAACAACGGATCGATGACGGATATCAAATCCCACGATTCCCGTCTTTCAGAAAACGGCCAAAGCAAATGCGTGCCGTAGCTCGTCCATGTGTCGCACAGGCCGTGCGTGGCCGCCGCGACGAAGGCCGGCAGCCACATGCCTTTCCAAATCGCCTCCCGGCGAAACAGCCGCCGCAGTCCGTTCGCGATCACCACCCCCAGCACGGCCAGCACGGGAATGAACACCAGCGAATGCGTGAAGTGGCGGTGCATTTGCAACCCGAACAGCGGGTCCTGCGTCGAGAAAATGAAGATGTCCGCATCCGGCAAACTCGCGGCGATCATGCCCGCAAGCGCCGCTTTTTTCCGCAACGGTGCCGGCGCGGTCAAAAGAGCCGCGATGATGCCGAGAGTCGCGTGCGTGACGTTGTCCATAGTGAAGGGGAGGGGATTCGCGCCCTACCACGACTCCCGCCGCCCCGGCTGCAAGTGTCCATTTTTCGCGATTGGACAAATTCAGTTGCACCCCCCGCATTCGCAGGTAGTAACCCCTCCCCCCGCCGCATCCTTTGCGTGCGCACGGAACCGGAATACGGGCAGTTAGCTCAGTCGGTAGAGCAGCGGCCTTTTAAGCCGTTGGTCCAGGGTTCGAGTCCCTGACTGCCTACTCCGGAAACTGCTGATAATCAGCGAGTTGGGTGAGATTTCCGACTAGCGGAAATTGGCGGCGGATAGCGGTGTTTTGCGGTTTCTAGCAGATAAAAACGAATACAAAACGAATACAACCTGGCGGCTTCTAACGGTTAGCGAGGCCGGTGAGGCTGCACTTCGTGGTGCCGATTGGGCAGGCGGAGGGGGTAGAAGCTCGATCCCGCAGTGCATCGAGGTTCTGTGCGCTGGAGCGGGGCGTCGGTAAATTTTTGCCGCGTGGCCGTGGTTAGCGGGTGGTGGCCGACCATGTCTGATCGACCCACCCCTTTGTTTACTGAAGGCCGGTTTCGACCCCCAGGCCCCGGAATGCGGGTCCCTATTTCCCCTCACACCCCCCTTTATTGATCTCCCTCCCGCTTCGATTTCAAAAACATGGCGGGTCGCCTGAATTGCGACCGGGGACTTAAATTCGCGAAGGCCGATTCCCAAAAAAATATAAAATTCCGGGGAGTTTTCCTAACATATTTACGTTGGGAAGGCGGGGCAGAGTTCACTCGATGCCTGCTCTTTCCTGCCGAGGGGACGTTATCAGGGTAGTCCGGCCTCGCGGAGTTTCATTTCGCCTTGCCATCGTTAGGCCGCTTTGCTCTCCTCCCGTCCGCTCGCGTTTGGGTGGATGGCTCCGCGGGCCGGCGACCGGGGAATGGTCCCGGTATCCGCGGGGCTTCATGGTCTTCTTCCTGCATTGCCCGCCCCCGTTCGCCTGAGTTGGGCGGATAGCTCCCGTGGCGTCGGTGCTTTGGCTTCAGGCCAGCGTTGCGGGAGCTTCCTTCGCACGCCGCGTCAGAGCCACGGAACTACATCGGAAATGGGCACCCCTGCTTAAATCGAATCCTGGTGGGTTTTTGTGTATGGTGCGGACGTATGAGGAAACCCGTCAGGAATACCCTGCTGGCCTGTGTAGCGGTCGCGCTGGCGGCGGTGATCGTGGTCACCATCGTGAGTGACCGGAAGCTGTTGAAAGCGGCAGAACAGGTGACGACAGCGGAGGAGCTGCGCGAGTTCGAGCGCCTTTGTCCCAACAATACGATTATTGAAATTCACCACAGCGGATGGACGCGAATCTATTATGTTCCCCTTTGGATTCCCGCCTTTGTCCGGGAAATAACTTTCAGCCGCGACAGGGGCAAGTGGCCTCCTTCTGTGAGTTCAGAGATTTCCTTACGCTGGCCGTGGCGATAGCATGACCCCTGACGAATACGGCTCCATCATCCTCAGCGAATCCGGCGAGGGCCTGCAATGGGAATGGATTTGCCCGCGGAATCCCAAAGGCCTCCACAACAGATGGGACCGGCTGACATTCGGCGAGGAAGTTTGGAATCTCCTGCCAACAGAAATCACTCAGGACACACGCACGGACGAGCTCACGGTGCGCCGGCGGCGGAGTTGACCGCACCTCCGCTTTTACCTGCGGCGCTGGCGCTTTTTTGTTAGTTTTATGATAATGCCTACGATCCCGCCTACGATGGCACCACCGATGACGCCGATGTGGGTGAAGCTCAGTAATTCGCCGCTGTTCTCCCGTGCGAGGGTCGCTTCGTCTGATGGATTGTTAGCGATGATGGAATCGACCCACTTTTTTGAGGTGTCTTTCGTCCAGATGAGGTCTTCCGGCGTGACACCCTGACCGTTCATTACACTGAACTGCCACATCCGACCGCGAATCAGAGCCATCGTCAATACCCCGCAGCCTTCGTCCTTCGTTCCCATACCACCGCGCATCGCGCAGGAAAAGTGCCGGTCACTAAAATCGTGAATTGGCTGAATGTTCAGTAATCCGCCAGCCCGTTGCCTCTTAGCCACTGCCGCATCCATTTTCTCGGTCGCTTCCCGCCTCATTTGTTCCAACTCCTCCTTGGTGCAATCGCGGTCCTTAAATTTCCTCAGCATTGAGATACCGAGAGCCTGTTCATAGTCCTCACCAGTGCTGGGCCGGTCGATTGGAACAAAAACCGCCAGCAGTTCGCTGCCTTCCGCCCCCATTTGGAGTTTGGCCTTTTGATACTGCTCGTCGGACTCGGGCGCGGCGACATATCCCTCCGGAACGGGAATTTCCAAAGATACGTCTCCAACGCTCAGGGGGTAGATTTCCGCCGCGCCAAGGGGAGACACGAGCGCGAAGAAGAGCACGCATAGGAGCCTAAATATCATAGTTTCCGTATATACCATCGTGTTCTGAGCATGTAAACAAGTGATTTTGGTCCTCCTGAGGGCCTGGGTTCGATTTCAGGGTTAAGGTGCGGTCCTGAAGGACGCAGTTTGGCAAATTTCTGAGAGGCAGCCCTGGTTTGCCGTGCGTTGGAAGATTGCTCGCTCGCCCTCAGTACCGGACGGGGCCGTTCAATTCTCGCAGGAGGGCGGCGAGCTGCCGCAATGATTGACGCCTGCCGCCTTTGTCGGCGTTGCGGCTGCTGCGGGCTTTGCCGGCGGTGGTGCGGGAGCCAGTAGAGTTATTCCACGGCTGCCAGTGCCTTATCCGCTGGCGCTGCTTTTCTTTGGCTTCGGGGGTCCAGCGCATTGTCTATAGAGATAGAGGGTTCTGTAAGGGATTTTGGTTTGGCTCGCGCGCGCGGACGCGAGGAATTCTGGTTTTTGGCAGAACGAACTATTCGTTCGGCGGGTTCCGGCTGCGTGGGAGTGCCGTTATTGACGACTTGCTGTTGGGCGGTGTTCACCTGTCCGGCGAATAGGACTTTGGGGCCTTGCTTCATATTGGCGATGATCTCCATAGTGCGGGCGCTTTGGGCCTGGGCGCGGAGGGCGAGCTTCATTCGGGTTTCGTAGAGAGGAAGAGGCATCGATCCGGTACAGGCCTGCTGGGTGAGGTCGTGGAACATGCCGTTGAGAGTGGCGGCCTGCGTCCAGAGGGTAGCCTCTACGCCTTCCAGGGAGCCTTTCTGAAGGGCCAGCGTGCTCTCTGTGAGTTTCTCCAGCGCTCCGGATTCCTTTGCGCCGGTCACCAGGGCGAGCGTGCTGGCGGCGAGCGTCTGGGGCTGGGAGACGCCTTCTGTCGCCTTGTGCTGTTTGACGAGGGCCGTCAGCAATTGCAGGGCCATCTCATCGGATGGCGCGGGATTGTCGGGTAAATCAGATTTCATGGTATCAACTACACCTTACTGCACTTGGATGCGATGCCAAAGGCGATTGTGGCGGCAGGCTTCATCGTGTCAGTCCGGGCGTTTCCCGCCACGGTTTGCGCAGCAAAACCCTTCCCGACCGCTTTCGCAGCAGAGGACGGAGGCAATGCGGAAACGGAATAAGTGCCGCCAGGCCAAGCGAAGCGCCGTTATGCCGGATTCCGGGTTGCCGCCGGACGAAGGTGCGACATGGACCGGAGGCCGAATGAGGGTCAAACAAGGTCCCTGAGCAGCCTGCGAACTATTGGATTTGGTTCCACCTCTTCTGTCATTGGCGGCTCCTCGCCGACTACGTCAAAATAACCCCGAATCCTTAGCCAGTCTGAATCGGAGATTTCTTCGCAAGTAAATGCGAAGCTCATTCCCGGTAGAAGGTCTCTATATTGAAACGTATCATGCAGGAGTTCCCGCGCTTTTTCTAAAGGAAGACGTTTACTCCAATACGGGGTCAGCGGGCGAATTTGGAAGGGCAGTATCCAAGGTTCCGGCCAAATCTCGGATTCTATCGAACCGGGGACGGGCATCGATTCAGTATAGAACGGAACGTGGAAGGCCTTGGTCTGTTTGCAGTAAAGCATGCCACGGGAATTGATGGTCATCATCTCTGATTTCGTCGTTTTCTGAGATTCGACCCGGGCCCTTTCGTTCGGGGCGACTGCCCATTTCCTTGCCTTGTGACCGAGTTGGATATTCTTGATGTTCTTGGAGGAGAAAACCCAGAGTTTCATGCCCTGACGCTAGACGATGTGCATCCTCGACGTCAATGCGGGGCGCGGGTCTTGATTTCGGTTCTCGCTGGGAGTTCCGTATTTCTTATCTGGCCAAATTTCGCAGTCTGCGCTAGGCGGTAGCGCACGCCGCATGTCCAACCCCTTCTTTGACCATCCGATTATCAATTCACCGTATGAGTGTCCGACGCGGCACTGGGAATTGGATGACAGCGGACAGCCGACGCAGCAAATCATAGAAACGAGGCGCAAGGCGCAGTTCATCACGCCGATTCCGAAGCCGAAGAAGCGAAAGATCGGGGCGCAGCAAAATTTCGTTTTCGATGAGGGGAAAGGGCTTTCCACGAAGCAGCAGCAGTATGATCAAACGTCGATCATCAACGAAGTGCGGCAGCATGTGGATCAGTGGCGGGAACTGCCGTCCCATCAGTGGCATGTCACGCCTGAAACATCGCGGCTGCTGCAACACTGGAGAAATCACCCTTTTAGCAACCAACGCCCCTTTTTCTGTCAGATTGAGGCTGTAGAGACTGCCATTTGGCTGACTGAGGTCGCTCCGCAGACGGCCGCAGGAAAACGGCTCCTCACGCATTTGGAGAGCGCCAATAAGGACGCCAATCCTGAACTGACCCGGCTTGCGCTGAAACTGGCGACAGGGGCAGGCAAAACTACCGTGATGGCGCTCTTGATCGCGTGGCAGACGATCAATGCGGTGCGGAAGCCTGGCAGCAAAAACTTCACCCGGGGATTTCTAGTGGTGGCTCCGGGCCTCACTATCAAGGACCGGCTACGCGTCCTTCAGCCGAATGATCCGGAAAGTTACTATGCCAGCCGGGAATTGGTGCCGCATGACCTGTTGGAAGACGTGAGCCGAGCGAAAATCGTCATCACCAATTATCCGCCTTCAAGCTGCGGGAGCGGATGGAGCTTTCCAGGGGAGGCCGGCAATTGCTCCAGGGGCGTACGGGCGAAGAACTGCAAACGCTGGAAACTGAGGGCCAGATGATTCAGCGGGTGATGCCGGACCTCATGGGGATGAAAAGCATCATGGTGCTGAATGACGAGGCGCACCACTGTTACCGCGAAAAGCCGAAAGAGCCTGACGACGAAGACCTGAAAGGCGACGACAAAAAGGAGGCGGAGAAGAACAACGAAGCCGCACGTCTGTGGATT
Source organism: Verrucomicrobiales bacterium (assembly GCA_035550135.1). GTDB lineage: Bacteria > Verrucomicrobiota > Verrucomicrobiia > Verrucomicrobiales > V1-33 > V1-33. The sequence continues at coordinate 13,449 of DASZQB010000125.1, forward strand.
TCCGGTCTGGAATCGGTGAACCGGAAACTGGGCGTTAACCGTGTCATCGATCTTTCGGCGACGCCGTTTTTCCTTCGCGGTTCGGGCTACGCGGAGGGCGTGCTGTTTCCGTGGACTATGAGCGACTTTTCCCTGATGGATGCCATCGAGTGCGGCATCGTGAAACTGCCGCGGGTGCCGGTTGCGGAGAATATCCCGGGCAAGGAACTGCCCATGTACCGCGACCTTTGGGAGAACATCCGCAAAGACATGCCGAAAGCGGGGCGCGGGAAAGGCGGTGACCTTGATCCGCTCAAGCTGCCCGTGCGGCTGCAAACGGCATTGGAGGCCCTTTACGGCCACTATGAGAAAACGTTCAAGCTTTGGGACAACGCGGGAATCAAGGTTCCTCCCTGCTTCATCGTCGTCTGCCAGAATACGGCCATCTCAAAGCTGATCTACGATTACATCTCGGGCTTTCAGCGGCGCAACGAAGATGGCACGTCCACCCTGGAGAACGGGCGGCTCGCGCTCTTCCGGAACTTCGATGAGACGACCGGCAATCCCCTTCCGCGCCCCAACACACTTCTCATCGACAGCGAGCAGTTGGAGGCCGGCGACGCGCTCGATGACAACTTCCGCAACATGGCTGCGGATGAGATCGAACGCTTCCGCCGCGAAATCGTGGAGCGCACGGGTGATGCGAGGGCCGGAGAGGGCATCACGGACCAGGAACTGCTCCGCGAGGTCATGAACACGGTGGGCAAGCGCGGCGCTCTGGGCGGAGCTATCCGATGTGTCGTGTCCGTCTCTATGCTCACGGAGGGCTGGGATGCGAATACGGTGACTCACGTCCTGGGAGTTCGGGCGTTCGGGACACAACTGCTGTGCGAGCAGGTCATTGGACGGGCGCTCCGGCGGCAGTCCTACGATCTCAACGAGGAAGGGCTCTTCAACGTGGAGTATGCCGACATCTTCGGCATTCCGTTCGACTTCACCGCCAAGCCGGTGGTGGCACCGCCCCAGCCGCCGCGGGAAACGATTCAAGTCAAAGCCGTCAGGCCCGAGCGCGACCATTTGGAAATCCGGTTTCCGCGCGTGGACGGCTATCGGGTGGAACTTCCGGAGGAGCGGCTTGCCGCGAAGTTCACGGATGACTCCATTCTGGAACTGACCCCTGATTTGGTGGGACCTTCGATCACGAAGAACTCCGGAATTATCGGGGAGTCTGCGGACATGAACCTGAAGCACCTTGGCGATGTCCGGCCCTCCACGCTGCTTTTCCATCTGACCAAGAGGCTCCTTTACTCCAAATGGCGCGATCCCGGTGAAGAGCCGAAGCTACACCTCTTCCACCCGCTAAGGCGCATCGCAAAGCAATGGGTTGAAACGTGTCTTGTCTGCAAAGGGGATACCTATCCGGCGCAACTGATGTATCAGGAACTCGCGGACATGGCGTGTAACCGGATCACACATGGAATCACGCGGCACTTTGAAGGGGAACGCCCCATCAAGGCCCTGCTTGACCCCTATAATCCTACCGGCTCCACGAACCATGTTCGGTTCAACACGTCTCGGATGAGCCGCTGGGAGACGGATGCGACGCGCAGCCATATCAACTGGGTGATTCTCGACAGCAACTGGGAGGCGGAGTTCTGTCGTGTGGCGGAGGCACATCCCAAAGTGAAGGCTTATGTGAAGAACCACAACCTCGGCTTGGAGGTTCCGTACCGCTACGGCTCGCTGACGCGGAAATATTTGCCGGACTTCATCGTGCTTGTGGATGACGGCCGCGGGGAAAACGATCTGCTGCACCTAATCGTAGAGATCAAAGGCTATCGCCGTGAGGATGCGAAGGAAAAGAAGGCGACCATGGAAACCTACTGGGTGCCAGGGGTGAACCACCTGGGAGCCCACGGGCGCTGGGCATTTTCCGAGTTTACTCAGATTTACGAGATTGAGGCCAACTTCGAGGAGAAGGTGGAAAGTGAGTTTGCCAAATTGATCGACGGTGCCACCGCCTCTGCGATTCTCCTTTCCAACTGACCATGCCCGCCAAAAAGCCAGCCTCTGCAAAAACGGTCGCGTCCCTCACCCACGAGGAGGCCAAGCGAAAGAATATCCCCACGGCGGAATATCAATCAGTGCTGGAAAAGGAACAGCAGAATCCGAAAAGCGTCCGTTATGGCCGTAACACGGACCTTGACCCGCAACTTGTCTGGCGAGGAAAGGATGAACAGGACTGGAGCGATTTGGTAGTCCACGCCCCGCCGCTCTATATCCAAGAGAAGGTTCACCCCAAGGCTCTCATCGATGATCTACTGCGCACATCAAAGGCGAGCGCGCACGAAGCTGGAATGCTGACGCCAGACCTCTTCGCAGACTTCAATGGCATCCCCCTCGGGGCCGACAAGACTGAGTTTTACCAGCACGACCAAAACTGGAGCAATCGCATGATCCTCGGCGATTCGCTCCAGGTCATGGCCAGCCTTGCCGAACGGGAGGGGCTCCGCGGAAAAGTGCAGAGCATTTATTTCGACCCGCCCTACGGCATCAAGTTCAACAGTAATTTCCAGTGGTCCACCACGAGCCGCGACGTGAAAGACGGTAATTCTGGCCACATCACCCGGGAACCGGAGCAGGTGAAAGCCTTCCGCGACACTTGGCGCGATGGAATCCATAGCTACCTCACTTACCTGCGCGACCGACTAACCGTCGCTCGAGATCTTCTCACCGATTCCGGCTCCATCTTCGTGCAGATCGGCGATGAAAACGTCCATCGAGTACGGGCGCTGATGGACGAGATATTCGGAGATGAAAACCTTGTCTCGCTTATCACCGTCCAAAAGGCGGGATCAACGTTCTCCCAGTATCTTGGCGGCATTGCAGATTTCGTCCTTTGGTACGCAAAAGACTTTGATCGGGTGAAATATCGGGCGTTATACGCGGATCGTGGGATCTCCCCGGAGGAAAGCGGTCGCTTCACGCTCGCGCAAACTGCCGTTGGAGTACGAGTGCCGGTCAGCGAATTGAGCAATCCCCCAACCATGGACGAGCTCGTCGCTCCTGATCCTCTTCAGTCTGCCTCAGCAGGTCGCGACAAGGGGGAAGGTGCCGCGAGCTGGTTTCCAGTGTCTGTTGTGGGTCGAGTATTTCGTCCTACGATGCAAAGCCGATGGAAAACTAACGAGGCAGGGATGGACCGTCTCATCCGCGCCGACCGTATCATTCCGCAAACTAACTCAATTCGCTATGCCCGGCGCTTTAAAGACTTCTCCGTCGAAGTCTTGTCTAACATTTGGACCGATCTCGCAGGCGCAACTGATAAAGTCTATGTGGTTCAAACCAGCACTCGGATCGTTGAACGCTGCCTCCTCATGGCAACCGACCCCGGGGACCTCGTGCTCGACCCGACATGCGGTTCCGGCACCACCGCTACCGTCGCCGAGCAATGGGGCCGCCGCTGGATTACGATCGACACCTCTCGTGTGGCGCTTGCGCTGGCTCGTGCCCGCATCATGGGAGCCCGCTATCCCTTCTATTTGCTATCAGATTCCCGCGAAGGCCAGATCAAGGAAGCCGAAGTCACCCGTGCCGCGCCGAGTTCACAGCCCGTGCATGGCAACATCCGCCACGGCTTCGTCTATGAGCGAGTGCCGCACATCACCCTCAAATCCATTGCTAACAATGCTGAAATTGATGTAATCTGGGAAAAATGGGAGCCGGAACTCTTGAAGCTCAGGGAGGAAGTCGCCTGCCGACGTGGGTTGACTCCATTGGTTCACGACTGGGAGATTCCACGGGAATTTCCATCCGCTTGGCCGCCGAGTCTTCGCAAAACTCATGCCGCCTATTGGGAGGCCCGCATCACACGGCAGCAGGAGATCGACAAGTCCATCGCCGCGAAAGCTGAATTTGAATACCTCTACGACAAGCCCTACGAGGACAAGAAAAAGGTCCGCGTGGCCGGACCGTTCACGGTGGAAAGTCTGAGTTCGCACCGGGTTCTGGGCGTGGATGAGAATGACGGGCTGATCGACAATCTAAAGGAGCCTGACCCTGACCTTGGGACAAAACAGACGTTCCCGCAGATGGTTTTGGAGAATCTCAAAACCGCGGGCGTGCAGCAGGCACACAAAGAGGACCGTATTGTTTTCACTTCGCTTGTGGCCTGGCCCGGTGAACTGGTCTGCGGGGAGGGACGTTATCAGGAAGGCGGGACTGAGAAGCGCGCCGCCATTTTCATCGGCCCGGAATTCGGCACGGTGCAGCGGGCCGACCTCGTTGCCGCCGCCCGCGAGGCCGGGGGATGCAGAATTCGACGTGCTGATTGCCTGTGCGTTCAATTACGAAGCGCACACGACTGAGTTCAACAAGCTGGGCCGAATTCCGGTCCTGAAGGCCCGCATGAACGCCGACCTCCACATGGCGGATGACCTGAAGAACACGGGGAAAGGCAACCTCTTCGTGATCTTTGGCGAGCCGGACATCGAACTGCTCACCGAAAAAGACGGGAAGGTGCGCGTGAAAGTGAAAGGCGTGGATGTCTTCAAACCTCAAACGGGCGAAGTGGAATCCTGCAATGCCGACGGCATCGCCTGCTGGTTCCTCGACACCGACTACAATGAAGAAAGCTTCTTCGTCCGCCACGCCTACTTCCTCGGCGCGAACGATCCCTACAGCGCTTTGAAGACAACCCTGAAGGCGGAGATCAATCAGGAAGCCTGGGCGACGCTGAACAGCGATGCCTCAAGGCCGTTTGAAAAACCGAAGTCCGGACGGATCGCGGTGAAGGTCATTAATCACCTCGGGGATGAGGTGATGAAGGTGTTTAGAGTTTAACCCGCAAACTCCCCATTCCAAGATGACTCCAACTACACTTGTAATCGACCAACCGCCCGGGCCCGGCCCGGCTCGTCAATGGGGGGCATGACTCGTTGAGATTCGCCAAACAAACCAACAGACCATTATGAATTGGTGGACTCCGCGATCTCTAGGGCCGCACTTTGATCCGGGTGACAGGTGGGACCACGACCGCTGGGACATCCCAGGGGAGTGGCTACCGATGCACTACTACGAAGCAATGAATTGCCTCTTTCGCATTGAAAACGCATTGCGCCTCCTCGTTTACGTCGCATTAAAGACCGAGTTTCGGGACAAGTGGGAGAATATCTCGCTAACGACTGACGACTCGAAGCCCACGAGCCTCGGCGCGATCGCGCGAAAGCGCTCAGGACACGATAATGATTTTGAATACATGTGCAAACCACTCGCATGCCCGCTCATGTATCTAACGGCTGGAGAGTTGGTAAGCATCATTCTGTCAGAAAGTTACTGGAAGCTTTTTAAACCCTACCTCCCCACGACAACGGCGGTGATAAAAACGAAGCTCCTTGAGGTCGCGTGCATTCGGAACGCCTTGGCTCATTTCCGGCCCGTGACTCCCGCTCAAGTGGAGATCATCAAACAGAATGGAACCCAGATATTAACGAAGTTCCAAGCGGAATTGAAGGAAATACTTTTCACGCCGCTTCCTACAAAATATCCGCGTTGGCGCCTTGAGTGGCCCGTTAAGGGATGCGCCAATCCTGTTCTGCTTTCCTGTAGTTTCACGGTATCAAAGAATAGAAGATGGGCTTTTGCGTATCTTTCCGCGGAAGCCCAAAACGTGAGAATGGAAACGTTTGGAGAGACTTGTATTCTCCACGTAAATGTTCTCGATCTGGACAAGTTTTTCGACGCCTTCCCTGGCGTTCGCAAGCGTTGTGTGATTGCAACCGAAGAATGTTCGGCGGGACTGTGGGACGGCGACTCCAAGGCACCGGCGGTCCGCAAAATCTTCAGAATGGTTTTCCCCACCCCTCAGGGAACAAAAGATCAGAAAATCTCCGTTGCTCAAACGATGCCCGAAGAGCTTCTTCCAGACTTCGCGAAAACCTTGGCCAAGCCGTTGACGCTCCTTTCCTCCCATGTCCTTCCAGTTTTGGAATTGAAGCTGGAGCAGGAAACCGCGTGGCGCGTTGATACAGGGAATGTGTTCGATGAAACAACCCTTTCAAAATTCCCCGAAAACTGGAAAAAGATGACAAGTCCGGATTTCGAGGCTGAGTTTCTAACAAGTTGCCCCAAGTATCCTTGGATGAATTTGTATACTTCAAGAGATGTCTGACGCCGACTCACATTAAGACGTGGATTTTCGCATCGCAGACACGTTCACTGACAGCCTTGCCCGCCTCACCGGCGACGAGCAAAAGGCGGTTAAGACAACGGCCTTTGATCTTCAGGTGAACCCGGCGAGTCCGGGGATGCAATTCCACAAGTTGGAAAAGTCCAAAGACAAGAATTTCTGGTCGGTGCGGGTGAATGCGGACATCCGGCTGATTGTCCACAAGACTGGCAACAGTCTGCTGCTGTGCTACGTGGACCATCACGACAAAGCCTATGCGTGGGCGGAGCGGCGGAAACTGGAGACCCATCCAAAGACGGGGGCGGCGCAGTTGGTGGAAGTCCGGGAGACGGTGCAAAAGATCCTGGTGCCGGTGTACGTGCAGGCTGAACTGCCGGTGCCGCCGAAACCGCTCTTGTTCGCGGGCATTACGGACGGGGAATTGATGGGCTTTGGCGTGCCGTCGGAGTGGTTAAAGGACGTGAAGGAAGCGAATGAGGATTCGCTACTGGCTCTGACGGATCATTTGCCGGCAGAGGCTCTGCTGGAACTGGCAACGGGAGGCAAGCCGAAGCCGCCACCGGCGGTGGTGGATGGAAACCCTTTCGAGCATCCGGATGCACAACGGCGGTTTCGCATCATGGCCAACGTGGAGGAACTCCAGCAGGCGCTGGAATACCCGTGGGACAAGTGGACCATCTTTCTGCACCCGGACCAGCGGCAATTTGTGCAGCGCAGTTACAATGGACCGGCGCGGATTGCGGGATCGGCGGGAACGGGCAAGACTATCGTGGCACTGCACCGGGCGGTGTATCTGGCAAAGCAGCATACTGACAGCCGGGTGCTGCTGACGACGTTCTCAGGGACCTTGGCGAATACGCTGAGGGTGCGGTTGAAGCGGTTGTTGGCGAGTGAGCCGAGATTGGCAGAACGTCTGGAAGTGCTCTCTCTGCCGGAGCTCGGGCAGCGACTGTACCGGAACGGAGGAGGAAAGGAAAAGCTGGCTTCGCGCGAGGCGGTGAGGGAATTGCTGGGGAAGGCTGCGGCGGAAATTCCGGGGCATCGCTTTACGATGCACTTCCTGGTGTCTGAGTGGGAACAGGTGGTGGATGCGTGGCAACTGGAGTCCTGGGAGGCGTATCGTGATGTGGCGCGACTTGGCCGCAAAACCCGGCTTTCTGAGCCGCAACGGGCGCTGCTGTGGTCGATCTTCGAGAAGGTGCGGGAAGGCCTGGCGGCGGCAAAGATGATCACGGGAGCGGGGATGTTCACAAAACTGGCCGCAACGCTGGCGAAGGCGGCGCATCCGGTGTTTGATTTCGCGGTCGTGGATGAGGCGCAGGATATCGGGGTGGCGCAACTGCGGTTCTTTGCCGCGCTCGGGAAAGGGCGTCCCGATGCGCTGTTCTTCGCGGGGGATTTGGGGCAGCGCATTTTCCAGCAGCCGTTCTCGTGGCTGGCGCTGGGAGTGGATATCCGGGGGCGGTCGCGAACGCTCAAGGTGAACTACCGGACATCCCACCAAATCCGAACGCAAGCGGACCGGCTGCTGGGACCGGAAGTGACCGATGTGGATGGCAACGCGGAGAACCGCGAGCATACGGTGTCCGTTTTCAACGGCCCGCCGCCGGACATCCGGGTGCTTAAGACAACGGATGAGGAAACCGCGGTGGTGTCGGAATGGCTGGCGGCGCGGCTCAAGGAAGGAGTGGTGGCGCAGGAATTGGGAATCTTTGTGCGGTCGGAAAAGGAACTGAATCGGGCGAAGGCCGCGGCGGAAAAGGCCGGGGCGCCGTTCAAGGTCCTGGATGATCATGTGGAGGTGACCAGCGGATTCGCCTCCATTTGCACGATGCACCTGGCGAAGGGACTGGAATTCCGGGCGGTGGCTGTGATAGCCTGCGACGATGAAATCCTGCCCTCGCAAGAGCGCATGGAGGCTGTGGGTGACGATGCGGATTTGCAGGAAGTTTACGACACGGAGCGGCACCTGCTCTACGTGGCCTGCACCCGGGCGCGGGATCATCTGCTGATCACGGCGGTGAGTCCGGCGTCGGAGTTTTTGGATGATATGGGGTGGTGAGGGTAGAGGAGACGAGACAATCCCCGCTTCCCTCTGCGGCGACACTGAAATTGGGCGAATTTTTCGGAGCCGTCTAACGGGAAGTAATGTTGCCTTTCCGGGATCGATTGCGAGGGGTCGTCTTTAGTCTTTAGTGCGTGGATCTAGTACTCATTGAGGGTACTATTTGAGCCATTCTGCGAGGTTCTTGGCATTGCCGAATTCCTCGGGGCGCCAAACTCCATGAGGATCTGTCATATCAACTCGAAATCTTACTGCGCCCTGGGGCGGCGGAACTGCGACTTTTTGAATAGAAGCTAGGTTCCAATATCCGCCTGGGGGAACACTCGCTGGAGGATCACTCGGAGGTGCAGTTAACCAAGCCAAGCTGGTATGCTTCAAAATGCGCTCGATATCGTCCAAGTTCGGTCGCGGCGTCACCCCCCTTGCGTAAGGCGTTACGGCCGCAAAGGGATTGGCCGTAAGAAGTTCGCTCCATATCTCATCGCAATCGCTAGTGGGGGAACCATGATGTGCTATCTTATAACAGCTTGCTTTTGAGAATCGGACTGCCTTTGAGCGCTTGATCACACAGTGCCAGCCAACTTCGTCACTGCTTTTTTGAACCTCTAGGTCGCCGCCGAGAATGGCACTATGGTGCTCGCCAAAACGGCAGTGCAGAACGATAGAAACGGAATTTTCAGAAGGCTTAGGGAGATGGTATCGTTTTCGTGAACTGCGGCGATTTCGCTGTGTGAATCGTTCGACGCAGCGGGAAATTTCCCCGTCCGTTGGTGATAGACAAGTAAATCGCACGTGTTCCGCCACAGGGCCGAGAACTAAGTCTCTATCAACGACTGCGTATTCAACACAATCGTCGGGCATCGCTATTATCTTGGCGAAGACGTCTTGGATTTCTGAAGCTGGGTTGACGGGCCCGGCTCCGCGACTGATATTACATATTCCCTTAACAACTTCGTCCTCAAATAACGCGGAAGGCATCACGACTTGCGCGCTCTTGCAGATTTCAAGGGTGTTTGCGAGTCCGAGAATGTGATCCGTATCCCAATGAGAAACCACGAGTTTCCTAACAGCCGTCTTTGGGTCAACCCCAAGTTGACCAAGATAGTCAAGCACCATTGGTCGCCCTGTATCGGCGGATACAGCTGAATCAACGATCATCCAAACTTCATTCCCCGCGTGAACGGCAATGGTTTCTCCGTAGCCTGGACCAAAAACCGCGATTTCAGCCTCGTGAGGTAGCGGGGGACTGCCGAAATTTCCAGTCATTCCTTGCGGACTTTTGCTCTAAGCTTTCGGGCCAAATCCAACGCTTCGTCCTCGACAGCCCGCAACTGCTCCTCGTCTAAGCGAATGGGACCCTTCGACTCGATTGTTTGTAGAATTGCCAATTTGCCGTTTCCGATATTTATCCTCGGTGAGCTTGAGACGCGAATGGTGGTTCCTAGCACTAAATTGGTAAGCCCATCAAGTGATTGCTTGGACAGCATTACCTCGGGTTTGTACCAGTGTTCTGCCGGCACGCTCGTAATCCGAACGAGATAATCATCTCCCGTGTCATCTACAACAACCCCTTCCCATTCGTCAGTGCCACGAAGGGCAAGCATAAATCCAAGAAGTCCGGGAGAAATGCCCATCGTCGCGCTCCCGGATTCTTCTAACCACTTTTTAGCTCGGAATTCTGCGGCTCGGGTGTAGGCTGCCGACGCCGGGATCGAAGCCTGACCCAGTGCGATAGAGGGAAGGATGTGCTGGTTCTCACGAAAGATGTCAGCAAGTCGAGTGGGCTTCGGCTGCGGGTCTGATTGATGGATGCGTTGCTTCCACTTCCAGCGCGTCTCATGCAAGTGGCGATTCCTGTCTAATACGCTGCTCATGGGCGCTGAATTGATACAGTTTCGTCAACTGCTGGAGTGTGCGTCTCTGCGCGAGAGTCTGCGTGTGAAGTAATCCCGTAGTTGTGTCGCATTAAGCTCAAAAAGTTATATAATTGATCTGCAAAGGCGGCCAGCAACTCAACATGATAGCTGGAGTTTAAACGATTGGTTTCCATGGTATCAAGCGCCAGAAACCCCAAAAGTTGTTGACGATTCTGCGCCTCATCGATAACATAGCGAATCGGAACCACAATGGCGCTTTTATAGTATTTCTGCCACCCTTTGCGCTGGTTGGTGTATAGCCCCCGCTTCTCTAATTCAACCAAATCGCCTGAATGGAAGAACGAGACGCGATCCTGGACAACCGCAGCGGCAGTTCTGAAAGCGGTGTTTTCGTCGATTGCGAATTTTTCCAAAGTACTGTCTCGCGAAGCGTCGTAATAACTGCGAGCCCAAGTAAAGCAGAATGCCTTTTCTGAATCATCTTCGGTGACCAACTTTACGGTTACAGTACACCGCCGGTTTATTAGCCCTCGGTAGATCTCGGCAATTTCCCAACAGAGTCCTTCCAACACGCGTCGTTCAATTTCGATCAGAGTATCATCAGTCTGCGGCGGGGAGTTCGGAGAAAACACCCGGGCGAGGACATCGCGATAAGTGTGGTTGATCCTATGAAGGTGCGTCGGCAACTCGCGTAGCTTCCTGACATCGGCTAGCCAAAGCCAGTTGGCCAAAGCGAACACGATGATAAGAGGGAGTCCAAGCAGAATCCAACCTAGCAAGACAAGTCCACGCAGGACCCCGGATTCAAAGGTGACGGTTACCTGCCACAGTGCAACGAGACTCAAACTGACAAGGACAACTAGAATCCCTCGGCACCAAGTCGTTTTGAGGCGCTCGGTCGCTTTGAGAACGGCTGGATGCATTCAGGTCATTGGAAAAGTGGACGTACGTTAAACGCCTTGTGACTCGGGCGGGCGGACACTCGTGGCGTTGTGATAAGACAAATCTTTCGGTCCCGCAACTGAATTCGGCCCATTGACCGGGCGGCGAGGATAAGAGGTCAAGGCGACAAACGGTGACAGGGAGGCGGTGGTTGGCGGCGTGGAACTCTTTATGGTGATCGCTGCGGCTGCGAAGCAGAGCGGCAGCGGTGGAATCAGGGCTGTGCGGTGGCGTGCCGCTGGCGGTATTCCATCCGCGTGTGGCCCGTGTGCCGCGGGATTGGTGGCAGGGCACGAAAGGGCCATCAAAGCGGGGGAATGGCCGTCAGGGACACGGAGGTTGGGGAGCGGACGCCTGGATCGATCACCGCGGGCGAATGCCGGCGGGGCTGAATCGTTGCGGCGGGGCGTGCTGCTGTGCTGGCTCCGCGTGTCCTGCTTCGAGTATCGAAAAGGATCTTCGCGGAGAGCGGCGCAGGGGCGCGACTGAGGTGCGGAGCTTGTGGGGTGAGCGCAGCGCGGGGGTGATGGATAATGGAGAATGGAAAATGGATAACCGGAGGGGACTGACGCGTGAGATGGTGAGAAGGGAATGGTGGTGCGGAGGCGGTTGGGCGGGCACCGGAGGCTGGTGTGGTGCGGAGCTTGGTGGCTGAGTGAGGGGCTCATTTCTGCGGGGGGCTCAGCGGCGGGGCGCGTTAGCAGCCCCGGCGCTGCGAGCCCGGGGCGGGCGGGGGAGGACGGGGGTTGCCGCGGTGGGCAGGGTGCGAACGTGATGGAACGCAACCGTAACAGGGGACGCGAGATAAACGCCAGCCCGGCCCTCACGACCGCCCCCGCAGGACAGACGCCAGAACGGAGCAATCAGCGAGCCGGCAGGGAAGCGTTAGAGCGAAAGCGTCCCTTCACGGCGAGCCCGGACCGCGAAGCGGGTAGTTGGGGCTTTCCCGCAGCCTGGCATAGCTGGAATTGCCACGCTGCGAAGGGGAGCGATTGCCAATGACGACGTAGGCTAGGGGTCTGGGGGGACAGAGCGCCGGAGCGAGGGACGCAGCGACAAGCGATGTGCCGAACCACCCAGCTAACAGGCGCCCACGCTTGACCCCCGAAGCAGCGTGGCGGGTTGCCCGCGGAGCGGGGCGCGCGGGAGGGCGCGCAGGGCGGGAGGCGGTCGGGAATTCGAGAGACTGCGTGGGCGCGGAGCAGGGGGCGAATTCAGTGCGTGAGTGGCGCGGAGCCCAGCCAAGTTGAGCGAACTCAGGGGAATAACAAGGTTGATTGGCAAATTTCGGACAAATTTCCCCCTGTCGCGTAATGGTTCGGGCGGGCGAGTAGCGCGGCAGGGCACCCTGGGAAAATTATCCATTGCTCAGGTGTGGATACAATTCGTGAATTCCATTCGGAACCGGGGCAGGCAGAAACATCGAGTCGCACCGGGCATCGGGCATCGAAAAAGGTCGCACCAGTTCAGGCAATTTTTTGGGGTTTTTCAAAGTGCATTGCGGCGAAGGCACCCCCCAGACCTATCAAAATATCTGCTGTGCTGCGCCGCCGGGTGTAGCGCGGAAAAAACGACCTTGGGCGGAGCGCCGTCGTCAAAACCGCCGAAACCGGCAAAACTACCGCCCCGAGGAAGGTTTCGCCGGTTTTGCCGGTTCTGCCTGTTGGTGTTCACGTTGAGAATGGAGCAATCTGAGCGACTCTCGATGCACGGCCGCCCTGGGGGCTGCTGGTGATCGTCTCGATCCTCAGGTGGGTCGGGAAGGCTGCCGCGAGTTCGCATAGCTCCGGCTCGCCGTATCCATGGTGCTCTTTCAGGATGCGCAAAGTCAATAGCTGGACCTGCTTCAGCTTGAATACTTCGATCAATCGCTCCATGCGGGTTTGCCTGCGCTTTGCCTGGGCGGGCTTTAGCAGGGAGAGGGTCTCACCGAAGTACCATCGCGTCAGTATCACGGCAGCGCTGGCAGTGGCGAGTTCCAGTGGAACCTCGTGGCTCGTTTTGCCGTGAAGGATGGCATGCAACGTCAAGGCAATGCGCCATGCGTTTTCGCCCAGGCGGGCGGCGAACGGAATGACGGTCGCCCATTTGCCGTCCACTTCGCGGGCATCGGCTGCTTCGTTGGCGAAGTCGTCGATGATGGCGCGCGTTGCGTCACCGACGGGCACGATGACGGTCGTCTCCGCGACCCGGATGTGATCGAGCAAGCCGAACAAAAGACTTTCCCATGGGTGGCTCACGTCGGCGGGGATCGTGTGAGTCGTTGGCCGGGCGGGGCGGCCTTTGGCATCGAAGGCGAGGCATCGCGGGAGAAAGCCGCTTTCCATCATGCGGGGGTCGCCGGCCACACGGAGCCAGATGTCAGGCTGGAATGCCAGGCAGAGGGTGAGACACGGGCGCTGCAACACGATGGGAGGCTTCCCTTTGCGCTTCGTTTCCATGGGATCGCCTGAATAACCCTTCAGGAATATGGATTCATCGCTGCCCTTTCCGTCCCGGCTGTAGCGGCCGAGCAGGATATCGACGGTGTCCCTGGCCTCCGCGGAAATGATGGCGAGAGCCTCTCCCGGAGAATTGGCAATGGATTCGCAAATGGCTTCCGCGGTGGCGTTTCCAATAGAAAGGATGGGTTCGCGAGCGAGGGCACGCTCCGCTGAGTCGATGCGCGCGGTGGCGTCGCGGATTTCCTCCGCGGCGTGCGTCCTTTCGGCGTCACTGGTGGCTCTCTTCCTGTCGCGCTTGGCGGCTTCGAGGTCGGCCTTTGCGATTTCGGCGTCAGAAAGCAATCGAGGGCGGGTATCCTGAATCCATTCCTGCATGAGACATTGGGCCCTGGAATAGAAGGGAAACATCATAGCCTTGAACGCTTCTCCCTTTCCGGTGCCGCTCTGGGCGACAGCGAGAATGAAAAGATTAGCCCGTGTGGTGCGGGCGGGAGAGCTTTGGATGGCAAGTCCGCTGCCAATGGAGGCAGACGCAATCCCGATTCCCGCAGCGGCGCACAGCGAGATCGGGGCACCCGTCTGGAGGGAGGCGTGGTAGGCCATGCTGCGCAATGGTTGCGGCAGGGCGTCGAGGGGGAATTCGGAAGCCACGGTGGCAGCGTCCGGTTCTGTGAGCGGGGGCGGCGTTCCCATCGCCTCCTGGATGGCGCCTGCGTCGTAATCTGCCGGTGATTCGCTCATGAGATGGAAGGGATGTGTTTTGGATCGAAGTACCAGACGCGCTGGCGGTTGCCGTTTTGCCTGAGGCCTTCGGGAATGCGGATGAGCTGGCAGCGGCTCCAGGTGGCGGGATCGGCACCGAGGGTGAAGGCATAGCGAAAGAAGCTGGAAAGCTTCTCCAGTGAATGCCCGGCAGCGGGGAACCACGCGTGCAATGATTTGCCGCCGGAGTAGAGGACGAGGATAAGCGGCGCCAATTGACGCAGCCGCAGCAGGAGTGCGGCACACAGGTCCTGCACGGTGCGTCCTTCGTCCGCGAGGCGCGCGAGCAACGGGGCTTCCGGTGTGGGATTGCCCTCGGCATCGGTGGCCTTGAAGTCGAATTCGATGACCAGGAATCGGCGGGGGCCGGTATTGTCCAGACACCGGAGGCTGATCTTACCCTCTTTGCTGCGGCCAGTAAGGGCGGTCATCGGGGATGGAACCATCAAGGCGAGGTGCGCCAGCTTTCCGCGCCATGCGTGACGGGATTGCGTTAGCCCAAGTTCGTCAGTTGCGGGGGCGCGACACCGCAAAATCAACGGGTTATGCGTTTCAGGAGGCGATTTTCTCCACTACATTTTGAATGCGTTTGGGAAGCGATGGCAGTTCAATGCCCAGGCGTTGCAGCAGGA
>DASZQB010000126.1:0-37306 GCA_035550135.1 Verrucomicrobiales bacterium
ACGGGGATGACCGGCGGCGTGTTCTGGACGTTGCCGTCCATCGCGGCCTGCGTCGTGTTGTTAAAGAACGCCGACAGCGAGTAGAAGTCGCGCTGCGAGACCGGGTCGTACTTGTGGTCGTGGCAGACGGCGCAGCCGGTGGTGAGGCCCATAAAGACCTGGCTGGTGGTCTCCGTGCGGTCCCGAGCATAGAGAACGAGGTATTCCTCGGGGATAGCGCCGCCCTCGTTGGTGGTGATGTTACAGCGGTTGAAGCCGGAGGCGATTTGCTGATCGAGCGAACGGTTAGGCAGGAGGTCGCCGGCGAGCTGCTCGATGGTGAACTGATCGAAGCGCTCGTTGCGATTGAAGGCTTCGATGACCCACTGGCGGTAATGCCAGATTTCCTTGTAGTTGTCGAAATGGATGCCGCTGGTGTCGGCGTAGCGGGCGGCGTCCAGCCAGTAGCGGGCGCGGTGCTCGCCGTAGTGGGGCGAGGCCATCAGTTTGTCGAGCAGGCGCTCCCATGCGCCGGGAGCGGCGTCTTTGACGAACTCCTCGACAAGGGCGGGTTCCGGAGGGAGTCCAGTAAGGTCGAGACTGGCGCGGCGGGCAAGCGTGTGGCGGTCGGCTTCCGGGTTCGGAGTGAGACCGGCGGCCTTCATTTCCTTGAGGAGGAAGGCATCGATGGGATTTTGCGACCATGCGGGGTTGTCCACGACCGGGACGGCAGGGCGCGAGGGGGCGATAAAGGACCAGTGGGGCTCGTATTTGGCACCTTCGGTGATCCAGCGCTGCAGGGTGGCGATTTGCTCCGGTTTGAGCTTCTTGTGCGACTCCGGAGGCGGCATCAGGTCGTCGGCGTCCTGCGTGGTGATGCGGGCGGCGAGACCACTTTTCGCCAAATCGCCGGGGACGATGGCGGCAAGGCCGTCCTTATTGGCCTTCGTGGCCTCTTCAAATTTGTCGAGGCGGAGACCAGCCTTGCGGGAAGCGGAATCCGGACCGTGACAGGCGAAGCAATTGTCGAACAGGATGGGCCGGATGTCCTTATTGTAAGACAATGGTTCTCCCTGCGCAGCGACGGTGAGCACGACGGCGATGGCCGCGGCAAGGACCGGAGTTTTGAGGGAGATTCGGGCAGCAACGGGGCTCATGCGAAGACAGGGGAAGCGAAAAAAGGTGTGGGAGAGCTATACGCGGGCAAGGAGGATATTTTGCATCCTGGAACCGGGAAAATCAGGCGGAAGGAGAGATTGGAATGGAAGAAGGGTGCTGAGGCGAGTGGAACTACGCTTCGGAACCAGCAGACGGGAGCGGCAAAGATGAAAAGTATTAGAAAGGGTGGACCGGAGAAAAAAATTGGTTTGATTTGGTTTGATTTAGCCTGATTTTGAAGGGCGGCGAGGGGAGGTTCGATACAATTCCGACACGGAGAACCGGCACCACCGCCCTAGGCGCCTGATGGCTTTTCGAAAGTTCCAACGTTTGCAGCACTCCAATGCGCGGCGTCGAGGGATCGATGCCGAGCGCGGTTTTTGAGCCGGAAATCCCGCCTGGAGGCTTTGAACCCAAGCAATGGAAGGAGGGCGAGGCGGCGGCGGAATACCCGGGAACGCAATTAAAGTCATGAGGAACTTCGGTGATTAAAGGGGTGGTTTGTCAACTGGTTTCCGGGGGCTTTTGGCGAGCAATCGATCGACGGGAAACTCGCGCATAGAAATTCCTGCAGGAAATTGCACCCGCTGAAAGCAGGTTGAGCCATTGGGTGGAATAGCGTCACTGGCATCCGGCAAATGAATTCCGTTTCTCTCAAGAAGACCGCCTCGCTCAGCGCATTTCTGACATCGCTGCATTTTGCGGTGACGTGGCTGGTTGGTTATTACCTGTTTTCACGCGATGGTCTGTCCCGCACACCAGCCCGGAGCGTGTACGAAGCAGTCCTGGGCGTTGGCGTCACTTATCTTGGTTTCCCGGACACGGTGCCGGGATGGGTGCTCAATTCAGTGATGTATGGAATTGCAGGAGCGGTAATGTTCCATGTTTGCAAATGCCTGACAGGCGATCGGCGGTGAATGAGCAGCGCGCATCCAGACGCTTCACTTGCATTCAAAACCCATTCTTCTAATTTGATAGCGTTCGGCCGCACGATCCACGGGAAATGAAACCTCTGACACAGTATAGCCTGGCTCTAACGGCTTTCGCGGTATCCGCATTTACCGGCTGGCTGGTGAACAGGCCTGCAGCGGCTGAGCAGAAGGCTGCATCCGTGGCCGCCGGTTCGGCGGAAAGTGCGCTCCAGCAGGCGGGAGGAGTTCATCCGCCCGGAGGAGTCGATGCCGAACGTTCCAGTTCGCCGCAATTGATTCCGCCGAAATCGGGAGGCAAATGGTTTGCCGTTGCATGCGGAGCCTTCGAGCCAGGCAACCCCATGCGCTGCGGATCGGGCCTTGGTGTGCAAATCTTCGATGGGATTACGCCGGGCTCCGCTTCCGCAGAGCAGTGGGCGGCGGCTCCAAAGTCCAAAGAGGAGTTTGAGGCGGTGAAAAAACTCCTGACAAAAACACGGGCCGCGCTCGCGCGTGTGGCGCCCCCGCCAGTGCTGGTCAAGGGTCCGCCCGTGGTGTCCTTTGCGCCGCCGGAGTCTTTCACCTGGCGAATCGATCCCTTTGATGCCGGCACTGTGAAGCAGGACTTCCTGCAGGAGCTTGCGAAGCTGCTGGGGGAGGAAAGAGCGGCGGTGCTGGTGACTTCCAGCCGCAACTTCCTTGATACCTGGCTCTTTTCGTTCGGGCAAACGCCCACGGAATTCACAATCGCTCCTGCAGGGCCAGAGCTTACTTTGCTTCATCTGAAAGGCGGTCAGTCTGTCAGAGGAAGCGCTATCGATTTCTGGGCTGAATCCTATCCACCGCTTGCAAAGATCGTTGCCGAAGCGGAGCAGGCATGGAAGGCGGCAAAGAAGTAATGATCACCGGAGATACCTTCATGATCCGGTCACTGCGATTTCCTGGTATCCTGACAATGTGCGTCCTCTGCGGGTACCTGCTGGGAAAGTGGATGGCCGGCTCCAATCCAAACGGCATCGCCGCGCCAGGAAACCCGGTTCATGACCGCCCAAAACCGGGCCCGTCGAAATTTTCGGTGACGGTCTCTCATGCGCCGGTCCTCCCGGAAGCGGCAGGAGGCCCTTCCGGTTTCGCGCCCGTATGGGATCCATGGCAGCGCGGCGGTCTGATGCTTCTTCCTGAATCGTTCTTCCGCACCTGGAATTTCAACGTCGGAAAATTGCCGCGAAAATCGACCGAACCCGAGAGTTTGAACGAAACGCTCCTGAAGGCGATTGGATGCACAGACCCGCAGATTTCCGGCGTGCAGGAGGCGTACGCCGGGCGGAATGAACAATTGGCTGCTGCCGACGTGCTGCACCGGAAAGTGGTCCCCGGTGATAATGGAAAAGTTGAGGTGGAGGTCGGGTCCTATCCGGACGAGGCCGGAAAAATCGATGAGGAGTTTCGCTCGCGGATCGAACCGCTCATCGGCGCAGAGAAGGCAGCGCTGCTGCAATCGATCATTAAGAACTATTCCACCATGAGGGAGAACCGCGGCTACCATCGTCGGGTTTACACCCTGACACCTTCCGATGACGGAAGCATCAAAGTGGAGCATAAGAGCTTTGACCTTTTCGGAGGCAGCGGAGGAACTGAATATAACGTGACAGGCGAGGCACCCTGGGAAATCCAGCATCTGGTGAAATTTGAAGCCCCGGACAAACCAGGCAATCGCGTGCGGGTGTCGAGATGAGGAAAAGTGTTTCGGGCGCGGAATGGCACGAGAACAGGAGGACGCTGGAGACGAAGAAGGAAGAGGGACCGAGACGTTAGACTTGCTAAAAGGCGGAAATTATGGAAATTATAAAGATGCCGAATGCGCCCAATTCCATGAAGACCGTCCTGATCCTTGCTGGATGCATCGGATTGGCATGGAAGGCGGGGTCGCGGTGGTGGGGACCGGCGGTGGAGCCAGGGAAGGTGGCGGTGCTGACTTCCGGGAATTTTTACGAGGTAAAGAAGTCGGCGGGCACACTGATCGCCATCTATATGCATCCCGGGTGACGCTCGTGCAGTTCGACCGCGGACCTGCTGACGCCGATGGCGAAACAGGTGAGCGGACGGGCGATCATCGCCGTGTGCGATCTGAGTGAGAATCCCGAGATTGGCCGCCGTGAAAATGCGTATTCCGGCACGATGATCGTTTACCGCAATGGCCGCGAAACTGCGCGATCTGCGCCCGGAGGAGTGAATCCGGAGTTTATGTCGGAAATGCAAGCGCTGGGGCTGGCGTGGCGGGGATGAGGGAGGGATGTTTCCGCCGCATTACATGGCCCGCCGCAGCGATCGCCCAGGAAAGTTGGTCTTCGTTCTTTTCGGTTATTGGGACGCCTACATTGAACACCAGTTTGCATACACTACTTTTTGCGACTCCCTGTCCGTGAAGACAAGAACGTAGCGGTATGCCGGTCCGCTGTGAGTGAAGACGTGCAGGACAGAACTGTGAGCGATCTCTGGCTCGACGTGAGAGCCAACATGCCTGACCCAGTCCTCGATTTGGTCACCGTCTTTGTGTGTTTCCACCGGCTGCCCGAGGCGTTGCACCGCCACGGAATAGGACGTGCCGGGAGAAAGTTCCGCCACGATGGCGATCACTTGACGTTCCGCACGGCGGTCGAGGAAGCGGAAGAGCGGATCGACGCCAAAGTAACAAGCCGCTACCAGGATCAGCAGCGCACCGTAGATCTTTGTGGATTTTCTCACGCGGAAAAAAACGCTAAGGACGATAGCGGCTTGATTTCAGGTGAGCGTTGAGCCGGACGAGGGCGGCGACCGTGGTGGGGCTGATGTGATGTTCCATGCCTTCGACGTCGCGATAAACGATGTCCTCGGGGAGGCCGAGCATGCGGAGGAATTCGGTGAGCACGGAGTGGCGGTGCGTGATGTTTTCTCCAAGGCGGCGTCCTTCGGCAGTAAGAGTGAGGCCGCGGTACTTCTCGTATTTCAGGAGGCCGCCGGCATCCATGCGCTGCACCATGTTCGTCACGCTGGCCTGGGAAATGCCGAGCCCGGCGGCAATGTCGATGACGCGGGCGTAGCCTTTGGTATCGATGAGTTGCAGGATGGTTTCCAGATAGTCCTCCACGGCTGCGGACTGTGGCGGGCGGGGTGACTTGGGAGGATTTTTGGGCGGCCGCGCGGTGGCGCCTGAAGCTTTTCCGCGGGTGGCTTTTTTGGAGGTCATCACCGCACTTTCGCGCTTTCCAAACTTTTTTCAAGGCTCCTTCAGAAATTAGTCTTGACTAATTTTGATTTTTATACCTACTTAGTCTATGAAAAGATTGTTTTCCATTACTGGAACTCTGTGCGCGCTGACCGCGGTGGCCCTGCTTTCCGCCTGCTCCAAACCCGCGGGCGCCAGCGGAAAGAAGAAGGTGCTGACCACCTTCACCATCCTCGCGGACATGGCACGGGAGATTGCCGGGGATGCAGTGGAAGTGGATTCCATCACGAAGCCCGGAGCGGAAATTCACGGCTATGAACCGACGCCGCAGGATATCGTGAAAGCACAGAAAGCGGATCTGGTGCTGTGGAACGGGTTGAACCTTGAACGGTGGTTCGAAAAGTTTTTTGGCGAAGTGAAGGGCGTGCCGCGCGCCATTCTCACCGAGGGCATCGAGCCCATGGGCATTACTGAGGGGCCCTATACCGGGAAGCCAAACCCTCATGCGTGGATGAGTCCGGCGAACGCGGTGAAATATGTAGAGAACATCCGCAAGGCCCTGGTGGCGCTGGAGCCGTCTCAGGCGGAGGCGATCAATCGCAATGCGGCGGCCTATGCGGCGAAGATCACGGCCCTCGACCAGCCGGTGCGGGAAAAGCTTTCCGCCATTCCGGCGGATCAGCGGTGGCTGGTGAGCAGCGAAGGTGCGTTCAGTTATCTTTGCCGCGACTATGGGCTGCGGCAGTTGTATCTCTGGCCCATCAATGCCGATGCGCAGGGCACCCCTCAGCAGGTGCAGCATGTCATCGATGTGGTGCGGCAAAATAAAATTCCGGTGGTCTTTTGTGAGAGCACCGTCAGTGATAAACCAGCGAAACAGGTGGCAGCGGAAACGGGGGCGCGGTTTGGCGGGGTGCTTTATGTGGACTCGCTAACGGAGAGCAGCGGGCCGGCGCCGAGCTATCTCAAACTGCTGGAATACAACGCGCAGACCATCGTGAGCGGGTTTCAGAAATAGTCTGTGCTTCCTCCTTTCCAGTCATGAAGATACTTCACGCTTTTACGTTCCTCATCGTTTCCGCCGCGCCGGCACTGGCAGGCCCTAACGGTCCCTCCGCCCCGGATAAAAGCCGCTATTCGATATTTCACCCGACACCCGCTGCGGAAATGCGTGATCTGAGCACGGATCGTCCGGATCAAACGGAGAGCCCTTACACCGTCGATGCCGGCCACGTGCAGATCGAGATGGATTTGATCAACTGGACACGCGACCGCTCCGGCGGGATAACCACAGAGACGCTCGCCATTGCGCCGATCAATTTCAAAATCGGCCTGACAAACAACATCGACGTTCAGTTCGTCTATGACAGCTATTCGGAGGAGCGGGTGCGGGGCGGCGGAGAGCGCTCACGCACAAGCGGCTGGGGAGACCTCACCACGCGGGTGAAGATCAATCTTTGGGGCAACGACGGCGGGAAGACTGCACTCGCATTGATGCCTTTTGTCAAAATTCCCGTTGCCTCCGGCGGCATGGGCAACGGTGAAGTGGAGGGCGGATTGATCGTTCCTTTCGCAGTGAATTTATCAGAGCATGCGGGGCTGGGATTGATGACGGAACTCGATATTCTTGCCGATGACGAAGGCGGCGGGCACCATCTCGCGTGGGTGAACTCGGCGACTGTCAGTTTCGATTTCACCGATAAACTCGGTGCCTACGTCGAACTGTTCACCGTGGTGCGAGATGACGGCGGGCCCTGGGTGGCGCAGTTCGACGCGGGGCTGACGTATGGCCTCACCGAAAACATTCAATTGGACTGCGGCTGCAACTTTGGCCTCACACGCAGCGCGCCCGACTACCAGCCTTTCGTTGGAGTCAGCGTCCGGTTCTAACGGCTGAATTCCTTTTTGCGTTTCGGATACAGGTCCACCAAAGTCTCTTTGTGAGTAATAAAAGCCCAGACAGTTCCCTGACGCTTTCCGTGGAGGACGTGACGGTGACGTATCCCAACGGGAACACCGCGCTCAGGGACGCCACGTTTTCACTCAAGGGGGGAGTCATTTGCGCGCTGGTGGGCGTGAACGGCTCGGGCAAGAGCACGCTTTTCAAGAGCATCATGGGCTTTGTGAAACCGGCGCGCGGCGGGGTGCGCATCGGCGGCCAACCGGTGCAGGCTGCGCAGCGGAAAAACCTTGTGGCTTACGTACCGCAGGCAGAGGAGGTGGACTGGAACTTCCCGGTGAGTGTTTGGGATGTGGTGATGATGGGCCGGTACGGTTATATGAATCTGCTGCGCATTCCGCGGGCGGCGGATCATGCTGCGTGCAAGCTCGCACTTGAGAGGGTGCAGATGACGGAATACCGCGACCGGCAGATTGGCGAGTTGTCAGGCGGCCAAAAGAAACGCGTATTTCTCGCCCGTGCGCTGGCACAGGGCGGGCGCGTCATTCTGCTCGATGAACCCTTCACCGGCGTGGACGTGACCACGGAGGAAGCCATCATCCAATTGCTGCGCGAACTGCGCGACGACGGCTGCATCATTTTCGTGAGCACGCACAATTTGGGCTCGGTGCCTGAGTTCTGCGATGAAGTGGTGCTGGTGAATCGCACCGTGCTCGCGAGCGGGCCGACAGAGACGGTATTCACGCCGGAGAATCTCATGGAGGCGTTCGGAGGAAAACTGCGGCACTTCGATCTTTCGCAATCCACGGTGCATCACCACGATGGCCAGGCGGTGACGGTCCTCTCGGACGATGAGCGTCCGCTGGTGCTGGGACGGGGCGGACATCTTGAATACAAGGATCGTGCGGGCCGCGAGGACCTCATCAAAAAGCGCGAGGACGAACACCAGTCATGAACGATTGGCTCACGCCGTTCCATTACGATTACATGCTTCGCGCCATGCTGGTGTGCGGAATCGTGGGGGCGACGGGGGGATTTCTTTCCAGCTTCATCACGCTGAAAGGCTGGTCGCTAATGGGCGACGCGCTTTCACATGCGGTCGTGCCCGGCGTGGCGGTGGCTTACATTGCGGGGCTTCCTTTTTCCGCAGGCGCCTTCAGCACCGGCCTGCTTGCGGCGTGGTCCATGGCGATGGTGAAAAAGAAGACGGCACTGCGCGAAGACGCGGTGATCGGCATTGTGTTCACGTCATTCTTCGCGCTGGGGCTGCTGCTCATTTCAGTGTATCCAACCCGGGTGGATTTGCGGACGATCATTCAGGGGAACATTCTTGGCATGGCGGGAGAAGACGTGGCGCAAATGATCATCGTGGCTGCGGTGACGTTTCTGGTGCTCGGACTCAAGTGGAAAGACCTGCTGCTGGTGAGTTTCGATCCCGCGCAAGCACGGGCGCTTGGCATGCCGGTTGCGTTTTTGCAATCGCTTCTGCTCGCTCTGCTCGCCGCTGCGGCGGTCGCGGCGCTTCAGGCAGTGGGGGCCGTGCTGGTAGTTGCGGTGCTCGTAACGCCCGGCGCGACGGCCTATCTCCTAACGGACCGTTTCGGCAGGATGATTATCATTTCTCTGCTGCTGGGCGCGGTGACCGGAGTGGCGGGGGCGTATGTGAGTTACTTTCTGGATGCGGCGCCGGGCGGCTGCATCGTCACGCTTCAGGCGCTGATCTTTGTGCTGGTGTGGGTTTTCGCGCCGAAGCACGGACTCATCGCCTCGCGGCGCCGGAGGGCTGACGGCATTGCCTGAACAACCATGTCTAATCTGTTAGAGCCATTCCGCTACGGCTTCATGAATGAAGCTTTTCTTGCCGGCGCGATGATCGCACTGGTGTGCGCGGTGCTCTCCTGTTATCTGGTGCTGAAGGGCTGGTCGCTCATGGGTGATGCGGTTTCGCACGCGGTGCTGCCTGGGATTGTCCTCGCTTATTGGCTGGGCGCGCCGCTGGCGCTGGGGGCGTTTGGAGCGGGGCTTTTCTGTGCGCTGGCGACCGGTTACGTCAAGACGCACAGCAGGATCAAGGAGGATACGGTGATGGGCGTGGTTTTTACGGGGCTGTTCGGTTTGGGGCTGGTCATGTTTTCCCGGACTACCAGCGACCTGCACCTGGATCACATCCTGTTTGGCAACATCCTAGGAATCGAGGACGGGCAACTGCGTGAGATGACGATTATCAGCGGCATTGCCTTGCTGCTGCTGGCGGTGCGGGGGCGCGATCTCAAACTGGTTTGCTGCGATCCGTCGCACGCTCAGGTGATTGGCTTGTCGGTGCGGCGGCTTACTTTCCTGCTGCTTTGTGTGCTGGCGCTCGTCATTGTCGGCGCGTTGCAAGCGGTAGGGATAGTGCTGGTGGTGGCCATGCTCATCACGCCAGGGGCGACCGGCTTTCTGCTGGCGAAGCGGTTTGCCAGAATGGTGACGGTGGCTGTGATTTCGGCTCAGGTCTGCACTTTTGCAGGCATCTACATCAGCTTTTTTACCAACGCCTCCACTGCCGCATGCATCGTTCTCGCGCAAAGCCTGGTCTTTGCGGTGGCTTACGGGAACCGCATTTGGCGGGACCGACCCCGGCAAACGGCCTCGCAACCCTAACTCAACTGAATGCTGCGAAGAGGTGGCGGATTTCGTCATCGACGTCCTGGGGGGAGGCGACGGTTTCGGAGATTTCGGTGCGCATGATTTCGCGGAGGCGTTCCCGGAGGCGCATGACTGCCATTTTGACGGCGGCTTCAGAGAGCTGATGGAGGCGGCCGATTTCGGCATAGGAAATGTTAGCGCCCTCTGCGGTGATGGCGGGGCGGACGGTCGCAAAGAATTCGCCGCGGCCGCGCTGGGCCTGCTCAGTGGCGAGAGTGGCGAGCGCGCGGTCCATGAGGGCCAGCATCCAGTGGCGATCGTAGAGTGTTTCGGGTGTGAGTTGATCGGCGGGGATGAGGTGGTAGTACTGCTCGGCGCCGCTCATGTCGAGGCGCAGCGGTTCTTTGCCGCCGCCGCGTTTGGCGGCGCAGGCTTTCTCACGCAGATGATTGAGATGATGGCGCAGGGAGGCCTGGAGGAACCAGCGGAGACGCCCGGCTTCCGGCGTGACGCGGTTCATGGAATTGGTGGCGATGAGATCGGCGAAGAAGGTTTGTGTCAGGTCCTCCGCGTCTTCGTGCGAGAGGCCGCTGCGGCGGGAGACGGCGTAAACGGGACGCCAGTAGGCGCGGCACAGATCCTCCAGGGCGCGGCGGCTGGAGGGGCTGCCGCCCTCCGCCGCGGCACGCAGCACCAGAGTCCATCGCGTCTCCGGAAAGACGCCGGGCAGCGTGGCGGGAGCAGCGTTGTCAGGAGTTTCGGATTCCGGCATGAGCGAAGCAGGGTCACCGGGGCGGCTGATCCTGTATTCGCGGCAACTGGTTCCATTCGCAAACGGGATACGTGACCAATCGTGCGCGCCAGTCTCCATACACGGTCATGTCGTTCCACTCGCGGATGAAGAGGCGGCTGCGGTTCCGGGCATCGGAACCGGTTTGCAGGTAGTGCTCTTCGCCGTCTGAATTGTTAGGCTCCGTGTGAGCCCATTTGGTGAAGGTGAAGGGCTCGCCGCTGACCCAGGACCACTGGCCCTCGTGATCGGCATCGGTGCCGCCGAGCCAGCACAGGCGGTCCGACGCGAACTGATTGTAGATGAAATCATTTTCCTCCGCGGTGGCCGGGCAGGCGAGATAACCGCCGAGGGCTTTGCAGACTTCAGCAGCATCCGTCCATGACATGGGTTCATTGATGCGCGCATACCAGTGGCCGGTGCCCTGAAAAAAGCGGACGGACGTGCGCGGCAAAGACGCGGCCTGCATGGCGGGCGAGGGAGGCATGGGCGGCACATCCGGGCCTTCCCATTCACAGACCGGATAGGTGAGCCACCAGCCTGAGTTGTCTCCGCCGTCGCGGTGGTCGTTCCATGCGTCCCCTTTGCGGAGAAATGTTAGTCTGGAGTTTCCGAAGTTCAGGAAATTCTCCTGGTTGTCCATGTTGCTGGGTTCGCCTCCCGCCCAGTGAGTCCAGTCGAAGGGCTCGCCGGTCACCCAGCGCCATGTGCCGTCGGATTCGCGCCGGGCTCCGAGCCAGCAGACATAGTCGCTCGCCATCCATGCGAAGACGAACTGGTTTTCCGCTTCCGAATTGATCGTGGCGAGGTGTCCGCCGAGAGCGCGGCAGGCGGCGTCTGCATCGGTCCATGACATGGGAATTTCGAAGCGCTGGTAAAGATGGCCGTTTTGCGGGAACCTAACCATTCGCGAGCGTGTCAGCCACTTCCCGTCCACCGGCAGACCGAGCCGGCGGCTGATGGTCCATGCGGTGGCGCGGAACCGGTCCGCGGCCTCCGGCACGCTGAAGTGCTGCGCCAGGCGGGAAGCCGTTAGGAATTCATCGATGGCCTCGCGGTCGCGGCCGCAGGAAATCAACGCGTGCGCGGCGGAGATGGTGACGGACATGGCCATTTCTTCATCGCCGAGCCGCTCGCAGGAGCCTGCGAAGCGCTTTTGAGCGGCGAGGGTTTTCGGATGCGCGCCGCCAAGAGCGTTGCGGAGACCGTCGGAAGCGCGGCGGAGCAGATCGCGTGCGGCGCCGGCATCGCCGAGTTCCTCCTTCACGCGGGCCAGAGCACTCACGGCGGCGAGGGTTTCAGGATGCACGGGTCCGAGGAGGGTTTCGCGTTCCTTCAACGCTTCCTGGATGAGTGAGTCGGCGGGCGCGGCCTCGCCGGCATTCATGAGGGCGGCGGCAAAGGCGAGGGCAACGCGGCCTGAAAATCCAGTGTCCACTCCGGGCGCGGCGCGCGAGCGCTGCAGAAGGCTCTCGAACTTTTTGACCGCCTCCGATTGCTCTCCCGCGGCGGCGAGGGACTGGGCCAGACCGAGGGAGGCTTCGCGGTGCTCCGGTGTGTCGCGGGAACCGTTCATTTCCAGGGAGGAAAGGACGGAACGCCACTGCTTCACAGAGTCGTTAGGGTTGTGCCGGGCGAGACTCAGTTCCGCCATGCCCGCAGCGGCGCGAAGGGCTTCTGCGTGGTGCGGGCCGAGGTCATCTGTTAGGATTTTGAATGCGGCGGGCAGGATGCGTTCCGCGCGCGCGGGATCGCCCATGGTCAGATAGGCGCGGCCAAGGGTGGTGCGGAGGCGCGCGGCGAGAACGGGACGGTCGCCGAATTCCGAATCGATGCGGCGGGCGGCGGCATCGAGGGGATCGGAGGAACCGCCGGCGTCGGCGGTCTGGCGCGCAGCGCTAACAAGGTCGTGGTCGAAGAAGCGAAGGATGGCTTCGGCATTTTGACGCTCCTGGGCTTCGCGCTGAGCCTGCCACATGCTGAGGCCGGTGATGATTAGCAGAGCCAGAGTGGCGACGATGATGGCGGCGGTGGCGGGCTTGTGGCGTGCCGCGAGTTTCCGCAGGCGATAAGCCATGGAGGAGGGGCGGGCCATGACGGCCTCGCCGCGCAGATAACGGCTAACGTCGTCTTCCAGGGCTGCGGCGGCGCGGTAACGGCGCTCGGGGTCTTTGGCCAGGGCCTTCATGGCGACCCAGTCCAACTCACCGCGCACCCTAGCTGCGGCGGAAGGCTCGCCCGCACGGCGCAGGCGATCGCTGGGGCGCGGAGGCATTTCCTCGCGCAGCAGACGAGCGAGTTCCACGAGGCTGCTGGTTCGGATGCGATCGTGATCGAACGGCGGCTGATCGGTGATCAATTCGTAAAGCACACAGCCGAGCGCATAAACATCGGTGCGCGTGTCGGCGGCCGCTTCGCCGGCGTCGGCCTGCTCGGGGCTCATGTAGGCGGGGGTGCCGAGGATGCGTCCGGGCTCCGTGGGATTGCCGCTCTCGCCAGCAGCGCCTGCGGCATGGGCGACGCCGAAGTCGATGACGACGAGTCGCGGCGTGCCGTCTTCATTGCTGACGAGCAGATTCGAGGGTTTGAGGTCGCGGTGAATGACGCCGCGCTGATGCGCATACTGCACCGCCGCGCAGGTGGTCGCAAAAAGGGCCAGGCGCGTGCGCAGGTCTGCACCGCTGCGACGGCAGAAGTCGGTGAGCGGTTCCCCGCCGCGCACGAGTTCCATGACGAGGAACGGACGGCCCCGCGGCGTGATGCCGGCGTCATAGACGCGGGCAATGTTAGGGTGCTCGAGACGGGCGAGGGCTTCGAGTTCGATGTGGAAGCGCCGCACGAACTCCAGCGTGTCCATGCCGAGCTTGAGAATTTTAAGCGCCACCTCGCGGTGCACCGGCGTGAGCTGTTCCGCGCGCCACACGACTCCCATGCCGCCCTCGGCGAGTTTCTCGATGAGCCTGAAATTCCCGATCTCCGCGCCGGGCAACGCCTCCTCCACCACGGGCGGCAGGGAAGCCGTCAGCTTGCCATAGATCGCCATCATACCATCCAGCGCCGTCGCCGTGTCCGGCGCGGTGGAAGGATGGGGAGGGTCTTCAATGTTCATGAGCGATCGAACCAGGCGTGAGAGGGATCGTTTCGAGCGGCGGCGAAGCGCTGCCGTGGAGGGAATGCGGAATGGCTGTTAGGGGTAACGGGGGGAATCTTCCGGGGGAGGAATTGGGGAGGATGGCGATTTGGAAATTATGGGATCAGGTGATGTTTTGAAATACCGAAGTGGTGCATGAGGGGGACAGCCAGCCGAGGCAAAAGTTTGAAAAGTATGTTTCTAAAGATTGAGCAGAATAAAAGTGGTTTGATTTACCTTGATTTAGCCTGATTTCCCCAAGTAAGTGATAGGAATCCACCTGGCGGCGGAAATGACGAAACCAGAATTCCGAAGCCCGAAGGAATGACGAAGGCTGGACTGGAACGGGTGTCACGGTGTGGAACAGAGAATGGCACCCCTTGGATGTCGGGGTATGGCCAAAGTGGGGACGGAGCAGGTCGAGACATGCAGATTTCGAACGATGCCGGGAGGATGGAGGAACGCAGGCGTGCCGGCGATGAGCTTTGTGAAAAGAGGCTCGGGTTGACGGGGCGGATAAAATATCCGCGGTCCTTTTTGGGGGCACGTCGTACGAAAATGACATAAGGAACTTCGGTGATTAAAGGCCCTCGCTGTCAAATGGTTTCCGGCGTATTATGAACGGGAATTCGGAGTGGAAGATAAGCGAACAGAGAGGCACCGAAGGAACCGGCGTTGCAATGAGTTGAATTCCATTTCGCTGGCCAACCCGATCATTCGAGAAGCTTAAGGGATACTCCACTTACGAGTCAGAACTCCTTTCCGAATGCCTGACGAGTTCCGATCCAGAACCACTCGACGTTCTCCCCGTTGCGTTCGCAAATAGCACGGTAGCCGTCGCCGAAGCGGACGGACCAGATATTCCGCTCGCTGTGCAGCTTCTTGAAACGAAGGCTGGGATGATCAGGATCGACCAGGAAAAGCTGGTAGGCGTGGCGTGCCTTGATGCGAACGTGCTCCGGCAGCGCGTAATACATTTGCCAGAAGTCGTCGTTACCTGATGAAATCACAGGCGGGCGGGATCGATCGGCTGAGGCTTGGAGCGGGCACGGCTTTCGTCAGCCCAGCGGGCGAAATTGGCCACTTTTACAGAGTCGTTAAAGTGACGGTCCCATTCCGCTTCATCTTCCTCATCCACTTCATCAAAAGCCGCCTGCACTTCCTGGAATTTGAGGAATTGGGCAAATTGGAGCAACGTGGCCTGGCTGCCGGGTTTGAGACCGCGGCACAATTCGGTCACGGATTCCACCGGAGAGCGGAGAGTTTGGGACATGGTTTCAGGATACGCTTTCTCTGGCGGATGTCGAATCTGTTTTCTTTCCCTGCCTTCGGCTCGTAGTCTATTGAAATTCTACGTCCAACTGCATGGATCCACTCACGAAAAAGCAGGACTTACCAATCGCTCAGTCGAAGCACAGCCCTTTTTCGCAATTTTTACTGCGCCAATTTTCTGGTACGGCTTTAAGGTAAGGTTGAATTCTCTTCACCCACACCCGAAATCGCAACCCGCATTGATGAGCACTCGAACCAATTTTCAACACATCGGCATCGGAAAGGTCCTCGAAACAATGACGCTTGAGGTTCCGGTGAACCAACGATCTTATTCCTGGACTGATCGAGAAATTGACGATCTTTGGTCCGATTTAAAATGGGCCATTAGCGCTGGGGAGAAGGAGTATTTTCTTGGCACGATTGTTCTGACGGTCAAAGAAAACTCGCGTCCCCTTGTAGTCGACGGACAACAGAGGCTTGCTTCAGTGTCTATGATCTACGCCGGGATGCGCGATTATTTGTTGGGAATCGGAGAGGAGCCGATTGCGCAAGACGTCGAGCAATTCTTGACAAATACCGACCGATGGACGCAGACAAAATCACCGAAACTTACGTTAAGCTTGCAAGATGATCACTTCTTCCAAAAACATGTGCTATGTCGCCCTGATTCAGTCGAACGTAAGCGTCATGGGTGCCAGCCCCGGCTTGTCAAGTTCTCCGCGGGCGATGGCGATCATGGCACTGGCGAGAGCATTGGTGCATTCACAAGTCGCAATGCCGTTCAAGTCCAGAAATACCAAAGCCGCAGCAATGGCCGTTCGCTTGTTTCCATCGGATCGGCGAACGCTTGAGCCTGTGCGATGTGAAAGGCGTATGCCGCAGCGATGCCGAATAAATCTGCGCGGCCGTACGCATAGTCGTTTTCCGGCTGTCGTGCAGCGGACTCAAATCCCGCGGGGTCCCTCAGTCCTTCAGCCCCTCCATATTCAGCCAGCGAAATTTCGTGCAAAAGCAAAATTTCGCTGAGGGTCAGAAACGCGGGCTCCTCCATGAACGGGGATTCATTGAGAGAGCTTGTGGAGCAGCTTCCCGTGGGTGGAGAAAACCTTTTCTGCGATCTGTTCGAATCCCGGCCGGATGCTGTCTTCGCCGACACTCTTCCGGGCTTTTTCCACACGCCTGGCGCGCAAGGCGGCTTCTATCAGCCTGATCTCATCATCAGGCAGCGCCGGGATTTGTTCCAGAATTTCCGTCGAACTCATTTAGCGATGATAACTCGCCCGGGAGTGGATTCAATGGGCGATGTCCGCTCGCCCGATCAGACCGGCGGCCCGGGCGATCAAGGATGAGCCTCAACCCATGCCTTTAGCGCTGCCGCTTCTTTTTCCGGCGAAAGGCCCGCTCGCATTTTTGACCGGCGTTCGGCGGGGAGGGAGTTGAACCAGGTGAGGGTGTCGGCGGCGGTGGTGGCGAGGGGGCGGAAGGTTAGGGTGGAATTGACGGCGCGTTCGAAGCTGAGGCGGTGGAAGCCTTTGGTATCGCCCTGGGCGGGGATCCAGACGGTTAGCTCGTTCCAAGGGCGGATGTGCTGTTTTTCGAGGAAGGCGGCGTCGGTGAAGGTGAATTTGGCGGGGGAGGTGGCGCTGGCGCGGATGCCGTGCAGGAGGGCGGCGACGGTGAGTTCGTAGTTGGGGCCGACGGCGTTGAAGGGGCCGAAGCTGCGCTGCTCGACGAGGCGGATGATCCATTCCGAGAGATCGCGGGCATCGATGAGTTGCACCGGGTCATCCGCGGGCGGGGCGAGGACTTCGCCGCCTTTGGCGATGCGGACGGGCCAGTAGGTGAAGCGGTCGGTGTCGTCGCCGGGACCGACGATGAGCGGGGGGCGCACGATGGTCGCCATTTTGGGAAATTGTTTTTCGGCTTCCACTTCGCAGGCGGCTTTGAGCGGGCCGTAGAGACTCATGTCTGCGCGGAGGGTGGCGTTCGTTTCCTTCATGACATCGGGGCCGGTGTAGCGGGCGAGCGGGGCATCTTCGGTTTTTCCGGGCTCGCTCATGTCGGCGAAGGCGGAAACGGAGGAGACGTAAATATACTGCTTCACTTTGCCCGCGAGGACGCGGCCGGCGTCGCGCACCCAAAACGGAACGCTGGTGGGATTGTCGATGCAGGCGTCCCACTCGCGGCCTTCGAGGGATTTCAAATCGCCGGTCTCGCGGTCGCCGGTGAGTTCCTCCACTTCACCGGGCCATTCCTTGGGGCGGCGACCGCGGTTAAAGAGGGTGAGTTTGTGGCCGCGCGCGAGCGCATAGCGCACCTGATGGGGTCCAATGAAACCGGTGCCGCCGAGGATGAGGATGCGCAGTTGATTCGCGGCTTTCTCGACGCCGGGCAATGTGGGGATGGGCATCTTTGCGGGAGTGGTAGGTGAAGGTGGAGTGGGGGCAGGTTTTTCGGCGGCGGACGTTTTTGTTACCAAAGACGAAGCACCCGCAAGAGCACCCAGATTGAAGAGATTTCGACGATTCATAGGGGAAGGCTAACACTGTGCGTTTCCTGTCCAAGTTGAATTGGGGCCGCGTTTTATGCAGGAGAGGCCGATATCTATTGGTGTTAGGGATGGGGATCGGAATGTGAAGGAGATCAGGGCTTTGAGGGTAAGCGTTGATGTAAAGAGCGGGGAATGTTAGTCGACAAGGCCGAGACGGCCTTGCTACGGGTTTTGTGTTCTCAAGTCTGAAGAGCTCTCATCATGATGAAGCTCGTTGCACCGGGGCGGATTAAAATCCGCGGTCCTTTTTCAGCATTCTGCGCCGTTTTAACGGGTTGTGGCAGTGCGCGGTTTGAGCCTTGCTGTTGCGCTGGATCATCCGATGCAGCGAAGTGATTCCATGAGCTCACCATCGCCGTCTGCTGCTATTCATCATGTGTCGGATACCGCTGTCTGGGTGGCGCATTACCGGGTGCTTGAATCACAGCGTGCGGATGCGCTGTTCCGCGATCCGCTGGCGAAGGTGCTCACCGGGGAGCGCGGGAGGAAGATAGCGGAACACCTGGAGCAGTTTCAGAGTCAGACGATGACGCAGTGGTCCGTGGTGATCAGGACGGTGGTCATCGATGAACTGATTCAAAAGCTGGTTTCCGAAGGTGTGGACATGGTGGTGAATCTCGGGGCCGGGCTCGACACACGGCCCTATCGACTAACACTGCCGGAGTCACTTCAATGGGTGGAGGTGGATTATCCTGACTTCATAGCGCACAAGGAATCGCTGCTCGCCGGGGAGCGGCCAAATGTCAGGCTGGAGCGGGCGGGGCTCGATCTGGCGGATGACGGCGCGCGGCGATCTCTGCTGGCGCGGCTTGGGGCGCGGGCGAAGTGCGCGCTCATCCTGACAGAGGGTGTGGTGCCTTATCTAACGGAGGAACAGGTGGCTGCGCTGAGTGACGACTTGCATGCGCAGCCGGTGTTTCGCTATTGGATTGCGGAATACTTTGCGCCCGAAACCTACCGGTGGTTCAAAGCGAAAAAGCGCCGGGATCATTTTAAGAACGCTCCCTTCCAATTTTTCCCCGCGGACTGGCTGGGACTATTCCGCGCGCACGGCTGGACGGCGAAGGAGACGCGCTATCTGGCGGAGGAAGGGCAAAGGCTGGGCCGCCCGATCCGCCTTCCGTGGTGGGTGCGGCTGCTGCTTAAACTCGGCGGTCAGAAACGGGCAAAACGTGGAGCACGGTTCGTGGGGTATATTCTTTTTCAGAGAAATGGTTAGAGACTTTGATGCAATCAACGCACACGTTTTTTAACATCGTTTGCGAGTCTGACCGCTCTGTCGCCCCTGCCGGGGCTCTGAGCCTTTTCATTTGCTATCCCGGGGGTTGCGCTCGGTTCCCTCGCTCACCCCCGGCTAATTTCCGGCTGGGCCTCCGGCCCGCATTTTGGATCCGGCTTTGCTGGTTAGGGTAAATGAGTTCCCGCTGATTTGGTCGCCTTACTTTCCGAAGAATGCGAGGAGCGCGGGAGGAGACGGAAGGGCAGCGGTGAAGGCAAAGGTGCCCGCCGTTTTGATTTCGCTCACGGCGTTCATCACTCCGGCGATGGCGGCCTTGTAGAGGGAGGTGCCGAGACTGATGCGGCGGACGCCCGCGGCGGCGAGGTCAGCGACAGGGAAGGATTTGTCAGGAAGCCCGGCCATGAAATTCACGGGTTTTGACACTGAGGAGCAGACGGCCTTCACGGCGTCCAGTGATGGGAGGCCAGGGGCGAAGAGGACATCCGCGCCGGCGGCCTCGTAGGCTTGCAGGCGGGCGATGGTATCGTGGAGGTCGGGTTTGCCGCGCAGAAAGTTTTCACTGCGGGCGGTAATGAGGAAT
Source organism: Verrucomicrobiales bacterium (assembly GCA_035550135.1). Taxonomy (GTDB): domain Bacteria; phylum Verrucomicrobiota; class Verrucomicrobiia; order Verrucomicrobiales; family V1-33; genus V1-33. The sequence goes on from DASZQB010000126.1 coordinate 19,345, forward strand.
GGACAGGGAAGGCTGCGCGTCGCTTCCACGGCGGCAGTGAGGCGGTCCACGGCTTCCGGCAGTTCATAGAAGGGCCGCGCGGGATCGCCGGTGTAGTCTTCGATGGAGGCCCCTGCCAGACCAGCTTCGGCAGCGAGGCGATAGGTTTCGGCGACCTCCTCCGGTGTGGCGCCGAAGCCGGATTCCAGGTCGGCGGCCACGGGAAGATTGCAGGCTTTCACGATGGATCGAGCGTGCGCGAGGGCTTGATCGCGCGAGAGGCCGCCATCCTTGTGCCCCGCGGCAAGAGCGGACGCGAAACTCGAAGTGGCGAGCGCGGGAAATCCCTGTGTTTCCATGGCCTGCGCCGAGCCGCAGTCCCATGGATTGGGCATGACGAAGATGCCGGATTCGTGCAGGGCGCGGAAGCGGAGCGCTTTTTCAGTTTGCGTTAGGGTCGTCATGGGATTCGAGGGGAGCAGTCGTGTCAGTGAGGTGGCGGAGTTTGTCAGGGTTCCGGACGAGAAAGATGGCTTTGATGCGCCCGGATTCGATGTGGAAGGAGACGGCGGAGTCGAGTTTGCCGTCGCGCGAGCCGAGCGCTCCGGGAGTGCCGTTGATGGTGGCGGGACGGTATGCGAGCACGGGTGCGCCCTTGCGGCGGATGCCGAGGAGGAAGCGCGCGACATGGTCGGCACTGATGATGGGACGGCCTGCGGCGAGAACTTTGCCGCCGCCGTCGCTGTAGAGGGTGGCGTCTTCGGCAAGGAGCGCGAGCAGATCGTTCATCTCGCCGGTGGCGGTGGCGTGCAGGAACTGCTCGACGATTTCGCGGGCCTGGTCGCTGGGAGCTGAGGGCAAATGCGAAACACCAGGCAGGCCGGTCTTGGCGCGGCTGACGATTTGCCGGCAGTTGGCTTCACTTTTACCGACGATGGCGGCGATCTCTTTGTATTCGTAGTCGAAGACATCGCGCAGCAGGAACACGGCGCGTTCCATGGGCGAGAGCCGCTCCAGCATGAGCATGAAGGCGACGGTTAGGGAATCGGCGAGGCCGGCGGAATCGGAGGGCGAGGGCACGGATTCCACCAGCGGCTCCGGGAGCCACACACCGTAGTATTCCTCCCGCTGGCGGCGGGCCGAGCGCAGTTGATCGATACACAGGCGGGTGATGGCGGTGACCATCCATGCGCGCGGCGAGTCAATGTTAGTGCGATCCTGACGCTGCCAGCGGAGCCACGTTTCCTGCACCATATCCTCCGCATCGGCCACGCTGCCAAGCATGCGATAGGCGATGCCGTAGAGAACTTTGCGGTGTTCGGAAAATGCGGTGTCCATGGCGTTGTCGTCAGCGCCCGGCGGACCATAAACGGTGTCGGAGATCATACAAATCAAACGAAGCCAGGAGGTACGGCGAAGCCGGCGGCGAAACGGTTCCATCCATTGATGGCCACAATGACGAGCGTGAGATTGACCATTTCCGTTTCGGAGAACTGCTCCTTCACTTGATGGAAGACTTCATCGGAAATGTGGTGATCGGCCATGCGGGTAAGTGTTTCCGTCCACAAAAGCGCAGTTTTTTCCCGCGGAGTGTAATAATCGAGCTCCCGCCATGCGCTGAGGGTTACGAGACGGCGTTCCTCTTCACCGGCTTTCCGGGCGTCGCGGAAGTGCATATCCATGCAGTAGGCGCAGCCGTTGATCTGGGAGGCGCGGAGTTTCACGAGTTCCACGAGCGCGGGTTCCAGGCCGGACTTGTTGGCCGCATTTTGCAGGGCCAGCATGGCAGGCAGGGCGAGGGTGGAGGCTTTGCGGTAATCGATGCGGGGGGATGCTGTTGCTGTATTCATACACAGGGGAGACGGGCGGGAACTGCGGTTTGTGACAGGAGGTCAAAAATTCCTGTTTTTTCCCGTCTCCACGATGCCGTGCGCCGGACAGCCCGCGTCAGTTGGCACCGCTCCTTAACGCGGCTTTCAGCGCAGCGAGTTCCTCCTCCACGGATGCTCCGGGGACGAGGGTCTGAGCCAGTTCGGCGCGCAGCAGGTCGCGGTAACGCTGACGCAGCCGGTGCACGGCGACGCGAAGGGCTGCCGGAGTCACCCCCAGGTGCGCGGCGGCGGACTCAAGGTTTCCGTATTCGGAACCGCCGGTGAGGAAAGGCGTTAGGGCGGTAAAGAGGGTTTCCTTGTTTTCCGCTTTCATTTCCGCGGCGAGAGCGGCAAGGACGCGGTCGAGAACGGTGATGGCCCATTGGCGGTCGAAAGCTGCATCCGGCGGGAGCACGGAGACGTCGGCGGGGTCGAGACCGGAGGCGCTGTCGAGGGCGGCTTTCAGAGGTTCGGGCACCATGCCGCTGCCGCGTTTGATGCGCACGTCGTGCTGACGGCGCGCGGAGAGGAAGTGTTTTACGGCGCCGAGGAGGAAGGTGCGGAATTTTCCGCGCAGTTCCTCCGCGCCATCCACGCCGTTTCCTGACAAGAGTTTTTCAAAGAACTCCTGTGCCAGTTCCCGCGCCAGTTCGTCATCGCGGCCTTCGCTGCGAAGAAAGACACGCACGGGCTCGTAGTAGGCCGCGCAAAGGTCCGAAAGCGCCGCCTGCGCCTGCGGTTCACGGCCGCGGGCGCGCACGACATGAGACCAGCGGGTTTCAGGGAACACCATGGGAGAAACGTGGCAGCGTCTATTCGATCTTCCATCCCTCGCCGCTTTTTGTCACGGTGAGCTTTTGCGAAAACGACTTAATCGCTTCGCCGTAGTTCTCGTAGTAGAAACGATAACGGCGATCGAACAATTCGTCCGATTCCGCGGGTATGCGCCGGATGAGCACGCAGTTGAAAACAACTCCGGATTTTCCGTCAGGCGCCGGCTGGCGAACGATGCTCAGCAGGTCATTGGCCAGCCACGTGCCCGCAAGCGCCTTCCATCCCTCGTCGTCGCGGGGGCGGGTAGTAAACGTCATGGCCATCTCGCGATCGTAGCGCCGGCAGGCATCGATGAAACGGTACACCGCAGCTGTTTCGGGATCATTGCCGGAGGCGGCTTTGGCCGCGAGTTCCTCCAAAGCCGGAGGACGCGGCGGCTCCGGAAAGCTTTCTACATAAACCGGAATGATGAGACCGCCTGGCGCCCAGCGCGCCGGCCTAACCTCAAGAGCCACGGTTCCCGCCACAAGCAAGAGCGGCGCAATGGCATTCAACAACACGCGTCCCTGTGCGAGGCCGGCGAGCCATCCGGCAATGGCCATGACAAAGCCGATTAATAACAAAATCTCCTCCCGGTAAAGATTGAGCCTCCACGGAACCGGCGGGCTGTGCACACCGTCGAGCGATACGGTGATCGATCCGCGCACCGCCTCGGGCAGGGAGGCGATCATGCGCTTTGTCACACGCAGGAGTTTGCCGTCGAGCGCGGACACAGAACGGCCTGCAACACTCAGCTTCCACTCCTGCCGCACCGCCGCATCCTCCGGCTTGACCGGCGGGCGGTCATAAAATTGCATCTCGGCGACGGGCGGCATGCCGGGCATCCGAAGAATGGCGCGCGTGTCGTATTGGAACTCCTCCATGGCGAATTCGCGAAACCGCGAGTCCGGCACCGCGTCCCGGGCGCCAGGGTCCGCCTGAAGCGGTGAGCGGTGTGAGGAAAGCGTGAGCGTGCGGATAGCTCCGCGCGTGGGCCATGACTGCGATGCGCCGGAAATCAGGACCAGCATGGTTCCCCAGATCACAAGCGACAGCAGGACGAGAAACGGCGCTTTGCGGCGAAGGCCATCCCACTTCGAAAGGCGCAAAAATTTAGTTAGGGAAGCCGAAGCCATCCATGCTGTGAGGCCGGTGAGGGCGGCCACCCAGATCATGCTGTCAGGATAAAATCCGGTCAGCGAAGGACGATGGATTTCCGTTAGAATGCCATGCCATGAGATGGGGATAAAAGCTGCGGCGAACATCAGGGCCATGCGTCCGGGAGCGCCAAGCAAATACTTGCAGGCCTTCGCGAGGGGCGCGAGACCGTCACGGGCGAGCTGGTGGAAGCCAACCCTTGCCACAGGGCCGGGAGGAAGGTCGGGAGGAGCGTCGGCAGGGAGAGGATGCTTGGTTTCGACCAATCGCGGCGGTGGCGGCTTGGGTGAGCCGCGGGGAGGCTGCGGTGGCACGGGTGGTGGTTTTGGCGGCGGCGCGGCGGCGATGGTGTCGAGAGCGGTGCGCACTTCTCCCGCGGCCTGATAGCGGCGCTCGCGTTCCTTTTCCAAAGTGCGGAAGACAATGTGATCGAGGCGGGGATCGACGCCGGATTTTTCAGAGGGCGCGGGAAAGCGGCCCAGCGGGAGGCCGCCGGTGAGGAGTTCGTAGAAGACGACGCCGAGGGAATAGATATCGGCGCGGTGATCGACATCCTGCGGTGACTCGATCTGCTCCGGCGCCATGTAAGTGGCGGTGCCGAGACGCGCTCCTGTTAGTGTCAGGGTTGGCAGCGGATTCGGTCCGCCGAGTTTAGCGAGACCGAAGTCGGCGATCTTCACCTGCCCCGCGGCATCGAGGAGGATGTTCTCGGGTTTGATGTCGCGGTGCAGCACGCCCTTTTCGTGGGCATACTGGAGGGCATCACAAAGACGGGGAATGAGCGCGAGAGCTTCACGCGCGGAAAGTCCGCCGGTGCGCTGCACCTGACGCAGACTAACGCCGTCCACGTATTCCATGGCGAGCCAGCACAGCACCGGAACGCTGGATGTGGCGGTGGTTTGGCCGACATCATACACCTGCACGATGTGAGGATGATTCAGCCTTGCGAGGGCGCGGGCTTCGCGGGTGAAGCGTTCGACCCACGCGGGATCGCGCGCAAATTCCGGAGGCAGGACCTTGAGCGCGACGATGCGGTCGAGGTTAGGCTGACGCACCTTGTAAACGCGCCCCATGCCGCCAGCTCCGATGGGAGCGAGGATTTCGAATTGAGGAAACGCGCGGCGCAGAGTGTCGAGATCGAGCGGAGCGGCGAAGGGATCGGCGATGGTGCCGGCTTCGGAATCGACACCCGCGGCATCCATGAGGCAGGCCGGGCACAAGCCGCGCGGCGCACCGGCGGGGAGCGCGGTGCGGCATTGAGGACAGGTGACAGGAACGGGAGGCGGAATCATAGGGCTTCGTCTGTATCCTGATACATTATCAGGAGAGTGTTACAGACTTGTTTTTCCGCCCCGGTTCCCGGGAAAAAGGCAGACGCCTAGAAATAGATATCGCTGATGAGCGGGACGCCTTCCCGGGAGGCGGTGCGAAACCGCACCCATTTGGTTTCCCAGAATTCCGATCCCCTTTCATGGTGGAGGGTCGCGAGATGGCAGTAAACGACGGTTCCCTCCTGGCCTTCAATCGGACGGGCGTGGAATCCGAGGACCCGGGCGGACTTGAGATCATCGAGAAGCCGGCGACCCTCTGAGGAATTCAAATCCGTCGAGCCGAGAGACACGGAGTGGACGTAATCCTTCGCGCGACTGTTATCGCCGGCTCTCATGGCTTTGAGCCATTCGAGAGCAGTGTGTTCGGGAGTGCCGGTGGGCGGCAGCGCAACAAAATCCTGCTTCGCAGCGGATGCCATTGCCTCGCCGTTCACCAAAGGCAGGGCCCCAAAAACACGGATGCTCGAGTGATAAGCCGTCCACGCCAGTCCTCCGGAAACCACTAAAGTGATGAGCGGGGCGAGCCGGCGGCGGGTGCCTCTGGTGCGGAGGGCGAGAAGCCACGCACCCGCGGCCATCATCCATGCACCGCCGGCAAACCAGCCCTGAGCGGCGGCCGGAATGCCGGCGTCTGTGCCCTGACTGATTTTCACACGCCAGTTTCGCAGGGAACTGTCGCGTCCGGTTTCGAGGCCATCCAGTTGCGACGCGCATTCCAGGAGAAGTTCGTCCACGTCGGACGAAGTGGCGCCCGCGGCGGCAATGACGATACCACCCTGACCCGCATTCAGCAGCGGACGGTTGGAACGATCCTCCACCCTGACAAATTGTGAGGCGGGACCAAAAACTTTGTCCGCCACGTGCTCCGCATCGTTGCGGTTCACGCCCGCGGGAATCCACTGCAGTTCCCGCGCGGTGCCACTTCGGGCCATCAATCCGCTGCCGGACATTGCCATCATACACAGCAGAGCGCCGGCCCAGCCCAGCAGATTGAGATGGCGCTGGATTTTGCTTTCCCGGTGCATGCCGGTGAGCCGCAGCAGGAAGTGTACGGCGAAATAGGAAAGCACTCCGCAGCCGGCCATGAGGCCCATCCATTCGAGATTCCATGACGGCGCTTTTTTGGAGAGCGCGGCCAGCGAGGTGAGCGTTGCGGGCGTTAGAGCGAGGATCAAAGCGACCGCGAAAGCGATGATCGCCGCGCAGCCATGGGGACGGGGCTGCGCGACGCCGCCCGGACGGGCGAACATGGTCAGGCATTCACCGCGGGAGGCGTTCATCACCCGGATGGCCCAAAGGGCAGCGGCGCCAAGGCCGGCCACGAGGAGAAAGACCAGCATCCATTCGCGCCCGAAGCAGAATCCAAGGATCAGCCCGAGAACGAGCAGGGTGGCGAGACCGATCCAAACCGCCGTTCCCTGCTCTTCCTTCACGGGTTGCGGCAAAGGCGGGAGCGGTGGGGTTTCGACCCGCCCGCGCAGCTTGCGCGGCTCTACCGGTATGGGCTCCGCATCTTTTTTGTCGGCGGCATCCTGATCCTGACTGGTTGGGAAAACCGGCTTGGGCCGTGGCTGGGAAGCGAAGGATTCCAGAGCAGTGCGGACTTCGCCGGCGGCCTGATAGCGACGCTCCCGTTCGTTTTCGAGCGTGCGAAAGACGATGTGATCCAACCGCGGATCGGTGCCGGATTTTTCCGACGGTGCGGGAAAGCGCCCCAGCGGAAGACCGCCCGTCAGGAGTTCATAGAAGACAACTCCCAGGGAATAAATGTCGGCGCGGTGATCGACATCCTGCGGTGTTTCGATCTGTTCAGGCGCCATGTAGGCAGCCGTGCCCAGACGGGCGCCCGCCTGCGTGATGCTGTGCGGGGAATCGGAGCCCGCGAGTTTCGCGAGGCCGAAGTCCGCAATTTTCACCGTGCCTGAGGCATCGAGGAGAATGTTCTCCGGCTTGATGTCGCGGTGCAGCACGCCCTTTTCGTGAGCGTATTGAAGGGCATCGCACAGCCGGGGAATGAGCGCGAGCGCTTCGCGCGCGGAAAGACCGCCGGTGCGCTGGACCTGACGCAGACTAACACCGTCCACGTATTCCATGATCAGCCAGCAAAGCAATGGAACATCCGCGGAGGGAGTAGATTGCCCCACGTCGTAAACCTGAACGATGTTAGGATGATTTAATCGCGCCAGGGCGCGGGCCTCGCGGGTGAAACGCTGCACCCACTCCGGATCGCGTGCGAGTTCCGGCGGGAGCACCTTGAGCGCGGCGATGCGATCAAGATTGGGTTGCCGCACTTTATACACACGTCCCATGCCGCCGGCTCCGATGGGGGCGAGGATCTCGAACTGCGGGAATGCGCGGCGCAGTGTTTCCAGTTCCAGCGGCGCGGTGAATGGGTCAGGAACGGTCGCGGCCTCAGAAGCGGAACCCGCTGCCTCCATAAGACACGCCGGGCATAAACCATGAGGCGCTCCTGGCGGAAGCTGGGCGTGGCACCGGGGGCAGGCAACGGGAGCAGGCGGAGGAGTCATGGCAATGTCGCCGTTATCCTGATGCGTTGGAGGAAAAGTGTTACAAACTTATTTCGTTTTTCCGCGCCAGACCCGCCAGCATTCGAGGAAGCCGTCCGCGAAATCCTCCGGGCGGACGGCGGCCCAGGCATCGATTTCGGCGGGAGGGAACCACGCGCCGGTTTCAATTTCGGAGGCGGGCCAGTGGAGTTTGCCGTCGTGGCGGACGGTGTAGAACTCGACGAACTCCCAGCCGGTGCCTGGACAGGCGGCAACGCTGCCGGAATGTGTTAGTGATTCGGCGGTGGTGACGATCCCCAGTTCCTCCTCCAATTCCCGCACGGCGCAGGGAAGATAGTCCTCGCCCGTATCGAGGTGGCCTGCTGCGCTGCTGTCCCACTTGCCGGGCTTTTTGTCTTTGAGATGACTCCGAAGCTGCAAAAACACCTCACCCTTCACATTGAGAACGAAGACGTGAACGGCCCGGTGCAGCCAGTCATTGGCATGGACCTCGCGCCGGAGAGCCTGGCGGATCACGCGGTTTTGATCATCGACGACATCAAAGACTTCGTCGCCGCTTTGCGCCACATCCTTCAACGCATGCCCGTCATACGCATTCGTTAGGCTCACCCACTGGTGCAGCGTGAGTTCCTGCCCCCGCGCCATCGGAGAGATGCCCGCCTCGGCGGCAAGTTCCTCCCAGGATTTAGCGCGGGAAGGCAGCAGATTTTTGAGCATCTTGCGGCGCTGGGAAAATCCGGCGGTCAGAAGACGATCGAATAGCATTTCATCGAAAACCGGAAGTTCGGCGCGGGGGCGCGGTGTGAGGCGCACGACGCCGCTGTCCACTTTCGGGCGCGGCACAAAAATGTCAGGAGGGAGTTTTCGCAGCATTTCCACGCGCCAGCGGACCTGCGCGCGCACGCTGAGCTGACCATAGTGAGAAGTTCCCGGCGCGGCCCCGAGACGGTCGCACACCTCCTTTTGCAGCGTGAACACCGCGCACCGGACCGGGCTCGGATTCTGGAGCCAGCGGCGCACAATCTCGGTGCCAACGGAATAAGGAAGCGCACCGATCACTTTAAGCGGCTGCGTCTTGAAATAAGGCCGCAAGTCGAATGTCAATGCATCCCCGTGGGCGACCGTGACGCAGGGATGCGCGCCGTATTTTTTCCGCACCTCTTCGACCAACTGATCATCTTTTTCGAGGAGGATGAGCGTCGCACCCTTCAGCACCAAATGCTCTGTTAGAGCCCCCATGCCTGGGCCGATTTCGATGACCGTGTCGGAGGGCTGAATATCGAGTTGGCCCACAATCCACGCGGCCACATTGCGGTCAGTCATGAAGTTCTGGCCCATCCCCTTCCCCGGCTCGATGGCGCGCTCGTTGAGAGCCTGCCGGACGCGGCGCTGGTCGTCAGTCTTGTATCGCCGGTGGTGTTTGCTCATGGAAAATCCCCGCCAAAATACCGCGCCTGCATCCCGCGAAACCACGCTCCCGCAACAAGCTGGGCCTTTCGCCACTTGGGAAGCCGGTAACGCTGATCATAGACGCGGCACCCGTCCTTCTCCAGAAGATCGAGCGTTTCACTGTAGATGCGGCGCATGGTTTCGGAGGCGAGCAGCGGAATGCGATCCTCCTCCGTGTGCGCCTCCACGGCGGCTTGATAATAGTGACGCGCACGGGCGATCTGCTGCTCCATGAGCCGAAGGAACGCATCATTCACGCGCCCATGGGCGATGTCATCCTCGGTGTAACCGGCGGCCGCCATTTCATCCTGCGGCAGGTAAACGCGGTGGCCGTTTTCCCAGTCGCCGTGGATATCGCGAAGAATGTTAGTGATTTGCAGCGCGTAGCCGAGATTAACCGCATAGTCGCGGCTCTTCGGCGAGCGGCAGCCGAAGATGCGGGTGCTCACGAGGCCCACGCAGCAGGCCACCCGATAACAATAAACGCGAAGCATTTCCCACGTGGCATAACGCCGCGGCTCGAGGTCCATCGTGACGCCATCGATAACGCCCTCCATCTCCTCCACGGGAACGGCATGGTGCTCCTGCACTCCGGTGACCGCCTGCTCCAGAGGCGTTAGGCTCTGCGCCTTTCCGTGGACCACATCGCGCCATCGCTGGAGGCCCTCGTGGCGCTTTTCCACCGGCATTCCTTCATCATCCGCAATATCGTCCACGATGCGGCAAAAGGCGTAATACACATGCATGTCCTCCCGCCGCTGTTTCGGCAGACTGGCGAGTGCAAAGGCGAGATTCGACCGGCTCTGGCGAACGATCTCACCCGCATCATGACTGGAGGACTGGACGCTCATGCGGGAGCCTGACGTCTGGAGGCGCGCGCAACTTTTGCAGCGGACGGCAGCATGTCCACTTGAATGGCAACCCATGCTCCAAGCATCCAAACCGCCAGCCACGCACGAACTCCCGCGGCAAAAACCGTCACCGCCGCGCGCCACCATGATCCTTCCGGACAGAGGGAAAGCAGACCTCCGAAGGCAAGATGCAGCGCAAAAAAAGATGTTCCGGCGACGGCCAGCCAGCCTGTCAACGCGGGCAATCCGGTGCCCCAGCGGCGAAGAGCCACACTCACCACCGTATGAATATCACCCGCCTCCGTGGAGCGCATCGCCGCGAGAGGGAACCACGCGAGCAGCGCCACGAGCGGCCAGGCATACACGCACAGAATCGTCAGCACACTTTCGTTCAGCAAATCCATGAGCGGAAAGGCAACCGTCCCGGCCAGCACCGGCAGCCACAGCCGTGCGGTGTATTGCCCGGTCATTTCCGCAAAGCGCATCCTCGGCGCCTTCGCCCGCGCGCGGCAGGCGGATTCGAATGCAAGCATCAACCCGCACATCAAAAGCGTCGCCGCCGTGGACGTCCACAGCGCGGCCATGAGTTTCACCGCCAGCCGGCCAGCCTCCCCGCCGGCTCCAAATCTCGCCATCGGCATCCCCAGCGCCGCCGTGGCACTCGCCAGCAGCGCAAGACGAAGAATGCGCTGCCATCCAGGCGCAAAAACCTCCGCGATGCCTTTCCAAAGTCCCTGCCGCAATCCCGCGCTGTTGGCAAAAAAAGCCGCCGCCAGCAGCATGGCCAGCACATCCCCGCGCGTGATCCACGTTAGAACACTAACAAGTGATTCGCCGGCGTTCAAACCGGCGTTAATGAGCGGCTCTGAAGATGGCAGTGATGAAGCACGCCACCGCCAAAGCAACTCCGCAGCGGCCGCCCCCGCCGGCACGATCCAAAGCCACCGGTTCCCCTGCCATGCCAGCCGCGCCGTCTGAAACTGCCTCCGCCACGGCTGCAGCAGACATAGCGCGATCCCGCAGACCACCGCACCGGCACCCCATGCCCACGGCAGCCATACAGAAGTGTCCATCTGCGGCAAAGGTTAGCGAATCAATCCCCAGTGATTGGCAAACGGCCAGTAAACAAACAATGCGGGCCCCACCAGATTCCGTTCCGGCACCGGACCCCAGTTGCGGCTGTCGAAACTGTTCGCGCTGTTATCCCCCATCGCCATGTAGGTCTTTGGCGGCAGCGTCACTTCCTCTGTGCGCGCGCCGGTGCCCCGCGGCACAAAATTCCCCTGCCCTCCGCTGGGATAAGTGTATCCGCCGTAACCGTCTTCGCGGCTCATGACCCTGACTGATCCCGGGCCGGTCGCCCTTTCTCCGTTGATGATGAGATCCGGCGGCTCGATCGCAAGACGATCTCCCGGCAGCGCCGTCAGGCGCTTGATATAGTGCTGATCCTTTCCAATCGCGGTAATGCCCCCGGTGCTGAAGACAAAAACCTCATCCCGCTGGGGACGCCGGAAGTGATAGGACACCTTGTCCACCAGCAACTGATCTCCGGACTCGACATAACCCTTCGCAAACAGAGTGCCCCCCTTCATGGGAATCGGATGCGGATTCACCCGCAGTCCGCCTCCCGGCGTGTGCTCGGGAACGCCGAACTGATTGCGGATCACCTGACCGAAATCCACCCGCTCCCGCGTGTCATCGGTCCCCACCTCCCGCGAAGCGTTGATCACTTCGGGCAAGTGACACAGATCCGTGAGCAATTGCCGCGCGGGCGCATACTTCGAGATCTGCTGGCCATTGCTGAAATAAAGAGTCGTGAACGTGAAGAAGTTCAGCTTCGACTGCTGCGTGTAACCGACCAGGTTCACATCATCACCCCACTCCTCCGGAATCTTGAATTCCACATAGTTCCGCCCGTTCCAGGCAAACTGCCAGGCCTGCTTGACGATATTCGGCGAATCTTCGTTCGCCTCCATCCGGGTCGCAATGATGCCGTTCAGCGTCGGCTGCATGGACGCTGTGGGAATCTTAAACGGTTGCAGGAAATACGCACGAATGCCGAGAGCCACGATCACCGCCACGATGATGACCTCGACATTTTCCTTGAGCGGCGAGGCATTGTAGTTCGGCACCGCTCCTTCGCACATCTTCAGCAGTTTTTTCTCCAGTCCGTCACCCGCCTTTTTTTCCCCCTCCGCCGGCGTTCCCTCGATCGCCACCCGGTCCCGGGCCTTCAGCGCACTGTCATATTCCTCCTTCACCTTCAGCACCTCCGCCAGCTTGGCTTCGGGCATGAGATCGCGCTGATAAGCGATGAACTTGTTGACGCCTTTGGAAAAGCGTGAGGCTTTCTTTAACCAGGATGGGGAAAAAGGGTGGAGCATGGGAGGGAAAATGACAAAATCCGAAGCCAGAAATCCGAAAGAATGACGAAATCAGAATGGCGCGCGTGTTGGGTAACGGAGGGCTTTGCAAAAAGACACCGGAAAATCGGGCCGGGATTCTATTCGGGGATTCGTCATTCCTTCGGATTTCTGGTTTCGGATTTCGGATTTTTTTCTCAATCCCCCGTCTTCAACACCGCCACAAACGCCTCCTGCGGAATATTCACCTTCCCGATCATCTTCATCCGTTTCTTTCCCTCCTTCTGTTTTTCAAGGAGCTTGCGCTTCCGGGTGATGTCGCCGCCGTAGCATTTGGCGGTCACGTTCTTGCCCATGGAACCGATGGTCTCACGCGCGATGATCTTGCCGCCGATGGCTGCCTGGATGGCCACGGTGAAGAGCTGCCGTGGGATCACATCCACCAGCTTTTTCGCCAGGGCGCGTCCCCTGCCCTCCGCCTTGTCACGGTGCACAATCGTCGCAAACGCATCGATTGGATCACCGTTGATCAGCATTTCCATCTTCACCAGTTTCTCAGCGCGGAATCCGTGGTGCTCATAGTCCATGCTGCCATAGCCGCGGGTAATGCTCTTCAGCTTGTCGTTGAAATCGACGAGAATCTCATTCAGCGGCAGCGTGCAGGTGAGCATCACGCGGCTGGCGTCCAGGGTTTCGGTGTTTTCGAGAATGCCGCGCTTCTCCGCCACCAGTTGCATGATGTCGCCGATGCACTCGTTCGGAATCAGGATGAACGCGCGCACCACCGGCTCGCGGATTTCCTGAATGTGACCCGGGTCCGGCATGAAAGTCGGGTTGTCGATCTTCAACTCATCCCCGTTTGTCAGCGTGATCTCATACACCACGCTGGGATACGTGGAAATGAGGTCCATGTTGTACTCGCGGCGCAGACGCTCCACCACGATCTCCATGTGCAGCAGCCCGAGGAATCCGCAGCGGAAGCCGAAGCCCAGCGCCGCGCTGCTCTCCTGCTGATAGCGAAACGCGCTGTCATTGATCTGCAGCTTGCCCATCGCCAGTTTCAGTTGCTCGAAGTCATCCGAACTCACCGGATAGATGCCGCTGAAAACCATCGGCTGGATTTCCTTGAAGCCCGGCAGCGGCTCCTTCGCCATCCGCGTGGTCTCCATGATCGTATCCCCGATCTTCACCTCCGCCGTGCTCTTCAAATTCGCCACCACGTAACCCACATCACCCGCCTCCAGAATGTTCGTGCGTAGCTGCTTCGGCGTGAAAATCCCCACCTCCTTCACTTCATAGGAATTGTTAGTGGCATACATCGTGATTCCCATCCCCCTCTTGAGCGACCCGCTCACCACGCGCACGTACATGATCACCCCGCGGTAGGAATCGAACACACTGTCAAACACCGACGCGCGCAGCAATCCGTCCTCGGGCACCTGCGGGGGCGGCACCCGCTCGATCACCGCCTCCAGGATGTCCTCGATGCCGATTCCCATCTTCGCGCTCGCCTTGATCGCCTCCTCGGAGGGAATCGTCAGGATGTCTTCGAGCTGTTTGTAAACCGCCGGCAGATTGCTGCTCGGCAGATCGATCTTGTTGATCACCGGAATGATCGTCAGGTTCTGCCCGTGCGCCAGGTGCAGGTTCGCCACCGTCTGCGCCTCCACGCCCTGGGCGGCATCCACCAGCAGCACCGCCCCCTCGCACGCCGCCAGACTCCGGCTCACCTCGTAGGCAAAATCCACGTGTCCCGGCGTGTCGATGAGGTTCAGCTTATAATCCTGTCCGTTTTTCGCCCGGTAAATCATCGTCACAGGGTGGCACTTGATCGTGATTCCCCGCTCCTTCTCCAGATCCATCGCATCCAGATGCTGCGCCGTCATCTCGCGCATGGTCACGGTGGAAGTCTTCTCCAGCAGGCGGTCGGAGAGCGTGGTCTTCCCGTGGTCGATGTGGGCGATGATCGAGAAATTGCGGGTGTTGGCAGCGATGGACATTCCCTGGGGTATCTGGTCGAAGGTCAAAAAAATGGAACAGGGAGATTAGGGGCGGTTCCCGGGCTTGTAAAGGGGCAGGGAGAAACCCCTCAAAGGCCCCAGGGCCGACGCACTTAAATGTCAGGTTCTCCGGAGCGATCTTTCCCTCCTCCGCAAAAATCGCGCTCAATCTGCTGCGCCTGCACACCAGGCCCGGCGACCCGACCTCCCTTATGGGCCGCCGGCTCATGGCCGCATGGAACCATGACTATCTTCCCGGGGCCATCGCACCGCTCCTCAACCAGCCCTAACAGGGATATGCGTCAGCCCTGGCTTCTCTCAAAACGAAACCCGCACCCTAACCATTCCCGTCACCACGTCCTCTCCCTTGTTCGCCGCGTTTCCGCTCGTGGAATAGTCCACGCTGAAAATGAGCGTCGTGTTCCTGTTCAGATACGCCGTCACCCCTGCGCCGGCGAGCCCCTCCGTCCGGTCCTCTTCGAATTCATATGCCACCCCTCCACACACAAATCCGCTCCAGCACGCGCCAAACTGCTTCGTCGCCGTCACCACGAGACCATGCCGGTTGATTCGGTCATCGATCAAGGCATCCAGCGGATCATGCTGGCGCCGCGCGTAGTGGACCACCTCCCGCAGCAGCTCATCCGGCAACCGCTTCCGGTCCAAAGCCTGCACCTCCGCGAAGTATCCCACCGTCACGCCTGGCCTGCCATCCCCTTCCTCCAGCAGCGTATAAACCAGCCGGAAATCGAGATTCACTCCCTCGGCGATTTCATCGCTCTCTATCTCCACGCGCCGCCAGCCCAGCGTTGCATCCAAATACCAGCGTTCCGTAAACCGGTGCCGGAAGGTAAAACTCACTTTGTCCTGCGTGCCGCCTAATGCCATCAGCAGCAGACTGTCCACCGCGCGCTCGTTCGTGCGGAAGCGCAATTCCCATCCCGGCCCCGGCTGATCGTAACGTCCCACAGCCCCGCCAAACATGCCGCCCTGGTCGCCCCCGCCCGCCGTCACCTCGCCGTAAAACCCGCGCCGCGTCAGCCGCCGCCACGCCACCTCCGCCTGGTATCGATCCACATCATCCTGCGTAATCAACTTCTGATGCCCCAGCCCTATCTCATCCCAGATCCCGCGCAGGAAAACGATGTTCCTTCCGTCTCCAAACGCCCCCGTGCTCAGCTCGATCCCGCTCGTCCACAGCGTGCCTTCATGCTCACTGGTCCCGCGCACTTCATACTGCACCGTCGGCGCCACCCGCGCCAGCATTTCCCGGTTCATGCGCGCGGCATCATGGCGCTCCTTTTTTGTTAGGTTCGCATCCTCCTCCGCCACTCCAAAATCCCTTGCCGCCGGTCCCCACGCCCCCGTGCTCACTTCCTTCCGGGCCAGGGCGAGCCGCGCCTCCGCCATCGAACGGCTGTTCCATCCCGTCGCCGCCACCTTGTCCAAAAGCGCCCGCGCCTCATCATACCGGCGTTCCTTGATCAATACCGACGCTCGCAGCGCAATCACATCCGGATGCCCCGCATCCCCTTTTAATTCCGCCAGCGCCCGCCGCGCCGCCGCCTCATTGTTAGTGCGCACCGCATGCTCTCCCGCGATGAGCTTCTGATCACGCCCCATATTGCGGGACCTCTCCGACGCCGCGCGCTTCTCCTCGGGCGTATAGCCGTTCTCTTCGATCACCACCTTATAGGCCACCGCCGCATCCTCAAACATCCGCGCCGCCGCAAACGCATCCGCCAGCGCCAATTGGTGCGGAAAAAAATCCAAATACTGCCCCTTCAAATCCATCAGATAATCCACCGCCTCCCGTGCCCGCCCCGCCTCGCACAGTGCTGCCGACTTCGCCGCAATGGCCCGCCGGTCATAGGGATCTTTTCGCACCGCCCCCTCCGCCGAGGACAGCGCCGCGTATGCCTTCCGCCTTTTCTCTGCGGAGTCTCCCTCCACCAGAACCTCATCCGGCACCGGTTGCGCCTTCCTCACCGTCTGGGCAGCCACCACCATCGGCAACGTTACCGGCAACCAAGCTAAAGAAAAGACAATACGCATTACAAACCCCAATAAGCCTCATAAGACCAGAAAGTCCAGTATTTCTCAATCGACCGTCTTCCATTTAGGAATTATATCATTTTTGAGAAATCACCCGTCCGATTCGTCCGACCTGTCCGACTCCCGCCCCTTGACAATCCCCCGAAAACCGACTATTCCCATAGGCAATTAGGAGAATCCCATGCCCTTCCTGCTTGAACAACACGCCGACTTGGACGTGCATGCCCAGTCAGCGCAATTTGAAAACGCGTCGCTGGAGGAGATTCTCACGTGGACATGGGAACGTTTCGGCAGCCAGGCCGCCATCGGCACCAGCTACCAGGGCAGCGGCCTCGTTATCATCCACCACGCCCGGAAACTCGGTCTCGACTTCCCCGTCTTCACCATCGACACCGGCCTGCTTTTCCCGGAGACCATGGCCCTGAAGGAACGCCTGGAAAACTTCTTCGGCATTCCCATTGAAGGTCTCCATCCCGCCCAAACCGTCGCCGAGCAGCACGCCACCTACGGCGGCGATCTCTGGACCACCAATCCAGATACCTGCTGCACCCTGCGGAAGGTCCTCCCGCTTCAGCAAAAGCTTTCGCACCTCGACGTCTGGATCACCGGCCTCCGCCGCAACCAGAGCGATACCCGCGCAAAAACCGGCATTCTCGAACTCTATGAGTTCGACAAACTCCGCGAACGCCACCTCCTCAAGCTGAACCCCATGGCCAACTGGAGCCGTGAAGCCGTCTGGGAATATATCCGCGCCAACAAAATTCCCTACAACCCCCTGCACGACCGCGGCTATCGCAGCATCGGCTGCTGGCCCTGCACCAAACTCACCGGCGGCGAAAACGAACGCGCCGGCCGCTGGGAAGGCTTCGACAAAACCGAGTGCGGCATCCACACCTTCCTCGGCAGTAATATCTGAGCAGGCCCCCTCCGTATAAGCAGCCCTGTCTGTCAACGGACTCACCGCTTCGCCGATAGCCCCCTATCGGCCCTATAAGCCTTATTGGGCCTATCTCCCTTCATGCGGGAAATTCCCCGGGAATTCCTTTGACAAACAGGGCGTTTAATCACCGAAGTTACCCATGCTTCACCCTGTTCATCCCCCGCCCGCGCCGCACGCCTCCCCCGCAGCGTGCCGCGCCAAAACGTGGTGCAGGTTTTTCCTCCGGATAACCTGCATTCCAGCCAGGCATCCCCTCCCCGCAACTCCCCCAACCCGCTCACCCGCCTCAACCGCCGCGCCCGCGCGAAAGGATGGAACGAAGCATAACGCGTCCCTGAAGCATAACGCTCCTTTGAGGCGTAACACGCTCTCAAACCGTAACGCCCTCTCGAACCGTAACACGCCCTTGAACCGTGACGCGCCCTTCAACCGCAACGCGCCCTTCAACCGCAACGCGCCCTTCTTCAGCCGCGTAGCGGCGGCAGACAATAGCCGTGGGCTTCAGCCGAATGGCGCGAAGATAAGGAAGGTTTCGGATGATTTTTCCAGTGATGAAACGAGGTTTTCCTGGCGTGGCGGGGAAAACCTGGGAAAGGTGCTTATGCCTCCACATGACCACCGCCG
>DASZQB010000127.1:0-9996 GCA_035550135.1 Verrucomicrobiales bacterium
CCGACCTGGTGGATTTTATCTTTGCCGATACCAATTGACGCCGAATGCCGCATGAGCAAGCCTAACAACATATCGCGCCGGGGGTTTGTGAAAAAGACCGCTGCTTTCACCGGTGGCGCCGCCGCCCCCCTTGCCGGCGGCATCAATATTCTCACAGCAACCGGCCGGAAACCCAGTGACATCCGCATCGAGGACATCTCGCTGAGCTACGACGAGCACCTCTTTCGGGCACCCGTCGGATTCGCAGGAGCCGTCGTGGATCGCGCCACGATGGTGACTGTGAAGTGCTCCGTTCGCACCGCGGGAGGAAAAGTCGCCGGTGGATTTGGCTGCATGCCGTTCAACCACACGTTCTCCTTCCCGTCGAAGAAGCTAACGAACGAGGCCAAAAACGACGCGATGAAAGCGCTGGCGGCGGAACTTGCGAAAGTCACCGGTGCATTTCAGGAATTTGGTCACCCCATCGACATTAACCAGGACCTCGCGCCGCTTTATCTCAAAGCCGCGGCCAGTGTCTCCGAACGCTTGCGCCTCGCCGATCCCATCCCCGCGCTGTGCACCCTGGTGACCGCCGCTGCGTTCGACGCCGCCATTCACGATGCCTTCGGAAAGGTAAACGGGGTGAACAGCTTCGACGCGTACGGCCCGGAGTTCATGAACCACGATCTGTCCCGCTGGTTGGGAGCGGGTTACAAAGGGCGTTATCCCGCGGATTTTCTCCTGCGGCAACACAAGCCGCAGATGACCCTTTGCCATTTGGTTTCCGCGGTGGACCCCATCGAAGACGCTGACAATAAAATTCCCATCAAGGATGGACTGCCCGAAACGCTTCCCGAATGGATCAACCACAACGACCTCCTGGAGTTCAAAATCAAGGTGAACGGCGCGGACTTGAATTGGGATCTCGAGCGCGTCATGCGCATCGACAGGGTTGTCTCGCAGGCTCAGAAAAAACGCGGCGTCAAAGACTGGGCTTATGTTCTCGACTTCAACGAAAAGTGTCCAGACGTGGACTACTTCATGCGGTTCTGCCGTCAGTTGAAGGAGAAAATGCCGGTTGGTTATAAGAGGATCAAATACACCGAACAGCCCACCGCGCGCGATCTCAAGGCCCATCCGGAAAACGACATGCACGAGGCGGCCAGGCTTTGCCCGGTGGTGATTGACGAGTCTTTGATTGACGTTGAGTCCCTCCTCCTCGCGCGGAAGCTTGGCTGGACGGGAGCCGCCGTGAAATCCCCCAAGGGACTAACACATATGATTCTTGTCGCGTCGGTCGCAGGAAAGGAAAAGATTTTCCTCTGCGGCGGCGATATGAGTTGCCCCGGCGCCGCGCTCATTCAGACGGCCAACCTGCAGGCCCGCGTGCCAACAATTACCTCGGTCGAGGCGAACGCGCGGCAGTATCTCCCCCTGGCGAACAAAGCGTGGGAAGCGAAATTCCCCGGCATGTTCCGCATCACGGACGGGATGTTGAAAACAAAGGAGATCAATGCTCCCGGACTGGGCGCTGCTTGAATCCACACAAGGCGCGGTGTGCAGAAACCTCCTCAAACCCGGTCAGGGTGACGCTGACGGGGCGTTAGTCCATTCTGCGACCCCGCCTGTTTCCCGTCCCGTTTCCCCGGAGCCCGGTGAGGACCGCCCGCTCCAAACCCTGCCCCTGAAGACCAGCAGAAGTGACCGCATCAACTTTTTCTCCGCGTCGTAAATGGCAATCCCATCCGCCGCGGCCGAAGCATTATACGGCTTATCCGCTTCGCCGCCGTACACGCCCTCCGCTCTCCACTTCCCTGTTAGGCGGATCCGTGCGGTCGTGCCCTCCATCGATTCCACCTTCGCCTTGAGTTTCGCCTCACGAAAATCCTCCGGACGGCAAACTCCCGATGAATCACCGGGCGAAAGACTGCGGGCCAGCTTGCGCGCAACGCCTTCGGGCACTGTCCACTCCTCCGATTCCTTGTTAGGACCGGGCGGCATGAAGTGCGCCCACTCCGCCGCTGTCATGGTCACGCTGTCAAGCATCATGGGCCCGTCCGGCTTTCCCTGGTGCATCAACCGGCCATAGAGCGCAAACGTCACATTTCCGTCCGCTTGCACTCCACTTCCCCGATGGGGAAAAAGATTGACCCGTTTTGCATCGCGGGGTTTCACGGAACCGACCGCCTTCAGAACGTCGTCCATCGCCCTAACCAGCTCGCCTGGCTGCCTCGCCGGGTCCTTTTCCAGCCAGTCGTGTTTTTTGGCCAGAGCTCTTCCATCCGGGGCTACCAGCCAGAATCCCTGATACTGATCCATTTGCTTTTGCACGGATCGAAAGAGCGTTCCGCCGGCTCCTTCGTCTTTGCGGATTTCGTACAGGTTTACCGCTACAGGAATGAACATCGTCGAGATGCGATCGATGACCTGATCGTCGCTCAAAGGGCCCGCACGGAGCCCCATGGCAGTGCCTCAGCAGCGCCCCAGTGGCGGATCTCCGCTCGCCCAGAGGAACAGGGGACGTTTTTCTGCGATGGCGAGGCGCTGCCCCTCCGCCAGATTGAGGACCCACGGGATCTTCTGCCACTTGAGTTCTTCCGGCCCGGGTTTGATCGCTGCCGCGACGCGCTGGAGATCCCCATCGGGCGTTTGACCAAAAACATGGCCGGCAAGGACCAGTATTCCCAACACTGCTGTGATGATCCTTTTCATATTCACGCTCGTTTGTTTCGCCTGTGGCGGAGCCATGCGGGTGACCCAATGCGACTCTTCCCCGAAATCAATGCGGCGCAAACTCATTGTTCCACTTGTCTCCGGGAGGAGGGCGCGCCAACTTCCGTTGTCCAAACAGGCCGGGATCAAAACGGCGATGTCATCCTCACCGTGGACGACCGGCAGGTCCTGCCGAATGAAATTCATTTTGGGACTTCGTCCTCCCCGGGGATCAACACCATCTGACCTATGAACCGATTATCCTTTGGATGCATGGCCGTTCACCTCGGAGCAGTGGCCCTCGCCTTTGGGAATCCTCCGCCGTTTCATTTCACTGTCGCCGCAGGCCAGCACGAATGCCGCAACGTCCCCGTGCGGGTGGACGTATCCCGCGACCGGATCGGCACGGAACGCATTGCCTCCGTCACCGTTACAGGAACGGACGGAAAACCGCTCCCGGCGCAATGGACCGGTCCCGGACTCACTTCCAGTGCCGCCGGCGAGGTGCACTTTATCTTACCGCATTTGGCCGCCGGCGAGTCCGTCCGACTGAAGGCCGCGCTTTCGTCCGCGCCTCCTTCCAATAATGCCGAAGGGTTCACGTGGCGCGATCAACCCGGCCACCACACCGATCTCCTGTTCGGCAAACGCTCCGTCCTAACGTATCACTATGAACGGCTCGACGAATCCTCGCCTGCCAGCCGGGTTCGCACTTATAAGGTCTTCCATCATGTGTTTTCGCCGGATGGAGACCGCATCGTCACCGGTGGCTTGAATGAGGACCCAAAGGTTCATTCGCCGCATCACCGCGGGATTTTCTACGGCTTCAATCGCATCGGTTATGGCGATGGCAAAACAGCGGATACGTGGCACTGCATCGACGGGGCGTTTCAACAGCACGAACGGTTTCTCGCATCGGAGGCTGGCCCCGTGCTCGGCCGTCACCGCGCGGTCATCAGTTGGCACGGCAAGGACGCGGCCTTCGCCGAAGAGGAGCGCGAACTGACCGCCTACAATGTCTCCGGCGGCCATCTCATCGAGTTCGCCTCGCGCCTCAGCAGCCCGTCAGGGCGTGTCAGGATCGACGGCGACCCGCAGCACGCCGGATTTCAATTCCGCACCCACAACGACGTGGACGCCTTCACCTCCGGCGAAACCATTTTCGTCCGCCCCGACGGCACCGGAAAATCCGGCGAAACCTGCAACTGGGACCCGCAGACCCGCAAGGGTCCTGTCAACCTTCCCTGGAACGCGATGTCGTTCGTCCTCGGCGGCAAGCGCTACACCGCCGCTTATCTCGACCATCCAGGAAACCCCAAAGAGGCACGGTTCAGTGAACGCGAATACGGCCGCTTCGGCTCGTACTTCGAGTACACCATCGAAAAAGACAAGCCCCTAACCGTACATTACCGCCTCTGGCTCCAGGAAGGCCTCATGCAGCCAGAGCAGGTTGCAGCGCTGAGCCGCAACTTTATCGATCCGGTGAAAGTGATAGTGCACGGGTCAGAGTGAGCAGGTTTATCGTTTCACAATGCCGGGCCTGCCACAGTCAAGCCACTTATTTTTCCCGAACCCCGTCTTCTAGTGCTTTCCGCCCGCCCGTCTCCGCGTCTCCTCTCCCCGAAACTTGATCCTTCTCCTTTGCGCCTGACCTTCTCGCGAATCATCCCGATTCACGATTCCAACGAGTCCACCCTCCCTCCCCTTAACCCTTCCTTCACCCTCTCTCCCAAATTGTCCCGTGGACTTTGCCCTTCGGTCGGATTATTAACTCTTTGCGTCATCCCCTACGAAATTTATGGCCCGCCGCCGTTCCGGTCTTCAGCCTCTGCACCTCGCCGGTGCCATCGCCTTTCTTGCTGTCGCGGCGGGAGGCTATTGGTTTATGACGCGAGACAAAAAAGATCGTCTGGCCGGAAATCCGTTTTCCGCCAGCGAATATGAGAAGAACGCCAATGGCATGCGCGGGGGCACCTATGTTGTCACCGGCACCATCGAGCGTCAGCTTCGATATGGTCCTGACGGCTCCAGGCTTTTCAGCATGGAAGTGAAGCAGGAGGGAGCCGGCAAGCCTCTCCCCGTGCCGGTTGTGGTGCCGTCAAATATCAACGCGGATATCCAGGTGGGTCAGGAATTCGAGATGAGCGTGCTCGTGGACCAGAAGGGCGTGCTGCAGGCCAAAGATCTTCGCAAATCCTGACTCCTCCATCTTGACCGCACGCCACGCATTTCCTCCTACGGTCCGTCCCCACGCTTTTGATCCGCTCATGAAAACACTTTGTTTCCTTCTCCTGCCGCTCACGGTTTTCGTCGCCCGCGCGCAGGTGGCCGACAGCCCGGCTCCCGGCGCGCCCGGCACCGCTCCAGGCAATACCACCATTATCAACAATAGTTCCCAGCCCCAAAAACCGAATTCCATTCTCGGCAATGATGTCCCCTTCATGGATCCGGGCTCGGAAACCGCCCAGTGGGATGGCAAAGTGTGGAATATTACTAACAATCGCCTCTTCCGCGCCCGCTTTGAAAAGTATCTCGCCGCCCCCGAGGAAAATGGCGCGAAGGACAAGGAATACCGCGACCTCCTGCTGAATTCCATGAAAGCCATGGCCCCCAGCCGGCCTGGGGGTCCCAGTGTGGCCGCCACCATGCAACTCCTCGTCAAGGCGGCGGATTATCCCATTGACGCCCGCATCTGCGATTCCATCGCGCAGGCGGTGTACGGCGTTGTTCTTCACCAGCGGAATGAGCGGGCCCTCGCGGCGAAAAATAAAGAGCTCGCCAAAGAGCTGCGCGATCTCGGCTGGAATATGGAAGTGGCGGGCGAGGCCAAACAGACCCGCGAAAAAATGGAGGCCACCACGAACGGCAAAGGCCAATCCAAGACCGTGCAGCGGGAGTTCGCCGATTACTCCCGTTCTGCTCAGGACATCAAGAAAATGGTGGAAATTGACGCCTCGCGCGTAGCCAATGCCGCGAAGATGACCGCCAGCGAGTTGAAGTCGAAGGTCGAATTCCAGGCGCTCATCGTGCAATTGTTCCTCCAGCGCCGCTTTGAGCACGTCATCATCGCCTGCCGCCTTTACCGGAACCTTTACGAGGATGGTGATACCGAATTGAAGCTCAAGGAAGGTTCGGATGTGGAAAAAATGTTCACCCGCACCACCGGCACCACTCCCACGGTCACCGCGCTCGATGCCATGAGCAGCGAATTCATCCGCGACGTGGATGAGGGGGTCGTGTCCTTCGGTTATCATGTCGAAAAAGAGGAACTGGAAAGCGCCAGCAAGCGCCTCAGCGAGTCCTTCATGATGGGCGAGTATCTGCCGAAAATGCGCACCCTGCCGCGGGCGCAAAAAGACAAGGTCCGCGGCTTTGTCCGCGATGCGAACCAACTGCTTTCCGCCATCGAAGTAAAAGACTACACTCTCGCCGAGGAACTTGTGGAGAGAATGCGGAAGACCGCCAAAGACTTTGATTATTCAAAGCCCCGCGCCGCCATCGAAACCGCCCGCGCCGAAAGCGGTCTCCACATTCAGGCCGCCCGCAGCGCCGCCATCAAGAAGGACGAGAAAGCAGCCGCCGAAGCCATCAAACAGGCCGCCCTCGTTTGGCCTACCAATCCGGATCTCAAGGCCTTCTCCACCCAGGTGGCCTCCTACGGCGACATGAACAGCCGCATGCTCAACGATCTCGATTCGCTCATCGCCCAGAAGAACTTCCGCGAGATCTTCCGCGAGCAGCTCAAGTATGCCGGCGCAGTCCTGGGCAAGCCGGAATACGAAAAGAAACTCAAGGAAGTGGTCGATAAAGTCGCCTCTGTCGAAAAGGTGGTCATCACCGCCGACGAAATGGTCAGGTCCGGCGACAGTTACGGCGCATGGGAGCGCCTCAAGGAAATCTCCGCCGATTTCCCTGACGACAACGAAGTGAACAAACGCATCAGCAAACTGAGCGAAACCTGCGCCGAATTCAGCAGAATCCTGACCACTGCCGCGGAGAACGAAAAAAAGGATCGTTATGGTCTCAGCCTTTCAGGCTATTTGCGCGCCCGGCAAATTTACCCTAACAGCCTTTTTGCCAAAGACGGCATCGAACGACTTGCCGATAAGATTCTGCCGGAATCCGGAAACGCCGTCCCAAATAATACTCCCCCGCGCCCGCGCGAGGCAACTCCGCCGGCTGATCCCTTTTCTCCCGCTCCCGCAGAGAGCCTGACGCCGGTCAATGCGCCGGCGTCCCGCTGATGGGCACGTTTGCGCCTAACTCACGGCTTTGCGCATGGCAGGTCCTGCGGCGCTGGTCGCCTCAGGGCACCTTCGCCGAGGACATGGTGGAGCGCTCTGCCGCACAGCACCAGCTTTCCGGTCCTAACCGGTCACTGCTCAATGCCATCGTCCTCGCCGTGCTCCGGCACCGCACGCTGCTCGATGTATGGATTCATCACCTGCGCGATGGAGCGAGTCTCGAAGACGACGCCCGTGAATGGCTGCGCATCGGTTTGGTTCAATTGCACATCATGGGCATGCCGGAACACGCCGCGGTGAATGAAACCGTCGCCCTCGCCGGACGCGCCCGCGGATTGGTGAACGCCGTGCTCCGCCGCTCACTGCGGGAAAAGGACGCCCTGCAGCACCTCCGCCGCAGCGCTCCCGCTCACGTCCGCCACTCACTGCCGGAATTCCTCGTGCAGGACTGGACGCTGCGCCACGGCACCGAAGCCGTGGAGGCTCTTGGCGAATGGTGCAACACTCCCGCGCCTGTCTATGTTAGGGTAAACGGCCTCGCCAAACGCGCCGCCGCCGCCATCACCGCCCTCCCCGGCGCGGAGTCATTCGAGGGACCCGTGTCCGGATGGTTTCGCGTCCCCGATCCTCCGCGCACAGAACTCGCCGCGGGGCTCTGTTACGCCCAGGATCCTTCCACCGGCATCGCCCCGCATATGCTCCGCGTGAAACCCGGCCACACCGTGCTTGATGCCTGCGCCGCTCCCGGCGGCAAGACCGCCATCCTCGCCGAGCACATGGCGAACGAGGGCATCCTCATCGCCACCGATTCCTCCGCCAAACGCCTCGAACGCCTGCGCGACAACATGAAGCGCATGGGAGCCACGATCGTGGAGAACCATGTCCAGGACTGGGAGCACAACCCCGAGCCGGCCTCCTTCCGCCAAAGGTTTCCGGACGGATTCGACCGCATTCTCCTCGACGTCCCGTGCTCCAATACCGGCGTCCTCCGCCGCCGCGTCGATGCCCGCTGGCGTCTGGAGCCTGCGTTCTTCCCGCTCATCGCCGTCACACAGCACGCTCTCCTCATGCGCATGCTTGGACTCTTAAAACCCGGCGGCCGTCTCGTTTACTCCACTTGCAGCATTGAACCCTGCGAAAACATTCAACTCGTCCGCGCCGTCCTCAAGGAAGCCCCTGGCTGGCAACTGCTTGAGGATAAGCTCCTGCTCCCTCATCGCGATCACGTGGATGGCGCCTATGCCGCGCTCATCGAACGCTCGGGCGCATAGATTCGCACCCCGGATAGAATTCTCAGGACAATGTAATTTATGGAAATTGACAAAATGAAGCGAGGGGATACCTTTTAAATATGAAAGTCGTTTCGTGCCTTCTGATTTCCATTCTGCTGTCGAGCTGCGCGGTTCCCTCCGCTGGTCCGCTTATTCTGACCAAAGAAGACATGAGGCTGAAGCGAAAGCCCTACTCGGATTGTGAATGTTACCACGAAGACGTGAGGGTAACCTACCAAAAGTAATTTGAGGCGGCCTCAACCCCCTGCCTTCGGAAAGACCCATACCTTTATCCCATCGGCGTCGTAACGCTTTTCCCCGGGATACTCCCCCCGGTGGTTCATCAGGCGTTTGTGGAAAGCCAGCGATCTGCCGGGAGCCGGTGCCGCAATGTTGAAATACCCGGCCGCCTTCGCCAGGGCGGCGTCGGTGAGCGAGTCTCCTTCCGACTCGACCAGCCAGTCAGCCAGGGCATGGTCCTGGCCGGGCTCTTTGACGGTGACGTGCCAGTGCTGTGTCATCTGAATGATAGGTGTTGCGGCTGAGGCCCGCCCGGCGGCGGTGTCCTTCCCAGCCGGTTCATTTCAAAATGGTGCGCGATACAGGGTTTGAACCTGTGACCCCCTCCGTGTCAGGGAGGTGCTCTACCGCTGAGCTAACCGCGCAAACGAAACCGCAAATCTGCGGGCGGGAGCATTAGTTGATGACCTTCGCCGCGCAACTGGATTTTGGACTGTTTCGGAAGCGGGAGCGCGCGGGTTGCGACTCTGTGCAGAATCGTGATACGCGCAAAAGACGTGACAAGCGGGGCACGGTCTGGCACTGTCACGATTTGACATTCTCTCCCCTTTAGACATGCGCAACCCCTTCGCTTTGATTGTGGTGCTGTTCCTCGCAGCGCCTTCGCTTTATGCCGGCACGGCAGCGTATCGAAATACAGTTCTCGCCGACAGCCCGATCGCCTACTGGGAATTGGACGAGGCCAGCGGCACCACGGCGGCGGACTCGGCGGGCACGCCGCAGAACGGCACTTATCAAAACGTCACGCTGGGGCAGCCGTCCGCGTTTGCGAATCTGGGCACCTCTGCGCAATTCAATGGCAGCACTTCGCGGGTGCAGGCCGCAGCGAACAGCGTCTTCGAACTCGGCACCGGGGACTTCACCGTGGAGGTTTGGGCTAAAACGCCGGTCTCCAGCCGCGGGGATGTCTTCAATTACAAAAATGCCGCTGACTTCGGCATTTTCCTGAACGCGAGCGCCACCGGCAGCATCGGCGGGTATCTGAATACCTTTCTCCCGTATCACACCGCGCCCATCAATGAGTGGTACCACATTGTCATGGCCCGGAGCAGCGGAACGGTGCGCCTTTACGTGAACGGCATCGAGCGCGGCAGCGTAGGCAACGCCACGAGTTTCTCTGCCAATGCCCCGGTGATCCTCGGCACGAATCACACTGGTGCTCCCGGCTATGCCAGCACCATTCCGTTCACCGGCTGGATCGATGAAGTGGCGGTTTATGGCACCGCGCTTTCCGCGGCGAGAGTGCAGGCGCATTACGATGCCGCGCAAGTCACACCAGGCGCGCCGACGGTGTCGAACATGGGGCCTGAGGATATTACGTCCACGACAGCCCGCCTCGCCGGAGTCGTCACCGATCCGGGCTCCAGTCAGCCCACGGTGAAAGTTTATTATGGTCCAACTGACGGCGGTACGAGTGCGGCAGCGTGGGCTTCCGTGGTAAACATGGGGCCGCAGAACGCCATTTTTACTGCAAATGTGACGGATTTGCT
>DASZQB010000128.1:0-11962 GCA_035550135.1 Verrucomicrobiales bacterium
CTCGAAGTTTTTCACGGCGAGCTTGATCGCCTTGGCCATGTCGCTGCCCTGGTTGGCGATCGTCCGGGGATCGAAGGCCGCGAGATTCCGCTTCAGAGTCTCATGGTCCGGAGTGATGGGAGAGGCGAGAAAGGCGTCTCCGGCGAAAGTGATGAGCCCCACACGGTCCCCGCCAAGGCTGTCCAGAAAACTCGCAATGCCAACCTTGGCCGCCACCAGCCGGGACCGCTTCCTGCCGTCTTCAAACATGGCGTCCTCCGCCAGCATGGAGCGCGACAGGTCCATCGCGATGAAGATGTCCACCGACGAGCGCTCCACTTCGATTTTTTGAAAACCGAACCGGGGTCGCGCGATGGCGACGGCGAGCACACCTAAAGCGAGCGCGCACAGAAATGCCTTCCAGCGGCGCTTGGCAAAACTAACCGAACGCAGCAACTGCGCGCGCAGGCGCGGAGCGATGACGCCCGCGAGCTTTCGCTTCGAAGCTCTCGAACTCAATGCCTGCAACAGGAGCACCACCAGCGGCAGGATCACCGCCGCGGCGAGCAGCCATGGCCATGCGAATTTTAGGGGAGTCTCCGCCATACGGTGCGTTCGAGGATAATCACTAACAATAACAGAATGGCGCCGGGTACGGCGAACCATTCCATGAGTTCACGCCACGACTGCTGCTTCTTTTCCTTGAAGGCGGTTTTTTCCAGCGTGTCGATCTGGCTGTAAACTTTGCGCAGCGCCGGGTAGTCCGACACTTTGTAGAACTGGCCGCCCGTGATGCGCGTGACCTCCTTCAGGACCTCGCCGCTGGCCGCGTAGCGGTAGGCCATGGAATTGTCCACGATTTGAATGACGTGGTTTTTGATTCCCATGGGAGCGATGGCTTTGGCGACTTCGATCGGTTCCGGACCTTCGTTGATTTGATCCGCGTCGGTGACGGTGATCATGACCTTGGTCTGATCTTTTGCGGAAAGCATAGCCTCCGCGGCAATGATCATGCCCGAGCCGGGGGCGGTGCCGCGGCTGGATTCCTGACTGTCAATCTGCAGCGTGAGCCATTCGTGATCCAATGTGAGCGGGCTGAGCAGAGCAGCGCCGCGGTCGAAGAAAACCGCGCCAATGCGGTCGTCCGGCCTCGCTTTGATGAACTCGATGACCACGCGCTTCATCGCTTCGATCCGGCTGACGCGTTTGCTGTCGAGCCAGAAGTCCCGGGTGGTCATAGTGCTCGAAAAGTCGAGGTTGAACATGATGTTGATCCCCAGGGCTTCGCGCTCGGAGAGACCCTTGTCCACCTGCGGACGGGCAAGCGCGCCGATGAGCAGAGCCAGCGCCAGATAGCGGAAACCGGCCATCAGCCTGCCCGGCGAGCTGCGCTTGCGCCGGCTGGCGGCGGCGAGCAATTCGCCGGACGAAAACTGCACGGCGGCGGCGCGTCCAAAGCGTCCGCGCAGAAGCATCCAGAGCGGCAGCAGCAGGAGCAGCCAGAGCACCCAGGGAGTGGCGAACCGAAACGTGTTCAATTGCGGGATGACGTCATCCAGATGCCGGCGCAGCGAATCCCACGTGCCGGCAGCGAATAGAGAGGACAGGAAAGACACGTTCATGCCTGGCCCTCCGGTTTCTGCGGACGCGATTCCTTGACGAACGCCACGGCTGCATCGTGCAGATTTCTCAATTCCTGTTTGTCAGCCAGGGTGCGGGCGAACTTCAGCAAGTCGCAGATGCGCAGGTATTCGGCGAGCGCCTCCTGGTGCCGCACGGCGACGAGCCGGCCATCCGTTCCAAAACCGCTTAAAAGCTTCGGGGAATAACGTGCCGTTTCCAGAAACTCCTCTGTCGATTGCGTTGGGGCGCGCAGATCAAACCGTTCTTCAATGTAGTGGCGAATGATGGCGGAGCTTTCCGTCGCGTAGGGACGGGACTGCTCGCTGTCGATGAGGGCGAAGAGTTTTTCGAGTTCGGCCAGCGCATCCACCCATGCGCGGCGGAGCTTGGCCGCCTCCAGACGGACGAGGCGTGTTTTGGCGCGTTTTTTCAGGATGATCGCCATGAGAACAATCGCGAGCACCGCGGCGGCCACGTACCACCAGTTGAGGCGGAACGGCTCGGGCGGATCCACCAGTTGCAGATCGTCGATGAGTTCTTCGGGAGGGTTCATGGCGACAACCTCCTGATCCGGTTTTCGAAAAACTGCATCATGCTGCGCAGATACGGCTGATCCGTTTGCGCCTCGATGGAATCGAGCCCCGAGCGCCGGAAAAGCTGACGCAGTCTGTCCAGCCGCTCCTGAGCCGCGACCTCGAAAGCGCCGCGGGCCTTGGCACTGGCGGTATTCAATTCCATCACCTGGCCGGTTTCCGCGTCCTCAAACGTGATCCAGCCGAGATTCGGCAGTTTCCGCTCGGTGGGATCCACGATGGGGATAGCAATCAAATCATGTTTCCGGCCCGTGACTTTCAGGGCGCGCTCGTAGCCACGGTCCATGAAATCAGAGATGAGGAAGATGACTGCGCGACGGTTCAGGGCGCGATTGATGTGGTGCAGCGCTTTGGTTAGGTTGGTGCCTCGGCTCGCGGGCCGGTATGTCAGGACTTCGCTGATGAGCCGCAGAACGTGCAGGCGGCCCTTGCCGGGACGGATGTATTTTTCCGT
The DNA here is from genome assembly GCA_035550135.1 of Verrucomicrobiales bacterium. GTDB lineage: Bacteria > Verrucomicrobiota > Verrucomicrobiia > Verrucomicrobiales > V1-33 > V1-33. The sequence continues at coordinate 2,650 of DASZQB010000128.1, forward strand.
GCCGTCCGTGAAGAGAAGCGCGCCGATTTTGTCATTGTTGCGGATGGCGCTGAAGGCGAGCACCGCGCTTAGTTCAGCAGCGAGTTCCCGTTTGCTGCTTTCCACGGAACCTGTCAGGCCGCTGGCGCTGGCGTCCACGAGGACCATGACGGTCATCTCGCGCTCCTCGATGTATTTTTTGATGTGAGGAACGCCGGTGCGTGCGGTGACATTCCAGTCGATGCGCCGCACTTCGTCGCCCGGCTGGTATTCGCGCACTTCGTCAAAATCCATGCCGCGTCCTTTGAACACGGAATGGTACTGCCCGGCCATCAAGTCCTCCACGAGCCGCACGGTGCGCAACTCGATCTGCCGGATCTTCTTGAGCCACTCGCGGGGAATCATGGAACGACCACGGTATCGAGGATGTGCTTTACAATGGTTTCGCCGGAAATTTCATCGGCGTCGGCTTCGAAAGTGGTGATGATCCGGTGGCGCAGCACATCCGGCGCGATGCTCTTAATATCCTGCGGCGTGACGTAGCCCCGGCCATGCAGAAACGCGTGGGCTTTGCCGGCCAGAGAAAGATTGATCGATGCGCGCGGACTGGCGCCAAAACGGATCATGCCGTCCATCTTCGGAATGAAGCGCTTCGGTTCACGTGTGGCGAACACGAGCCGGATAATGTAGTCCTCGATCTGCTCATCCACATGCACGCGGTCCACCAGAGCGCGCATTTCAAGAATCTGCTCGGGATGCACAATCGCCTGCAATGGCGCGCGCGCGGCGGTCTTCGCCATCAACTGCATGATTTGCTTTTCCTCGGTCTCACTGGGATAACCGATCACCACCTTCAACATAAAGCGGTCCACCTGTGCCTCCGGCAGGGCGTAGGTGCCTTCCTGGTCGATGGGATTCTGTGTGGCCAGCACAAGGAAAGGGGTGGGCAGCGGAAAGGACTCTTCGCCAATGGTCACCTGCCGTTCCTGCATCGCTTCCAGCAGCGCGCTTTGCACCTTGGCCGGAGCGCGGTTGATTTCGTCCGCCAGAATCAGGTTCGCAAAGATGGGGCCCTTCTTGGTGGTGTAAACGCCGTCCCGCGGATTATAGATAAGATTTCCAATGAGGTCGCTCGGCAGCAGGTCGGGCGTGAACTGAATGCGCGCGAACTTGGTGTGAATCGTTTGGGCCAATGCGCTGATGGTGGCGGTTTTCGCGAGTCCCGGGACACCTTCCAGGAGCACGTGGCCGTTCGCCAGCAGGCCGATGAGCAGGCGCTCCACGAGGTAGGTTTGTCCGATAATCGATTTTCCGATCTCTGCTTTGATGGCGTCAACAGTAGGATGCAGCGCGGCGATTTGCTGATTGAGGGCTTGAAGTTGGGAAGTCATGGAGGGCAGGCGTGAGGGCGGCAAAAAAGGGTCTAGCGTATTAAGGGAACCGGTGGCGTCCACATGAATTCTTTTCGCGTTTGCAGACGCAAAACACAGACTGACTAACGCTGAATCCGTTCAGATGCGGGGATTCTTTCGCGTGAAATTGAGTCTGGCGGAACAAACCGATCCGGAACTGCGCCGGCCTCCCGAATGCTGAAAATCAACGCGCAAGGCGCCATTCCTGGCCGTTATTGAACCAGAAGGTTTCAATTTCCGCCTGGCATCCAAGGGACGGGCAGATCAGAGAGAGCGCGGGGGAAGGCGGGTCGCCGGCGACGGCGCGGAGCAGCTTTCCGTGACCGCAGACGATGCCTTTGATAGTCTGGGCGTCGGGAGAAACGGCTTTGGTCTCCGGGGGTTTGAGCAGTTCCGGGAAAGCGAGGGCTTCGTCGCAGGCGGCCTCGTTCAGGTAATACGCGGTTTGCAGAGCCGCGCGGCGGTCGGCGAAAAGTCGGCGGAGGCCGACCCAATCGCGGCGCTGGAGGGAATCGGCTGCAGAGCGGATAAGGCGGCTGACCGTGTAATCCAGGCCAGGCATGGCGCTGAGGTCGAGAGCACGATCCCATGGGCATGCCGGCCAGACAGAAGGGACGGAGATGGTGAAGCCGCCGTGGAGTCCGACGCTGCCGGGCAGCCAATCGATCGCCGTGGGGATAATGGGAAGGGAAATGGTTTGGCCGGGAGAGAGAATAGGAGCGGGAGCGGCGGCCGGAGCCGGAGTGGGAGCAGCCGGAGCAGGAGCGGCCGGTTCTTCGGCAGGGGCGGCTTCGGGGGCCGGGTGAACGTGGTGCTCGTGGGGGTTGAAGATGCCCGCGTTTTTGAAGTCTTCCTTGTGGTTGTAGCTCCACGGAAGAAGTTCCTGCATCGAGAGCCAGGGGGCGCGGTTGCGTTTATAAAGAAGGCTGCATTGCACGACGGCGGCCTCGGGAAGGATAGCTTCGCTGTGCGGCTTCACTTCGACGCCCGGCGGCGCCGTCAGATTAAGCGCGATTTCGTTTTCGCCGGCGAAGAGCCACTCGTTGATCGAAAGAGTGGCCCGGGAAGCAGTCCCGGTGACATTGGACCAAACGGGGACGTCGTTAATCCGAACTTCGCAGACGCAGGAGCGCACATCGACCAGCAGGCGAAAGACCGGCTGGTCGGAGGGATGCAGGAGGAGTTTCGCTTCACTCATGGCACCATGGAATTTCCTCTGCGGCTCCGGGCTCGGAACCCTGAGGCCAGAGGCGGGCGGGGAGCACATTGACAGGCTGGGGCGGGGCCGGTTCCTCCCCTTCGGCGGGGGGCGGGCTCCATGGCCGGATGCGGACATTCCCGCAAAGGCGCTCGATCCCCTGGAAGACCATGCCGGTGAAGGCCGCCTGGGCTTTTGGTTTTCTCTCGCGGGGTTCCGGCAGCGGAGCGTCCGCCGGAGCTTCGAGAGCGACGACGATGCGTGCGCCTTCCGACGCGCTGGTGGCCGCGGTGCTGCTGACGATGAGGCTCTCGAATTCGGCTTCACTGCGTCCTTCGAGGGAAAAGTTTACCTCACCGTGAGAAAGGAACCGCTGAGTGATCGCCTCCAGCGGACGAAGAGAACGAAGTGACGCGATAACGGTGCAGCGTCCCTGGGCGACAAGATAAACGCCATAGCGCGTGCTCAGTTCCACGATGCCGCCATGGTGGAGAGCAGTGATCGGCTTGAGGCGTTTTTCCGCGCCCGCATTGGTGATGAGCACGGGAAGAATGTTCGCTTCACCGGTGGCCCCGGCGAGGGGTTCGCCGTTGAGCCTCACTTCAAGGTAATGCCCAAGAAGACCGGAGCCTGTTTGTTCGAACAGCCGGGACTCTACCTGCACCGCCATAGAAGGCATGGGATCCCAGCGAAACGGCTCGCGCCATTGCAGGCGGCTGCTGTCCAGCCCGCGGGAACGCAGCGGGGAACACAGTTCGTTGACGGCGTTTACCGTTTTGGTCAGCTCGTCGAGCATTCCCATGAACGGAAAGATGGCCCGAAGCGAGCGCCAGTCGTCGATGAGTTTTTCGCGCCCGTCATAGCGGAGGGCAATGCCTCCTTCGACCACCGGACGGGCGGGGCCGTTGTTGGATTGCGCCTGCACGCGCGCCTGGCCGGTCCAATGAATCGCTGGAAAGGACTTTACGGCCACGCTCATGCCGAGCCCCTTTGAGGGGCAGGCGGGGAAGGCGACAGTCCACGTGCGTGCGGGCAATTCCGGCAGGCAGAACGGGTGCAGGCCCTTGCGTTCCCACGGTTTCTCAGCCGTTAGGATTTCCGCGGAGAGCGAAGAGGGCAGGGGAACCTTCCAGTCGCGCACGGGCAGGCGCTGCACTTCAGCAGTCCCGCCTTCCGGAGTGACCGTGATAACCGATGGTGTGCCGGGCGGACATTCTCCGGGGCCTTCAGCGCGAATGTTCAGGACATCCATGCCGGCTTCATGAGTGGCGTTGGAGACCACCTGGAAAACCGGTGCGGTAATGTCCGCCATGGCGTGCCACCTCAAGTTGTAAGGCGGGACGATCGCGGAAAGCCATGGCCAGCGGCCCTTGACCGGCATAGAATAAGTGAACGCGCGTTCATCGTGCCGGCACTTGAGCGAGATGCGCGTGCGGGCGCAGCACGGCGGCAGGCCATGATCCTCCGGCTGCACCGCGTCGCTGACGCTGCGCACGCCGGAAAAATCCTTGTCGGCGCGGGAGGCTTTCCAGCTCATGCGACTGCGGCGAAATCACGTTCGGCGGCGTCGCACAATTCCTCGATCTTTACCGCGCCGTCGGCTTGCTGAGAAAGGATGCGCTCCACTTCCGGGTACTTCCCCGAGTCGTGAAAGTCTTCGCCGAAGACGGCGCAGAGTTCCGTGAATTTCACCACCGCCGCCTCGCTGCGGATGCCGTAGCCTTCCGCGGCGGTAATCTGGCGGCGCACCATCGCTGCGACATCTTCCTTTGCATGCTCCGCGCGGTGCAGTTTCAGGTAGCTCACCACGCGTGCGACAAATCCATTGCGGGCATTATCGACGAACATCTGCATCTGATCCTGTCTGATTTCCAGCATGGGAGTGAAGCGTTGGAATTAGCGAACGGCGGAGCCGGTAACGGCGTCGCGGAAGGAATCCAGAGCAATCTTCGTGCAGTTCACGGTGCCGTCGCGAACACTGTGAACGAGCAGGCTGCCGCCGTCTTCGCTTTCGCAACTCCATACCGCGGGTAATTTGAACAGTTCTCCTGCCTGAGCCGCATCGCAGGAGGGAAGAAAGAGGCGCTGCACGCGGGGATCGTAGAATCGAAAGAACACCACGCGTCCGTCCGGAAGGCGCACCTGGACGAACTGGCGGAAGTGGTCCAGAACATCGTCGAATGGCGTATCCGGCGCTACCGCGGTGAACATGCCCCAGTTCCGTCCCCAGCCTTCCTCGAGAATCCAGGAAAGGATTTCGTCGCCTGGAGCGATCCGCACGAGGTAAGGCGCCCTTGTTAGGACGAGCGGATCGGTTTCCCCCCGCAGCAGGCAGGCAAAGGGAGAATCGCGTTCGTCGAGATAATCCGGCAACTGGCGCACCACGGCGCCATCGAGGATGGCATAGGCATCACAGGGGACGCTGGCAGGAGGCGGAGCGCCGATCACGGCCTCCAACTGGCTTTGCACGGCGGGCGACATCATAAAGTAAAAACCTGTTAGTAGCCGCCCTTGCCGCCACCACCGCCGGCACCGCCACCCTTGCTGCCGTAGCCGCCGGCACCGCCGCCTTTTTCATATCCGCCGCCGCCTCCACCCCCACCGCCCTTATCACCATATCCGCCGCCGCCTTTGGAAGGAGGATAACCACCGCCCCCGCCCCCGCCGCCGCCATATCCTTTGGAAGGAGGCTCGCTGTATCCTCCACCGCCGCCGCCACCCTTGTCATATCCGCCCCCGCCGCCATCGCCCTTCGAGTAGGAATGCTCGGTGTCCCCGCCGCCCTTGCCACCACCGCCGCCTTTGTCATAACCACCGCCCCCGCCGCCGCCATCGTCATCCGGGCTGTAGAACGGATAACCTTCCGCCGCCGCCTTGTCCGAGCAGGTGGTCTTGGACCATGTGCCGGCCTTGGAGGAATATCCCATGCCCTTGGATTTTTCCACCTTTCCGGCGCTGCTGCTCGAAGCCTTCTTTGCTTCCGAGGGACTGTCGGGACCTTTCCAGTTGACCGGCGAGGGCGCTCCGGGTGCGCCTCCACTGTTGATCAACACCATCGTTCCCTGAATGGCAATCCCGGCCGGACCGATGTTGATAAAGCCGCCGGGTCCTTTGAGGGTTAGGCTCATGCCGGCTTCGATCACCACGCCCATGCCGCCTTTCATATAAACATTCATGCCGCCCTCCACGTGCAGATTCATGCCGGCTTTGAGCAGCATGTCGCTCCCTGCCTTCTTATAACTGCTCCCGCCCACTTCCATGATCTCATCACCGCCGGTTTTGACCGACTGCGAGGACTGGATTTTGACGTTGTGCTTGCCCTTCAGCTTCGTCTCCCAATTCCCGTCGATCTTCTCCACCCGGTTGCACTTGATGATCGTGTGGCAATTGGTGCCGATGTAGCTGCGGCATTCCTCTTCGATGTAGGAATCCACGTCCTTCTGCGCGTGAATGAAAATCTGTTCCGCGCTCTTGGAATCCTCCATGCGGATTTCGTTGTAGCCGCCGCCGCCCTTGCTGCTGTTTGATTTCCACACCGTCTTGGTCTTTTCGCCGGGCAGAGAATACGGCGGCGTGTTGTTGCCGTTGTAAACACATCCCGTGACGATCGGCCGGTCCGGATCTCCTTCGATGTATTCCACAATCACTTCCTGACCGATGCGCGGCAAACTGACAAATCCGTAGCCGCCACCCGCCGCCGGCTGGCTGACGCGGACCCACTTGGACGCCTTTTCATTGCCCTCGGCGCGGCGGTCCCAGTAGAACTGCACCTTGATGCGGCCATGCTCGTCCGTGTAGATTTCCTCCCCAGGAGGTCCCACTACAAGGGCCGTCTGCGGGCCGCGCATGCAGGGCTTCACGCTCGTGCGGCGCGGGCGGTAAACGCCGTCACACGGAATCGACGTGATGTGGCACTCGAAGCGGTCTTCGTTCGAGCCCGTGCCGGTCGTGTAGGCATCCTGACTGATCGTGATATTCGTGGAAGTGATGAGATACTTCCGCTGCTGATCGGCCCGCTCCGCTTTTTTGAGCTTCAGGTTGTATCCGCAGGAAACCGCCCGCGCGGTCACCATGGCATCCATGGTTTCATGTCCCACCTGCGCTTCCTCAATGCGCACTTCGGCGAGTGATTCGCCGTCGCCGGGCTCGCGATACGCTCCAGGGAATTCGAAGAGTTCGAACTTTGCCGCCGCGTGCTTCAATTGCTTCTCCTTGCGTTTGCGAAGGTCCACGGACGGCTTCTTGAAATTGTAGTCGCTGGTGGCGTAGGCGCCGGTGCTCACCGCCTTCTGCACGCGCAGGTCATAAAGATAACCGTCCTCGAGAATGCCGCTCCGTTCACGCCATTCAATCTCCGCCCGCTCCGGGTGCGCCTCGTGGCACGACATGTCGTCCACGATCATCATCGTGTGTTTGCCGTTCTCGTGCTTCCAATAATAATACATACCCTCGTGCTCCATGAGCCGGCTCACGAAGTTGAAATACGTTTCGTTGTACTGGACGCAGAAGACGCGGGGCTTGTAGCTGCGGCGCAGATTGAACTCGAAATCACTGAATCCCTGCTCGCCGAAAATGGTTTCGAGAATCTCCCGCACCGTCTTTTCCTGGAAGCTGCGGCAGTCGCTGGTGCGCGTGAGCAGCCAAAGCCACGGCACCACTTCACCGTGATACACACCCGCGCCTTTTTCATACCCGAGGAACGAAAGCTTGGAAAGATATCCGCAGAAATGCCGGGTAGCCGTGTTTTCCAGCTCCAGGCGCACCGTGATCATCGTGCCCACCAAATCGTCCGGATCCACATCCTGTTCAGGATCGAGAAGAACGATTTGATATTGGAAGAGACGGCCCAGTTCTTCGCGGCCTGAAAACGACTTGAGGAGGAGCCTGTCCTTGCCGAGATGGGTCTCGACGGCGGCGTGGCGGTGCTCTTGGGTGGATTTCATCAGCGGCTTGGGGGTGATAACGTTTTGACCCGGTGAAAGCAAGGGTCCATTTGGCTGTCGGACGGTATCGCGCGGAGTTTATTCACCTGTTTGGGGGCCCTGTCCGCCTGGCGGTGATGAGACTCACTACGGAGAACCCGCCGGTTTCTGCAAGGGAGGGAAAGCCCGCAGTTTGAGAATTTCCTCCGGCGTTAGGGTCAGCCAGCCCCGCTCCTGCATCCGAAAGGGATAATCGATGTAGAACAGCACGCGCCCTGCGCTGGCAAACTTCATGCGCGCGCATTTTTTGGCGAGCGCCAGAAGGTGACGGTCGTCCGCGGGCCCCGGCACATTGAGTTCCTCCAGCGCCCATTCCAGAAACCCCAGCTCCCACGCATCCGGATGGTGCGTCGATTTTAGCAAATGCACCCGCCAGGATTCAGGCAGCGCTTTTGAAGCCTGCTCATCCACCACGAGCACAAGGCGCCGCTCATCCCCGGCATAGAGCTTGAACGAAAGATAGCGGTCCCACGATTCCTTGAACGAAAACGCCGGAAAAACCCCCGCGCAGAGAATGATCAGCGCGGCTGCGATCCGGGGCCTCGGGCCATCCACCGACTTCCACCCTAACTCCGGCGCGCGCCGGAAGAGAATCACCGCCAGCGCAGGCATGATCAAATTCCACGGCCAGATCACCGTGTTCCTGAACGTGCCCGGCGGCCCTATCATCAGCAGGATGGCCACATGTGTCAGGATCGCCGCAGCAATTCCCCACCGGCGCGTGGGACGGAAACAAAGCGCCACCGCCGTCGCGATCTCCAGCCACGGCGACACCGGCCCCGCCCGTCGCACGGCTTCCACCGCCCACCCCGGCCAAAGGGACGACAGCGGCTGCACGAACGTGGCCTCATACAGATTCGCATACCCCGCATTCAATTTGTGAACCCCGCTCCAAAAGTACAGGCAGATCAAAAAAATCCGGCACACAAAAAGGAACGACGGCGCATTGCGGTCCTGCAAAATCATCCCCGCCGTCATCAGCAGCAGATATTGATAAAACCACGGCTGCCACCGCACCTGATCCTGCAGCGCCAGCAACACACAGCACCCGATCGCCCCCCACCGGTTCCGCCGCGAAAAAACCGAAAGCGCCAGCAGAAAGAAAGTGATCCAAAAGAAAATGGCATCCAGCGGCGCAGGAAACGGCTGGATGAACGGGATGAGCGGTAGATGCGGAAACCCCCTCCCCGTCATCCACAGCGGCACCGAAAGCAGCATCCCCGAAAGCATCCCCGCCACCAGCAGCGCATACACAATTTCCCCAGGCGTACGGGGCAGCAAAGATGACAAGGCGCGGCTCAATGGTCAGGGTTCAGGTTCGACCGGAGACTCGATAGGGTGCCCCCTCACTTCAAGGAAATTCGCTCACCCCGGACGCCCCTCCGCCCCCATTCATCCGCGTCCATCCCGTCCATCCCAGTCCATCCCAGTCCATCCCAGTCCGTGCCATCCTCCCTATTCAGACAATTTTCCATTCTCTATTTTCTGCCCCCCTCCACTCTCCATTCCCGTCCCGCCTCCCGTGCGGCCAAAGGCCGCCCTCAACATAGCCTGGGCCGCCAGGCCCAGGATTCGTTCGCAAAAATCATCCCAAGCGCCAAAGGCGCGCCTCAAATCCCTCGCACCTTTTTTACCCACCCTCGCTCCGCTTTAACTCCCTGTCACTGCCATTCCCCCCAGGCTGCTAACTAACCTCCCGCCCCCGCCCCCCCAACCCCCCCAGCACCCCTTTCACCCCCACC
>DASZQB010000129.1:0-80710 GCA_035550135.1 Verrucomicrobiales bacterium
ACGATGATCTCAACCCGCCGCATCGCCGCAAAAGACAAACCGCTGCGAAAGACAACCAGCCGCGTAGCGGCGCAAGACAATAACCGTGGGCTTCAGCCCACGGTCCCGCCATCACCAATTTTCAAAGCCGCGTAGCGCCGAAAGAATCCCCGAGCACGCTTCCTCGCTAACCCTTCCGGCCCACCCTCTATTATCCATTCCCCATTATCCCTTTCCCAATGATCGCCACCGAATCCACCTTCCCTCCCCACTCCTCCGACGCCCTTCCCGCCAGCACCCGCGTCTATGTCGAGGGCACCCGCGGCATCCGCGTCCCCATGCGCGAAATTACCCTTTCCCACACCAAGTCCTTCAACGGCCGCATCGAAATCAACGAACCCGTCCGCGTCTATGACTGCTCCGGACCATGGGGCGACCCCGCTTTCAAAGGCACCTCCGATGAAGGCCTCCCCCCGCTCCGCCGCGACTGGATCACCTCCCGCGCCGACGTCACCGAATACGACGGCCGCGAAGTCAAACCCCAGGACAACGGCTACCTTTCCGGCAAACACGCCGAATACGCCAGCAAAGCCGAGCGCAACCGGCTCGTCGAATTCCCCGGCCTCTCCGGCGAACGCCGCCGCCCCCTCCGCGCCTCCGCCGGCCATCCCGTCACGCAACTCTGGTATGCCCGCCAGGGCATCATCACCCCCGAGATGGAATTCATCGCCATCCGCGAAAACATGCGCCGCGCCAAAATTGCCGATTATGCGCAGGACATCGTCCGCAGCGACCCCGACAAACAGCATGAGGGCAGTTCACAAAACCCCTCTAGCGATTACACGCCGGGAGTGTTCCGGCGCTTCCCCCAGCGCATCCCCGCCGAGATCACCCCCGAATTCGTCCGCTCCGAAGTCGCCGCCGGCCGCGCCATCATCCCGGCAAACATCAACCACCCGGAACTGGAGCCGATGATCATCGGCCGCAACTTCCTCGTCAAAATCAACGCCAACATCGGCAACAGCGCCGTCGCCAGCAGCATCGAGGAGGAAGTCGAAAAAATGCGCTGGGCCACGAAGTGGGGTGCGGACACCGTCATGGATCTCTCCACCGGCAAGAACATCCACGCCACCCGCGAGTGGATTCTTCGCAACAGCCCCGTCCCCATCGGCACCGTCCCCATCTACCAGGCGCTCGAAAAAGTGAATGGCAAAGCCGAGGACCTAACATGGGAACTCTTCCGCGATACCCTCATCGAGCAGGCCGAGCAGGGCGTGGACTACTTCACCATCCACGCCGGCGTCCTCCTCCGCTTCGTCCCCTGGACCGCCAGCCGCATGACAGGAATTGTCAGTCGCGGCGGCAGCATCATGGCCAAATGGTGCCTCGCCCATCACAAGGAAAACTTCCTCTACACCCACTGGGACGACATCTGCGACATCATGGCCGCCTACGATGTCAGCTTCTCCATCGGTGACGGCCTCCGCCCCGGCTCCATCGCCGATGCCAACGACCGCGCCCAGTTCGCCGAACTCGAAGTCCAGGGCGAACTAACCAAGCGAGCGTGGGCCAAAGGCGTCCAGGTCATGAACGAAGGCCCCGGCCACGTCCCCATGCACATGATCGAAGAGAACATGGCCAAACAACTTGAGTGGTGCCACGAAGCCCCCTTCTACACTCTCGGCCCCCTGACAACTGACATCGCCCCTGGCTACGACCACATCACCAGCGGCATCGGCGCCGCCATGATCGGCTGGTACGGCTGCGCCATGCTCTGCTACGTCACCCCCAAGGAACACCTCGGCCTCCCTAACAAAGAAGACGTCAAAGCCGGCGTCATCACCTACAAACTCGCCGCCCACGCCGCCGACCTCGCCAAAGGCCACCCCGGCGCCCAATACCGCGACAACGCCCTCTCCAAAGCCCGCTTCGAATTCCGCTGGGAAGACCAGTTCAACCTGAGCCTCGACCCCGTCACCGCCCGCGAATTTCACGACGAAACCCTCCCCCAGGAAGGCGCCAAGAGCGCCCACTTCTGCTCCATGTGCGGCCCCCACTTTTGCAGCATGAAGATCACAGAGGACGTGCGGAAGTATGCGGCGGAGCAGGGCATGGCCGAAGAAGAAGCCCTCCAGCGGGGCATGGAGGAGAAGTCAAAGGAGTTTGTTGAAAGCGGGGCGGAGGTCTACACCACCGCCTGAGCCTCATGAAAAGGCCGTCCGCCACTCGCAAAACCAGCGCCCCGGCCAGAGCGAAGCGGGACGGCCTCGCCTCCCTTCTCACCGAAGTCCGCGATCTCATCCAGAGCGCCCGCCGCGGCGTGTCCACCGCCGTGGACACCTTCCAGGTGATGACCAATTTCGAAATTGGCCGCCGCATTGTGGAGCATGAGCAAAAGGGCGCGAAGCGCGCGGCCTATGGCGATCTCATCCTGTCCGGCCTTTCTGAGGCTCTTACATCTGAATTCGGCAGAGGTTTCTCTACGACCAATCTCAAGCTCATGAGACAGTTCTTCCTTCTGTTTCGTGACAAGATTGGTCAGACGCTGTCTGGCGAATCTGCGCTCCCATCAATTGGTCAGACAAAGTCTGACCAATTGGGAATTTCCCGGCAGTCTGCCGGGAAATTGCTGCCCGGCTCAATTTTTCAGACAACACCCGGAAAATCTCCCTTCACTCTCAGTTGGTCTCACTACGTAGTGTTGATGACCATCAAAGCTCCGGACGAACGCAGCTTCTACGAAATCGAAGCTGCACAGGCAAACTGGGATGTGCGGGAACTCAAACGCCAGAAAGCCACCTGTCTCTACGAACGTCTCGCTCTCAGCAGGGATAAGGCGGGCATCCGGAAGCTGGCGCAGGAGGGGCAGCACATCACCCGGCCGGAGGACCTTTTGAAGGAGCCGCTCGTGCTCGAATTTCTCGGCCTCAATGAAACACCAGCTACTCCGAGAACGACCTCGAGCAGGCCATCATCGACCGCCTGGAGCACTTCCTCCTCGAGCTCGGCAAAGGCTTCCTCTTCGAGGCCCGCCAAAAGCGCTTCACCTTCGATGAAGACCACTACTTCGTGGACCTCGTCTTCTACAACCGTCTCCTCCGCTGCTACGTCCTCATTGACCTAAAGCTTGACAAGCTCACCCACCAGGACCTCGGGCAGATGCAGATGTATGTGAACTACTACGACCGCGAGGTGAAACTCCCGGAGGAAAACCCCACCATTGGCCTCCTGCTCTGCAAATCCGCCAGGAAGACCGTCGTCGAACTCACCCTCCCCAGAGACGCCAACATCCACGCCAAAGAGTATCAGCTCTACCTGCCCTCCAAAGAGCTGCTGAAACAAAAGCTCAATGAGTGGAGTGCGGAGGCGACGAAGTGAAACCCCGGATTAGGAGTCCCTCACACACTAACCATTATGAAAACCCTGTGCCTCCCATTCGCCATCATCGTTTCGCTGTTCGCGGCGCATCCTTCGCCTGCCGCGGATGATCTGGTGAAGGCAACCAGCGTTCCCTCGCGCGCGGGTGCGGTGCGGGTGGTGGATCACGCGCTGGTGGATGACCGGGGGCCATTTCTGGGGCTGGGGGTTTCTTATTTCACGGCGCTGTGGCGGTGTCGCAATGATCGCGCGCGGTTTGAAAGCGATCTCCGGTTTCTCTCAGGGCAGGAATTCAACTACTACCGCATGCTGTCGATGGTGGGGCACAACCGGGCGTGGGAGGGTTTGGAAATTGCGCCGGTGACGTTCACCAGCCGCGGAGACAAGCGGGTGGAAGCGTGGCCGGATTACTGGAAGCAACTCGCGGAAATGATCGATCTCGGCTTCGACCGGTACGGCATGCGCGCGCAGATTACGATCTTTGCCGATGCCCAGCTCATGCCGCGCAAGGAGGACCGGATGGAACACATGCGCCGGCTGCTGGCGGAGGTAGTGCCAGGGCGTGAGCAGAAGATCATGCTGCTCGAAGTGGCCAATGAGGCGTGGCAGAACGGATTCCCGGGAGAAGAGGGCACGCGGGACCTGCGTGAATTTACCAAATTCCTTGCCGACCGGACGGCGATTCCGGTCGCGACGACATCGAATCACGCGGATGACTTCGGGAAGACATATGCGGACAGCGCGGCGGATATCGCGACGTGGCACTTCAGCCGCGATCTGCAAACAGACGACGGCTGGAAGCCGGTCTATGATTGCTGGGACTTCAGTGACCGGCCGGGCTTTCCGCCGGCGAGCAGCAATGAGCCGATCGGTCCGGGCTCGTCGGTCGCAACAGAGAACGCCGGCATTCGCCTCGTGATGGCGGCGGCATTCGCGTACTCCGCGAAGCTGCCGATGTTCGTGTTTCATTCCAAGGCCGGCGTGATGGGGAGGACGTCATTTGAAGAGACGCCGGCGATTCGTGACTTCCGGCATTTGCAGGCGATCCTTCCTGCCGATTTGCCAGGCTGGCGTCGCAATGACGGCAAGCAAAAGGAAGCGCCGTTCACGGTGTTTGCCGGTGGCCGGCCTAACAAGTATGCGCCGGACGTCGCGGGGAGCCGGGACGGCTGCGTGCGCAATACCGGCAGCCGCAAGGATAATCGTTTCGTTTGCGTCCCGATTGGAATCCGTGAGGGCGGACTCCAAATCGAGGCGCGTGAGGAAATGGAGTTTGACGCAATCGATCCGCTTACCGCAGAAACCATCCGGTCGGCGAAGATGAAAACCGGCGAGCGGATAGTATTACCGGCCGGCGCGGGTGCGCTCATTCTGAAGGGGCATGTGATTCGGGGTGGATCGCAGTAGATCGGACCTGCTTCAATCTTATCTTGACGCCCGCGGAGCGGCGAGCGCATCCTTGCAGCCGCTGCAATGAAAACACTGTTCCTCCTCATCGCCATCATCACCTCCCTGTTCACATCGCTTCCCATTTTCGCCGCTGACGACGCCAAAGCCGCCGGAGATCCCGGAACCGTTGCAGAGAAGTTCTACGCCGGCTATGTGGCGCAGGTGGAGGCAAACAAGGACACGAAGAAGTGGGTGGCAGGTTCGAAACTGGTGACCGCGAATTTCAAGAAGGCCTACGCCAAAGCGATGAGCGCGAAGGAGGTGGATGCTGATCCGGTGCTGAACGCCCAGGACGTTCCTTCGAAACCATTCAAGGCGGAGAAGCCTGCGATCAAAGACACAACAGCCACTGTTGTGCTGGTGACGTCGTTTGGAAAGGACAAGCATCAGGTCACAGCCACGCTCAAGAAAGTGGACGGCGTCTGGCTGCTCGAGTCGGTGAAGTGACAAACCGCGCCCTCAAACTCCCCCGGGGTGGGGCGGAGAGCGAGAAAGGACATCAGAACAACTCGCCCTGTATCGGCACCGGCTCATCAGGAGGCGGAGGACTGACCGGCGGGATAACTTGTATTTTGCTGTCCGGTGAAAGGGTGCCGAAAAGGGCCACGCGACGGTCTCTGAAATAAGCCAGTTCTTCAGCGGTGGCTTCTGTCGTTACCAGTTTTGCCAGGCGGTAATCCTGACCGTTTTTTCCGGTGACGGCCGGCAACAGCACGAAGAGTAATCGCGCTCCCGGTGGTGCCGGCCCCCATCGGGTTTTACCGGTTTCTTCATCCGTAATAGCGACTTCAGAAATCGGCGGTCCTTGCGCAAGTTCATTGGAAGAGGTAAAGAGCCACTTTTCCTGAAGCGTCTCGTAACGGGCGCAGCCGCCCCATACGGCAATGGCCTGCCTTCCATCGGCGAGCGTGGCGGGAAAAGGGTGGCCCGGTTTCCAGGGCATACCGTCTGTTCGGCGAATGGCATGGGGCATATCGGCACTTTATTTGTGCCGGGAGAACGTCCAAAGGAAATCGTTCACTCCATCGCATTTATCCTGAGTCGCTGGCGGTCGATTTTCGCGTCGGCTTCGATGCGTCCGGTACTCTGGTGGTGGCCGTGTGACGAACCTGGTTCTTCCATGTTCGCGGTGAGTTGGACGTTGAGTGAATCGCATTCGCGCAGGTCAGACGATGCCGCCATTGACGCGCAGGGTCTGGGCATTGATCCAGCCGGCATCCGGACCGGCGAGAAAGGAGACGACGCGTGCGATGTCATCGGGTTCACCGAGGCGTTCGAGCGGGGGCATTTGGGCAAGATGCGCAATCTGCTGCTCGCTCTTGCCGATGAGGAAGAGTTCGGTGGCGGTTGGTCCTGGCGCGACGGCGTTGACGGTGATGTTTTTGCCGCGCAATTCTTTGGCGAAGATGTTCGTCATTGTTTCCACCGCGGACTTGGTGGCGCAGTAGAGCGCGTAACCGGGCAGCGCCAGGCCGATGGCGCTGGTCGAAAAATTAATGATGCGACCGCCGGGCCGGAGCCGTTTCGCAGCGGCGCGCAGCGTGTTAAACGTGCCTTTCAGATTGACTGCGAGGGTGCGGTCGAAGAGGGCATCATCGGTATCCGCGAGCGGCATGGTCTGCATGATACCGGCGTTGTTCACCAGCACATCCACACCTCCGAAAAGGGTTTCGGTGCGATCGAAGAGTTTGGCGACGTCCTCCGCGCTGGATACATCCGCCTGCACGGCTGAGGCACGTCCGCCGGCGGTTTCGATTTCCGCCACCACGCGATCTGCATCGGCGGAGCGTCCGGCGTAATTGACGATCACAGTGAAGCCATCCGCAGCGAGACGTTTGGCGATGGCGGCACCGATGCCGCGGGAGGAGCCGGTGATGATGGCGACTTTGGAATTGGACTGGTTGTTTTTCATAACGAGGCAATTACCGCTGCGCTGTCGTTTTTCGAGAGCCCGGCGTTTCCATTAGAGGATCTTCCCTGCTCCGCGTATTCCCAGGCATCGTCGAGAACGATTCCGCGGCGCTCTGCATGACTCTGATGTTGCAGTCGCAAGAGTGAATCTCTGTGAGTGCCAGGGTCAGGTTATCCGCGCAACCTCCATCGACCGCGCGGGTCATAGTGGGTGGCGCCGACTATGCTGTGGATGAGAACAATCTCGTTAACCGTCCAGGTTATCGGAGGGACTGGTTCCTCCTGGATGCTGCGCTCATCATAGAGCAGCGTGACATGAGGATTGAAATCGCGCCCCCCCTTGCCGGGTTGACCGCACTTTATCAGTTCTTTCCACAGAGCGTGTTGAAACTCCAACAAAGTATCATTGTTGTCCCCGTGGCCGGTTAAAACCAGCGGATGCTTTCCTACGCCATTTCCCCAGCTAACGACGCGGTCCAACCTAACTTCAAACGGAGCAGCCCTGGCCGTGGCCGCTTCGCATGCTCGACTGACATCCTCCACATCGCTATCCGGTATCTCCACATAGTCGTTGATCCAGCGCAGGGTGATGTGAAGGTGATCGAGAGGTCGCTCTTTGCCTAAATTGTACCTGTGACGCATTTCGCTTGCGAGTCGGTGGATGAGTCCGGCGGAATGGCCGTCGGGAAAAAGGCCCACGAAGAGTCTCTGATTGGGAGGCCCGGGAGCCGGTGTTGTGAAGAGTTCGGGTTGTGTGTTCATTCTTCACTCGGGTCGGTGTAATCGGGCAACAGTGACACGCCCATGCCTGAAGGCCCTCTCACCGAATCCAGGCAGTTTGGATAAGGATCGCGCAGTCCCTGCCTTACGAGACCTGCTTTCAGTTCTGCCCAATCCGGATGGTCGCCGTCCACATAAGGCTGAGACGTGACAAGATGCACTCTGCCTTCCAATTCATAGCAGCCGAGCATCTGGATGTCATCGTCAAAGAAGTAGTTGGAGAGCAAAAGGTCCGTCAGGTAGTCAAACATCGATTCGGTGGCGAGCGCATGCACATCGGCATCTTTAATTACACGCCCTTCGCTGCGCAGCCATGCCGCGCGATGTTCTCGACCGCCCCTCATAGCGTCTGCGGAGCACTGCAGGATGGCTACAGCCTCCCGATTCATCACCAGCCCCGCCTCTTCTGCAAACCGCATCAGGGCACGGGCTTCATCGTAGCCTGGTTGGCCCGAATCCGTTCGATTGTTATGGCTCCCTGGGTCCACAATGCTCTGCGCCGCGCATCGGAGAAGACCTTGCGAACCGCCGAAGCGGGCGTGGGCTTTTTGGAGGGTGATGGGGCTGGAGAGGTAGAGTTCAATAGCGGTAAGATTCGCTCATCATTGGAGGATTGTCAAAAGCGCTCCCTTTCAGTTTGGCGCTTGACATGCAACCAAATGGTTGCATGTCCTTGCGCGAGATGGATGCAGTGTTTAAAGCCCTGGCTGACGAAAGCCGCCGGAAATTGCTCGACGTGTTGCACAAGAACAACGGGCAGACGCTCGGGGAGTTGTGCGAACATCTCGACATGACGCGGCAGGCGGTGACCAAGCATCTCCTGCTGCTGGAAGCGGCAAATCTGGTCACTGTCGTCTGGCAGGGGCGGGAGAAACTGCACTACCTCAACCCGGTGCCGATCCACGAGATCTCCGAGCGCTGGATTTCAAAATACGAACGCCGCCGCCTTCAGGCGTTGAGCGATCTAAAAAAGGATCTCGAAAACAACACTAACAAGAAAACCAAATCATGAAAAAACGGCCAAATCTCGTTTACACGACCTTCATCCGCACAACGCCAAAAAAACTGTGGGCGGCCATTACTAAACCGGAATTCACGCGCCAGTACTGGGCCGGCATCGACAATGTCTCGGACTGGAAGAGGGGCTCTAAATGGGAGCACATTGGCGGGGACAAGGAGCGCGAAGTTTGGATCACTGGGAAGGTTCTGGAAAGCACCCCGCCCAAGCGGCTGGTGCTCACCTGGGCTGATCCGGATGAGCCCGGCGACGTCTCCCGCGTCACTTTTGAAATCGAGGCGATCAAAGACCAGGTGTGCCTGACGGTAACGCACGGGAACTTCAAGGCCGACTCGAAGATGGCAGGCAAAGTTTCCTGGGGCTGGCCGCGCGTGCTCTCAAGCATGAAATCCTTCCTGGAGACCGGCAAGGGACTGAACGTTTTCGCCCGCTGATCCAGTGGAATCTCCAACCAAAATCGAAATGTCCACCATCACCACACCCTTCTCAGGCGGGTGCGCATGCGGCGCGATCCGCTACGAATCCATGGCGGAGCCGGTATTTATGCTTCATTGTCACTGCCGGGATTGCCAGCAATCAAGCGGGGGTCCGTTCTCGTCGTTCGTCATCGTGCCGGCGGAAGCTTTCCATCTCCTGCGGGGTTCACCGCGCTTCCATGCCTCGCCCAGCGAGGCCGGTGGCGAGACGCGCCGGGGCTTTTGCTCTGAGTGTGGCGCCGGTCGTGGTGAAGCCCGACGCCGTCCCTCAATTTGTCGCGATTCGCGCGGCGAGCCTTGATGATCCAGGCTGGTTCAACCCGCAAGCGGATGTGTGGATATCGGACGCGCACGCGTGGGATCAAATGAATCCCGGGCTGCCAAAGTTTGAAAAGTATCCTCCGCCCTGAGAAGCGAGTATAAAATCGATTCAGTGACGTGATGTGAACAGAGCTTCGAGCGTCCCGGTTTGAAGGTACGCTTTGTGCGAGACGATGAGCGTTGAGGTTTCCCGTGTACGCTCTCAGCAAGCAAAAAAAGGTTACCACAATGAAAGGAGCGTCCACCACCGGCAATACGAAGGCAGCCGCGGCGGCGAAGAGTTTCGTGAAGGGATTTCACGGCGTGCGCTATCAAGTGAGCGACGTGAGCCGGGCGGTGGCGTTTTATACGGGCCATCTCGGTTTCGAACTGGAACATCAGCATCCGCCGGCTTTTGCCACCGTTTCGCTGGGGGAACTTGATCTTCTCCTGAGCGGCCCGCAGGCATCCGGCTCCCGCCCGATGCCGGATGGCAAACGGCAGGAGCCGGGAGGATGGAACCGCATTGTTCTCCACGTGGTGGACCTTCCGGCCTGCATCGAACAATTGAAGAATGCCGGGCTGCAATTCCGCAATGAAATGGAAACGGGGCCCGCAGGCAGGCAAATCCAACTGGATGATCCGGACGGCAATGCGATCGAATTGTTCGAACCGGCAAAGCAGGCGAAAGAATAACTCTAACAAGAGAAAAACTCATGCGACGAATCGTGATGTTCAACTGGGTAACGGCCGACGGCTTTTTCGCAGCGCCTGATGGGAATCTGGACTGGGTGGTGCCGGATGTGGAGCAGGCCAGAGCGGCGGCGCGGGATCTGCCGGATTTCGACACGATGCTGCTCGGGCGGCGCACATACGAAATCTTCGAGAAATTCTGGCCGCATGTGGAAATTGATGCCGCCGGCACGGCACCGGACCCGCATCATGCCGGACGGCGTTCGGCGGAGCACGGCGCGATCGCTGCCGCATTGAACCGGATGACGAAGCTGGTCTTTTCCAGGACTTTGAACGAGGCCGCCTGGGAGGGCAGCCGCGTGATCCGCGAACTCAACCCGCACGACGCAGAGAGCATGAAACAGCAGGCAGGCAAAGACATGATTATCTTTGGCAGCGGGTCCATCGTGTCGCAACTCACGCAGCACGGGCTGATTGATGAATATCAGTTCGCGGTGTGCCCGGTCTTCATCGGCGACGGGCAGCGGCTGTTTCGCGATGTATCGACGCGTTCGCCGCTCGATTTGCTGGACGTCCGGGCGCTTCCGTCCGGGGACGTCCTGCTGCGCTACGCGCTGAAAACCGAGGAGCCGCGAAAGGAGAAATTATGACTGCAATTACAGACCTATCCCGCAAGGAGGCCGCCACTTCGTTCATGCGCCTGGTCGCTGCCGGAAAAGTGCGCGAAGCCTATCAGAAATTCGTGAGCCCGGATTTCCGCCATCACAATCCATTTTTCCGCGGCGACGCCGATTCATTGAAGATTGCGATGGAGGAAAACGCGGCGAAAAACCCCGGCAAAGTACTGGAGATCCAGCGTACACTTGAAGACGGCGATTTCGTGGCGGTCCATTCGCACATTCGTCAGAATCCGCACGACGCGGGCGCAGCGACGGTTCATATTTTCAGGTTTCAGGACAGCCGGATCGCGGAACTTTGGGACATCGGCCAGCCCGTGCCCGAAAATTCGCCGAACGGGAACGGAATGTTTTAGACGGCGCGCGGCTCAAGTCGAGTCGTGGCCCCACGAATTATCATGGAGACTCTGCAACTCAAGCAAGTGCCGGTGACAAAAACCGGAATGCTCATTCGCAAGCCCGCGGCGGAGGTGTTTGAGGCGATCGTAAATCCGGACATCACGGGGCAATTCTGGTTCACGAAGGGAAGCAGCCGGCTCGAACCCGGCACGACGGTTCAATGGAGTTGGGAAATGTATGATGTGTTGATCAATGTGACCGTGAAGGTCGTCGAGCCAAACGAGCGCATCGTCATAGAGCGGCCGGGCTACAGTGGTCCGACGACAGTGGAATGGAAGTTCACGATGCTGGAGGATGGTACGTTTGTCAGTGTCACTGAATCGGGCTGGACCGGGAGCGGAGACGAACTTGTGAAATTCGTGAGTGATTCAACCCAGGGATTTACGTTGATGCTCGCGGGTCTCAAGGCTCTGCTGGAGCATAATGTGCGACTGAACCTCACAGCGGATCGTTATCCCAAAAGCTGCGATCAGTGTTAAATGTTTCCCGCCCGGCCATTCCAAACACGAGCTTATCATCCTTCGTCATGAGCGTTCAAGTTTACGGATGCAATCATATCGCCATCGAAGTGGACGACGTGGAAAAGGCGGTGGCCTTTTATCAGGACGTGTTCAATCTCCAGAAACTCGACTCGGGCGAAGGCGACGCCTTTTTCAAGTTGGGCGAACACCAGTTCCTCGCGATGTTCGAAGTTGAGGAAATGACTCCGGACCGGATGCGTCATTTTGGAATTCTGGTGCGCGATGAGGCGCAAATCGCCGAAGTGCGCGAAAAGATCACCGGGAAATACGGATTGGAACTGGCGCCCGGCTTTCGCTGTGATTTCCGCGATCCGTTTGGCGACCGGGTTCAAGTGGTGGACTTGCATGATGAATCGCTGGTCTGGCTGCTTCCCTATCAGGAGGTGCAGAAGGCGGGAATCAGGTTTTCGGAATGAGGCATCTGAGGCGGAGACCCTGAACAAAGAAGCGGCCCGGTGTGTTTACAATGTCCCTCGCCAGCGGGAAGGGCACACGCAAAACTTGACAATTCTGTAATTTCCCGCATTTCTCACTAAAGCTCAATCTTACCAGCATCATGCAATTCGGTTCTTCCGCTCAAAAGCTGCTTGCGCTCAGTATCGGCTCCCTGATGACAACGGCCACCGCGCTCCAGGCGGGATTCATTCTGATTCCGGATCTCACGGCGGGCGGCACCGCGACGAGTTCCCCCACCGATACCCCGGTGAACGAAGCACCGAATTTTGCATTCGATGACCTCTCGGGGACTAAAGGGTTGATCTTTAATGATGTCGCCAATGACAATGTATCCCCCTACGAGGACGTGACATCGGTCAACCCGGTGACCTGGTCATATGCCTTCGCGGGGGCGGCTCAGGCCACCGTTCAGTCGTACTCGCTCACCAGCGCCAACGACGCTCAGGAGCGCGATCCGCGGGACTTCTTCCTGGAGGGATCGAACAACGGCACGACATGGAGCGTCATCGATACGGTCACCGGTCATCAATTCTTTGAGCAGCCTACCGTCGGAGACAATACCATCACGACGAATCGTTTCGAAACTTACTTTTTCACGGTCGATACCCCTGGTTCCTTCTCCAATTATCGCCTCAGGGTCGTTGAAACGTTCGGCACCACTAACGACCGTCCGCAGATCGCGGATATTCAGTTGTTTGCGACGGTAGTTCCCGAACCGGGTGCCGCGGGCCTGTTGCTCTCCGCGGGGGCGCTTGTGTGCCTGAGGCGGCGTTCGGCCCGGGGCAGATAAGCTGACGGCCTGGGTTACCTACAGCGAAACGCCGCGCTTCCATGGCAGGAAATCGTCCTGTCCCAGGGAGACGGCCCTGGGAGTGGAGGCACCGCTGGCAGTAGCAATGACGAGATCGAGCATTTCGGCACCCATTTCCTCCACGGATTTTTCGCCGGTGATGATGGGGCCGGTATCGAAATCGATGATGTCAGGGAGGCGGGTGGCGAGGTCGGTGTTGGTGGAGACTTTGAGGACGGGATAAACCGGGTTGCCAGTGGGAGTGCCGAGGCCGGTGGAGAAGAGCATGACATTGACACCGGCACCGCCGAGGGCGGTGGTGGATTCGACGTCGTTGCCGGGGGTGCAGACGAGAGAAAGGCCTGAAGCGGTGACGGGTTCGGGGTAGTCGAGGACGCCGGTGACGGGGGAGGTGCCGCCTTTCCTGGCAGCACCGGCGGATTTGATGGCGTCGGTGATGAGGCCGTCGCGGATGTTGCCGGGGGAGGGGTTGGCGTCGAAGCCGCTGCCGCAGGCTTCGGCGGCCCGCTGGTAGCGGCGCATGAGGTCGAGGAACTTATCGGCCAGTTCGGCAATGACGCAACGGTCGCAGAGATCCTGCTCGATACCGCAGAGTTCCGGGAACTCGGACAGGGCGACGCTGCCGCCGAGGGCGACGAGAAGGTCGGCGGTGTAGCCGATGGCGGGATTGGCGCTGACGCCGGAAAAGCCATCGCTGCCGCCGCATTCCACGGCGAGCAGGAGATCGCTGAGAGGCATAGGTTCGCGGCGCAGGTCATTGGCTGCGGCGACGCCAAGGAAAGTGGCCTTGATGGCACGCTGCATCATGTCACGCTCGGACGCGCACTTTTGCTGCTCGAAAATGTGGAGCGGCTTGGCGAAGCGAGGCTGGCGTTTGGCGAGTTCGCGCTCCAGCACGCTCACCTGGGCATGCTGACAACCAAGGCTGAGCACGGTGGCACCGGCGACGTTAGGGTGATCGATGTAACCGGCGAGCAGGCTGCAAAGGGCGTCCGAGTCCTGGCGGGTGCCGCCGCAGCCAAGGCCGTGTTCGAGGAACTTCACGCCGTCGACGTGAGGAAAGAGAGGAACGGGGCGCGCCGCAGCTTCAAAGTCAAAGTTCATTGCCTCGATGTCGGAACGGCTGGCTCCGCGGCGCTGCATGTCGGCGAGCTGATGCGCAAGGTGTTCATACGGGCCTGTGAGGCGATAGCCGAGTTCGCGCTGCAAGGCTTCGCGCATGAAGGAGAGGTTCCGGTTTTCGCAGAAGACCAGCGGGATGACGATCCAGTGATTGGCCGTGCCCGCGCGTCCGTGAGGCCGACGGTAACCGGCGAAAGTGCGGCCCGCCCATCGGGAGACATCGGGCGGGGTCCATGGAACATCGCGCTGCTTGCCGGTGGTTTCGGCGGTGGCGTGCCGGAGGTTTTCCGTGCTTACGAGGCCACCGGCACGGATGGGCTTGGTGGCGCGGCCCACGGTGACCCCATACATGGTGGCCCGATCGCCGGCGGCAAAGTCGTGCGCGGCAAACTTTTGCTTTGCCGGGATGGCTTCGGTAATGGTGAAACGCGTCTGCCCGGCGGGGATGACTTCGCCGGGAGTCAGGTTTCGCAAAGCGACGATGAGGTCGTCGGCAGG
Source organism: Verrucomicrobiales bacterium (assembly GCA_035550135.1). Classification (GTDB taxonomy): domain Bacteria; phylum Verrucomicrobiota; class Verrucomicrobiia; order Verrucomicrobiales; family V1-33; genus V1-33. Next base: position 14,469 of record DASZQB010000129.1, read on the forward strand.
ATGGATGCGGAGGGCAGGTTCCATGTGCGGGAGCATGATCACACCAGGCGAAAAATTCAATTCCCGGACACAAGGAGATCGCGCCCGGCGTTCCTCCGGGGGCGTTGCCGGGGCGGAAAGACAATTTCGCGGATTATCCGCCTTTGATTCTCACTCTCATGCCGACATAAGCGGCGCTGTAGAAGTGCCTGACCACTTTTTTGTCCATGCGGATGCAGCCATGACTTGCGGCATAGCCCGGAAGGAAACCCTGATGCATCCCGATGCCGCTTGAGGTCAGTCGCATCCAGTAAGGCATGGGCGCCGGGACGTAGCGGCCGCCGGCGGGCACGCGCGAGCGGGGAGTTGCATTAATGTTCACCACTCTGCCGCGGGCGTCCTCCACGTGCCCATAGGATCCGGAATACTTGACACGCAGTTTTTCAAGGACGCGGTAATTTCCGTCAGGGGTCCGGTGCCGCTCGTCGCCGGAGGAGATGGCGGAGACGCCCATTTTGTTGCGCCCGCGGTAAAAGGTGGCGACCTGGCGCCTGAGGTCCACCTCCATCCATGCCTTTCCTCCCTTATGAGTGTCACGCCAGTATGATCCGTGTCCGCCAAAAGCGCGCTGAACCTCGGGAACGAGACTGCAGGAGCAAAGAAAGCTGATACCAACAGCGGCAAGGATGATGGTGAGTAATCTGCGACAGGTCATAGCGAAACGAAAAGGAGAGGTGGCGCAGATGGCGCGGGAGCGCATCCGCAATTGAAACCCACCTTCATTTCGTTTTAGCCGGCTCGACCTTGACCGCCTCGGCATTGATTTCGATGGTAACCTCCTCGCCGACGAGGGCGGCACCGGATTCCAAAGCAGCGTTGAACTTGATTCCGTAATCCTTGCGGTTCAGCGAAGCATTTGCTTGCAGACCAATGCGGGTCTTGCCCTCAGGGTCTTTGACAGGACCGCTCACTTTGATTGGAACGGTCACTTCTTTGGTGACGCCCCGCAGGGTGAAGTTCGCCACAAAGACGGTATGGTTATCCTCTGTTTTGGAGTTTTTGGTAGTGAAGGTCATTTCCGGGAACTTTTCCACGTCGAAGAAATCCGCGGTCTTGAGATGGGCATCCCGTTTCTCGACGCCGGTGTTCACGCTCTTCACCTTGACGGTGCCTTTGATTTCTTTGACCGCTCCGGCGTCCATCACCACAGTGCCGGTAAAGTCATCGAAGTGCCCCTTCACGTTGCTGATTCCCATGTGGCGCACGGAGAAAGTGAGGGAAGTGTGGGCGGGATCGATCTTATATTCGTCCGCCGCGCGGACCTGCGAAATAAACGAAACGGCGAGGAGGAGCAGGGCGGTGGTTTTCATGGCTTTTGCGAATGCAGTGCGACTGAGGAAGCGGGGCCTTCACTGGAACGGCCCATTTGCCTGCACATTTAGTTCCAGGACGGAATCGACTCCTCCGTTGTGAAGCGGAAGTATCCGGGTAACACATGGGGCTATGGACCACGTTATCAAACCCTTCCTGGTTTTCATCCTGGCGATCACCGGGCTGATGGCGGGCGCGAAAGGGGACGAACCACCGGCGGAGCGCTATAAGGGATTGATGAAGGAATTCAGCCAGACCGCGCGGGGCCTTTATGAAGCGAAGTCGGATGAGGAGCGGATGGCGGTGGCGGAGAAAATGGTGAAGCTGACGCCGCAGTTTATGGAACTGGGGGAGAAGACGCCTGAGCAGGCAGTTGCCATGGACGGCCTGACAGGAGTGGTAGTGCAGGAGATTTGGATGGAAAACAACACGCTGTATCCGGGAAAGGAGAAGGACAATCTGGAGGACCGGGCGATTTCCCTTTTGCTGGAGCGGTATATTGGAAGCGTCAAATTGGGGGAAGTTTGCACGCGGGTGTCGTATGGATTTCGCAAGTCGTGTGAGACACTGTTGCGGACGGCGCTGGAAAAGAGCCCTCACCGGGAAGTGCAGGGGATGGCGTGTTTGCGACTGGCGCAGTTTCTCAATAACCGGATGCGGCGGATGGATTTACTGAAGGACAAGCCGGAAATGGCGCGGCGATATCAGGTGCTTTTTGGGAAGGATTACTTGGAGGGACTCGATCGGATGGATCGCGGGGTGACGACGAAGGAGGTGGAGGTAATCTTTGAACGGGCAGCGCGGGAGTTCGCGGATGTGAAGCTGCCGTACAACGGCTCGGTGGGAGCGACGGCGAAGCTGGAGTTGCACGAGATCCGGCATTTGTCGGTGGGGAAGGAGGCACCGGAGATCGAGGCTGCAGACGAGGACGGAAAGCCGTTCAAACTGAGCGGATACAGAGGCAGGGTAGTGCTGCTTTATTTCTGGTCGGAATACTGACTGGCTTGAAGGGCTGGATGGCCCCACGAGCGGTCGCTCGTAAACAAACTGAAAGGGCAGCCGTTCACCATGGTCGGGGTGAATATCGTCGCAACAGATCCGAAGAAACTGAAGGCAGTGGTGGAGAAGGAGAAAGTGAACTGGCTGTCAGTGTGTGCCACGGAGGCGATGAAGGCCGAATGGAACAACCCCGGCACGCCCTCGTTTTATGTGATCGATCACAGGGGGGTGATCCGGCATAAGTGGCTGGGCGTTCCCGGGGAGCATGCCATGGACGCGGCACTGGAAAAGCTGATCGGCGAAGTGCCGGGCGGCGGCAGAAAGGAGCCGGAGTGAAGGAATCATTCCCATTCTGCTCCGGTGATTGACGAACGGAAAGCCAATCAGGGCGGCGGCGAGGACGGCGGGGTCTTTTGCTTTTCTTTTTCCTGCCTTTCCTTTTCCCGCATTTTTCTGAGCAACTCAATGCACCGCTGCAGTCGTTTGTTGGCGTATTCGCGCTTCCAGTCCCCCTGTTTGTGGAGGACGGCGGTGTAGTGCTCAATGGCTTCCTGATAGCGGCCAGTGACCATGAGATGGTCTGCAAAATAAAGGTGGATGAGACGGGAACCGTCGCCCCATCGCAGGGCTTTGCGGAACCATTCCTCCGCCTCCTCGCGCTGCCCAAGGTCGTCCAGCGTGCGGCCAATGCTGGCTGAGATATTGGGATTCTGGGGATAAAGTTCGTGTGCCGCCTTGAAGCGCTCGATGGATTTGCGAAGGAAGACCGGCGAGACGCCAAGAAATTGTGCAGCGGCTGTGTCGGCATAGCCCCAGTAGAACCATGCGTCGAAGTGAAGGGGATCGGCCTGAACCGCACCCTGCATCAAGCCTGCGGCTTTGATACACTGCTCCAGACCCTCGATTCTGCCGCTGAGAAGTCCGAGGCCTTTTTTGAATTTAAGATCGCCCGCCGCCCACAAAGGGAAACTCCACAGCAGAATACCGGCGGGGATGGCAGCGAGAAGCACAGCGGGAACCCTGATCCGCCGGTCACTCGACGGGATCTCTCCGGTCACCGTTTCCAGATCGTCGTCCGGCTGACCCGGATTCGCCATGAGCCCAAGAACAGAGGCGGCGAGGACGGCATTCACGCCGATGTGCATTTGAAAATCCGCCATGCAGTGGATGGCGAAAGCGATCATGCCGCACAGCGAGCCGAGGACGATGGCGCCGCGATGGTCGGTGAAGAGGGCACCACTGCTTGTGGCGGACTCGCGGGAATCCCTGAGGAGAAAGGAAAATCCTTTCCAGCAATGGATGGCAAAAACCGCCACAGCGAACGCGAGCCCGATGAGGCCGTAGTCGGCGAGGGTTTGGAGCCAATCGTTGTGAGCGAAAATGGCATCGATATCCGTTTCGCTCCATGTGATCCACGCCGTACCCATGTGGCGGAAGGAGGGCTCGTAATATTCGAAGGAGCGGGCACCGGTGCCAAGGATGGGGGCGGCTTCCCACTGTTCAAAAGCACGAGACCAAAGTTCAGACCGTCCGTTTAGGTTGTTGAAGACGCGGCCCTCGCCGAACTTGGTCTCAAGCTGATGCCATGCGACCGACCCTACGATGAGAGCGAGCGCGGACAGGGCCACTACCGGCCAGAGCCTTGCACTTTGCTTTCCCTGAAGCTGCCGTTTCCGGAGGAGCCGCAGCAGCCAGGCCAAAGCGGCAAAGGCGGCAATCCCCATCCCAAACGCGAGCGCGCCGCCGCGGCTGGTGGAAAGGGCAACGCAAACGCTCGCCGCCACGAAAATCAGACCGCACAGCACCTTCACGAAACTATGGACCCGGCCAAAAACCGTGAGCGCGAGCAGAATGAACGCCGTCAGTTCCATAAACCCGCAAAGGTGATTGGAATTCGGGAAAAATCCGCCGAATTCGGCATCAAGGTAATCCCGTTTGTAATCAGCCAGCCAGGACAGGTCCTCTCTGAGCCAGGACAGGAAACTGAGCGCATTGCTCGCTGGATTTACGTTCAACTGGTAAAGGCCCATGGCGAGATTTCCGAGAATCAGGAGGGACCAGACGACAATCAAGGCAAACCGGTGCCGGGGGCGCTCGTAACGCACTGCGGTGAGGATCCATCCGATAAAGGCGGTCGCCCCGAACACCACATCCTGCCGTGCAAGATAGGCGACGTCTGACTTCAGCGCCCGCCACATGATATACCCGGTGAAAACGAGCACCGAAACCATGCAGGAGCGGCTAAGCCTGCCTCGCATGCCCCAATGCAGTGAAAAGATTCCCAGAAGCGCCGCAGCCCAAAACAATGGGGCACCCAGCCAAAACGGCGCTGTCTCTTTCCATGTGCCATAAACTCCCAGGAGCAGCCAGCCGAGAAGGCACAAGGCGAAGGATAGGGTATCGAGGGCGCGAATCACGGCGCGAGACTAGGCATGCCCCGCGGGGGATTCAAGCTTCGCCGCAAGATTCGTCACTGGCTCGCGATCAAGACCGGCGTTTCCCCCTTTTTGAGCGGTGCCTCTGAAGGGGAAGATATGAGGTGGTGCCGGTTTTTGTAATTACCTCAACCCAATCGCCGACACCACCTCAATCCCCTCAACACATAAGCAAGAACTCTTTGCCTATGCGCGACAATACTAAGCGTGAATTTCATGGTAATCAATGGAAATTTTAGAGAATTTAACTCTCCTGTATAATTTTTGCCATTTTAACCGGCGCTGACGGAGCTCAGATGGGCGGATGGTTCCATTGCTTAAGCGACTTTTGCTCCATGACGAGCGGGCGACCCCCAGGGGAGCGGCCTGGAATATGGCCGTGGATGAGGCCCTGCTAACCGGCCTTACCGAAGCGGTCCTGCGGGTTTACCGGTGGGAGCGACCCGCATTTTCGTTTGGGTATTTCCTGCCGTGGAGAGAAGCGGCCGCCGCGGCCGGGGAGGGACGGAGCCTGGTGCGCCGGTGGACGGGAGGAGGCATGGTGGCCCATGGGGAGGATTTTACCTGGTCGCTGATATTGCCCTCGAATGAACCGGAAAGCCGGCGGAGACCGGCGGAGAGTTATGGTTTGCTGCACGCCGCGCTGGCGGAAGCTTTCCGAAGAGCAGGGGCGGAGGTGGAAAAGGTAAAAACGACCGCACGGGCTCCAGCGGGCGGACTGTGCTTCACCGCCCCGGCACCCGGGGATCTGATGCTGGGAGGCAGAAAGGTCGCGGGGGCAGGTCAACGGCGGTGCCGCCACGGCCTCTTGCACCAGGGGAGTGTGTCCGGGGTGACGCTCCCCGGGGATTTCCCGGTAATGCTGGCTCATGCGCTGGCAGAGGAGGTGCAGACATTTCCGCCGGAGCAGCTTCCGGGGGAGGTCGTGCGGCGCCTGGTGCACGAGCGCTACGGAAACGAGGCGTGGCTTCAGAAGCGGTGACGGCCGGAGCTGCTTGCGTGGCGGATGGACTGCCGCCAGATTTCGCGGTGTGGATCTTCAACTGACATTCCGGCAGGCGGCTTCGAGGGACTGTTCTCTGCTCGCGGAACTCAACCATCAGTTGATTCAGGATGAAGGTCACCGCAACCCGATGACCGTGCCGGAACTGGAAAAGCGCATGAAGGAATGGCTGGCAGGCGAGTATACGGCAGTGATTTTTGAAGCGGAGAAATTGGTGGTGGCCTATGCCCTGTTCCGCGAGCAGCCGGCGGAGATCTACCTGCGGCAGCTTTTTGTGGTGCGCGAACGGCGCCGTCAGGGAATCGGAAGGGCGGCAATGGAAATTCTCCATTCACGGGTCTGGCCAAAGACAAAACGGCTGACCGTGGAGGTGTTGACGTCCAATGCGGGAGCGGTCGCGTTTTGGCGGGCGGCTGGATATTCGGACTACAGTTTGATGCTGGAGATCATGCCGGAGAGGAAAAGTCAGGAAACGCTCGCTTCCCAGAGCAGCGGGTGACTGAGCCATGAGTGAACCTGCGGGGTCAAAACTGAAACAGTCCACCGGGGCCAGTCCAGATGACACGCGGGAGCGGAGTGCGGCTTTCGCGCGTAGAGCAGGAGCGCACTGGCCCATGAATCCGGCGACCAGACGGCAGCTGCCGGAGGCTGAACGGAACGCGGGAGGAATAATACCGGATTCAGTGGAAGACATGTCCGACGGGTGATGTCCGGCGAGTGCGAAAGGACTTCGAGTTGTGCCGAGAGGCTGAGCCGGCCAAAATCCATGGTCGTGACACATGGAGGCTTTTGCATTTCCAGCGCGGGATGCAGCGATGGCGGGAGCAGCGCCTTCAATCGGCTCCTATTTTCTGCCGTGCGCCTGGATTCCGCCGACTCATCGTAAAACCGCCGGGGAATTTGCAGCGCGTTCCAGGCGAAGCTGAACTGAAAGCCGATGGCCCGCAGCGTTTCCTCCAATCCGTTAGGAATCCGCGCGACGAGCGGACGCGAAGCGGCGGCGGCCTCGTGATAAACCATGCCGAATCCTTCGCGGAGTGAAGTGACCGCAACGGTGTCCGCGGCGGAAATCAAAGAGGGCACGGAGGGCGCGCATGGATGGCGGCAAACTCCCATGTGCAACGGCCAGCCGTTTTTCAAAGCGGCGGTTTCAAGGGATTCAATGTAGAGGCGTTCAACGTCAGAGCTGGGAGCCCCAGTGGTCACAACGGCAGTGTCAGGGTCCAGCCAGCGCTGCACCAGGAGAGTCTCCGCGATGTTCTTTCGCCGCAGTCCGCGGCAGGGATAAACCCAGCAGGATTCGGTGCTGGTGATGCCGCGCAGGAACGTGCGCGCTTTCTTCGTTTCGTCACCGTCGGAGACCTGGGCCACGAGGGGATTTGGCAGGAAACAGACGTCCATGCCGGTCCATGCGCGCAAGCCGCGGGCGTCCCCGGCATTGACACAAAAGTGAATGATCTGCGGGCCGGACGGAAGCGTTAGGGAGGCGGCTTCCTCCAGAGACGTGATGCCCTGTGAATTCATTTCGGGCCAGCGTTCCCAGCGTCCGTCCCACCACCAGTCGTGATGATGCAGCCACACCGTCGAGTTTTGTGGTAATGCGACAAGTTCCTGAGCCAGGAGCATGTTGCGCCCAACGGAAAGATTATGCACCCAGAGCACGCTGTCCGGCGCCGCAACGCGGCAGAGCGTCTCGCGAATGGCGGCTCTGATGTCACATGCCGGGATTGTTTGTTCCGCCCAGTAGCCAAGGGCGGGTGCCACCAGCCATGCGACGTCACACGGAAAGACCGCCTGCTCCATTGAGCGCCGCCAATCCTGGTCAGCAGACTCTCCGGCGAGCATTACGACCCTGGTGAGTCCTGCCGCGCGAATGAGCGCGGGCAGACCCTGTTCAATGACACGGCGGACACCCCCGGGCCGGAAGTGATAGTGCAATACGGTCAACTGCATGAAGATCCCACGGTGTCACAACAGGTGCGGCTTGCCAGCGCCTGCTGACCGCCGCATGGATCACTTTTCCATGCCTGATTTTCACCAGCCCGGCCCCGTCCTTACACTTCCGCTGCTCAGCACGGAGCGTGAGGAGCGTTTGGAAACAGACCTGACCAAGTGGACGCAGGAGCGTCCACTGGCGCTGGTGCTGCCCTGCCATACACGGGATTTGGAGGGGGACGCGCTGGCCGGAATTATTGAAACACTGACGGACATTCCGTGGATTTCCCGCGTAGTGGCAGGGCTGGACGGGGCAGACAGAAACCAATATGAAAAAGCCGCCAGGAAATTCCGCAGACTGAAGATGCCCTGCGATGTGCTGCATCATGACATAACCGCTGCGCCTCCCGGCAAGGGAAGGAATTTGAGGAACTGCGCCGATCATCTGAAGCGCTGCGGAGGCGTGTTCGCAGTGGCTATGCACGACTGTGACGTTCGCACCTACAGCCGGAGTTTTCTCGCGCGCCTGTGCTGGCCGGTGATGCATCCGGAGGCGTGTATCCGCGCCTGTAAGGGATATTATGCGCGGAATGCCGGGCGGCTTCACGGAAGGGTCTTCCGTCTGATGTTTCAGCCGCTGCTGCGCGCATGGGCTGATCTGGTCGGGGAGCATCCATGGCCTGCATTTTTGCAATCACTGCGCTATCCGCTGTCGGGGGAACTCTGCGTGGAGGCGGCGCTGCTGGAGCAATTGCCGTTCGATGAAGGCTGGGGAGTCGAGGTGAGTTTCCTGCACGGCCTGTATCTTCATGCAGGCCCGGGCGCGATTTGTCAGGCGGAGTTGTGTCCGGCCTACGACCACCGGCATCATGATGCGGCAATCCTTGAGGAAATGGCCGGCGAGGTGGCGGCGGCATTGGCGCTTACAATGAAAACAGAGGATGCCATACCCGCAGGATTTGACATGGGGCGGCTGCTGAACCGATACGAATCACTGGCGGGGGAGGCAGTCATGGAATCCAGTTTGTCGGCACAGATTAACGGGCTCGATCATGACATACGAAGCGAAATGGATCTGGCAGCGGGCCTTGCGAGGGCGGTGAGGAATCAACTAATGAGCCGATAGCCTATGCCTGGTTCATTGATGAGCTTTACGTCCGAGTCGTCTGTCAGGGAAAGCTTGCGCCGGAGGTGATTGATATAGACCCGGAGATATTGTGCCTGCCCGGAGGCTTGCGGTCCCCACACTTCGCGCAGGAGTTGTTTTTGAATGACAACTTTTCCGGCGTGGCGTGCGAGGATTTTGAACAGGGCGTACTCCGTGGGAGTGAGATGCACTTCTTCGCCGCGTGAATGAACAGTGCGGGCAGAGAAGTCAATCTGCAGATGGCCGAGCGTGGCTTCAGCCTGAGATTCCATCACATTGCGGCGGCGGATGGCGGCGAGTCGCGCGGCGAGTTCGCCGGTGCTGAAGGGCTTGGTAACGTAGTCGTCGGCGCCGTTTTCCAGCGCGGTGATTTTCACGGACTCGTGATCACGGACGGAAAGAATGAGGACGGGAACGTCGCTCCATTCGCGGAGGCGCTTGAGCACTTCCAGCCCGTCCATGTCAGGGAGGCCGAGATCGAGGAGGATAACGTCCGGACTCACATTCACGGCTTCGATCAGTCCCAACTGACCTGCGGCGGCGTCATGAACCTTGTAGCCGCGGGATTCCAGAGCCAGCCGCAGAAGGCGGCGAATCTGGATTTCGTCATCGATGATGAGAGCGACGGGAGCAGCGGTCACGAATCATACCGTGGCCGTTTCCACGGGCAGTGCGAGAGTGAATTCCGCGCCGCCGTCCGGACGGTTGCGCGCGCTGACCGTGCCACCGTGCGCCTGAACGAAACCGCGCACGATGGCAAGACCAAGACCAGTGCCACCGGCCGGACTGCCGGGAGAGCGATAGAATTTTGCAAAGAGGAGTTCCTCTTCTCCCGAGGGAAGACCGGGGCCATGGTCGCGAACGACTATTGTTAGAATCGAACCCGCGGCGAGAGAGACGGATACCTGGACCGGGGTGCCGGCAGGCGTGTAGAGCGCGGCATTGTGGAGCATATTGGCAATCGCCTGGGCAATGAGCATGGCGTCCACTTTCACGGCGGGAAGATCCGGCGGGACGGAGAGTTCGATCATGCGTCCGGCAAGCGATTCGCGCACGGATTCCTGGGCGCTGCGTACAATGTCGGAAACATCACACCATTCGCGGTGCGGTTCGACGACGGAGGATTCGATCTGCGTCATTTGCAGGAGATGGCTGACGACACGCTGGAGCCGTTGATTGGCGGTGCGGATTTCGCTCACGTACGGATTGCCGTCCTCGCCAAGCCCATCGAGCGCGGCGTGAATGACCGCGAGCGGTGTCTTCAATTCATGCGAGACACTATCGAGCAGGGTGCGGCGGAGCTTTTCGCTTTGCTCCAGGAGTTCCGCACGGTTCACGGCCTGGATGATATGCTCTTTTTCCAGGACGAGGGCGAGTTGGAGGACGAAAGCCTCCAGCGTTTGTCTCATGCCAAAATCCAGGGAGGTTTCCCGCGGCAGCCAAACGCCAAGCACGCCCATGATGGAGGTGGAGGTCTGCACAGGGAACCACGTGGCGGATGAGTCCGGCAATGTATCGGTGAAGCGGCCTGCAGGATGGCGGTTTTCGAAGGCCCAGTTGATGACGCCCCATTCCTTGCCGGCGGGTTGGCGGGAGCCGACGGCGCGTGTCGATTGATCCAGTGATTGATCAGGCGAGCGCTCCACGAGAGCCACTTCAATGCGGAAGAGATCCTCAATAAGGCGAAGCGCGGCGGGAACTCCATTGGCAGGGCCGGTGGCCAGTGCGGCCTGCTGTGTGAATTGCAGGAGGGCGGCGGTTTCACGCTGACGGCGGCTTTCGACTCGCTCCCGCTGGCGGAGGCGGCTGGTGAGATGGCCCATGCTGATCGCCACCACGAAGAAGAGGCCGAACATGACAATGTCCTCCGGCTTGCTGATGAAAAACGTGAATGACGGCTGGATGAAAAAGAAGTTCCAGCTCAAGGCCAAAAGGGCCGAAAGCACCAGGACCGGTCCGCGGGCCATGCGCAATGCGGCCACGACGACGGCGAGAAGAAACAACAGAGCGACCACCATGTATCCCGCAACGGTGGCCAGGCCGCTGCCCAGCGATGTGAGGATAAAGACCAGGGCGGCGACCCAGCCATATTGTCCCACCAGAGAAGCGGCGGGAGACGCAACCATGGTGGAAACAGCCGGCGTCTTGCCGGAGGCAAGAGGTCTGATGACGCACACGTCGATGTCCCCGGACTCATCGATGAGGCGGTCGGCGAGCGATTTGCGAAACCGTGACCGGGATTCCGGTTTGCCGACGACGATCTGGCTGACATTCCGCTCGCGGGCCACCCGCAACAGAACGCTGGCGACGTCGTCACCGGCGGCGGGAACGATTTCTGCGCCGAGTTTGCGGGCGAGACCAAGGGCGCGGGTGAGCGTTTCCTGCTGGGAGGAATTCAGCGAACGCAGACCCTCGACCCATACGACGAGCCATGGGCAGTTGAGACGTCCGGCCGTGCGGCGCGTCCAGCGAATGAGACTCTCAGCATAAGGGCTGGGGCCCACGCCAACGAGAAGACGCGCACTGGTCTTCCATGGGCTGCTAACGCGCTTCGAACGGCGGATGTCCTCAAGATCGCGATCCACACGCTCGGCGGTGAAGCGGAGGGCGAGTTCCCGCAGGGCGGTGAGGTTTCCCTCTTTGAAGAAGTGCGATACCGCCTGCTCTGCGCGCTCGCCCATGTACACCTTTCCTTCGGCCATGCGTTCGAGCAGTTTCTCCACACCGAGGTCGATGAGTTGAATCTCGTGGGCTTGATCGAGGATGGAATCCGGCACCGTTTCCTGAATGGCGACGCCGGTGATCTGCCTGACGATATCGACCTGACTTTCGATGTGCTGCACATTGAGCGTAGTATAAACGTCGATGCCGGCGCCAATGAGTTCGAGCACATCCTGACAGCGTTTGGCATGGCGGGAACCGGGAGCGTTCGTGTGGGCGAGTTCGTCCACAAGGACGAGGTCGGGGCGCTGCTGGAGGACGGCGTCGATGTCGAATTCTTCGAGAATGCGACCCCGGTACTCCATCTTGCGGCGGTGGAGGACATTCAGCCCGTCGAGCAGGGCGAGAGTCTCGGCGCGGCCATGGGTTTCCACCAAACCGACGAGAAGGTTGACTCCTTCCTTGTACCGCTGCCGTGCGGCCTGGAGCATGGCGAAGGTCTTGCCCACGCCAGGACACATACCCAAAAAGATAAAGAGCTTTCCGGCTTTTGACTGTGTCTCCTCCCGCTGCATGGAAGCCAGCAGCGCATCAGGGTCGGGACGTTCATCAGGTGCGCTATTCATATCGCGCGGAAGATCAGTTTCGTTGCGGCGAATTGAGGGCATCGAGCGCCATGTTGAGTTTCAGGACATTGACGCCTGGGTCGCCGAAGATACCGAAATCACGTCCGTCGGTACTGGCGAGGATGAGCTCGCGCACCTTCTCTTCGGATAGATTTCGGGCTTTGGCAACACGGGGGACCTGGAGTTCTGCGTTGCGCGGTGTGATGTGAGGATCGAGGCCGCTGCCGGAAGCAGTGACTGCGTCGGCTGGGACTTCATCTGTCTCCTTGAGCCCATTTTCGGAGCGGAAGGCGGCGATGCGCTCCGTGATCGCGTCCGCGAGTTTTTGAGAGGTGGGGCCGAGGTTGCTGCCGTTGGAAGCGGCGGCATCATAACCGCTGGCGCCTGCGGCGGAAGGCCGCGGATGGAAATACTTTGCGCCGGTGAAATTCTGGCCCAGCAGGGCGGAGCCGCGCACGGCACCGCTGGAATCCACAACGAGGCTGCCGTTGGCATTGTCGCGGAAGACAGCCTGGCCGATGCCCCAAACGATAAGAGGATAAAGACCGCAGCACACGACCGCCAGAACGAGCGTGGAGACGAGCGCCTGACGGAATTCGGAAAAGAGCGCTTTCATGATGTTAGGCAAGATGCAGGACAGTGATGACAAGGTCGATGGCCTTGATGCCGATGAAAGGCACGACGATGCCGCCGAGGCCGTAGATGAGAAGGTTCCGCTGAAGGGCGGCGACAGCTCCGATGGCGCGGTATTGCACGCCCTTCAGAGCGAGCGGAATGAGCGCAATGATGATGAGGGCATTGAAAATAACCGCGCTGAGAATGGCGCTTTGCGGAGAGGCAAGACCCATGATGTTCAACGCGCCGATGGCGGGGAAGGTCACCATGAGCATGGCGGGAATGATGGCGAAATATTTTGCGACGTCGTTGGCGATGCTGAAGGTGGTCAGAGAGCCGCGCGTCATGAGGAGCTGTTTTCCGATTTCGACGATTTCGATGAGCTTGGTGGGGTTGCTGTCGAGGTCCACCATGTTGCCGGCTTCGCGGGCGGCCTGAGTGCCGGTGTTCATGGCGACACCGACATCGGCTTGAGCAAGAGCGGGGGCGTCGTTCGTTCCATCGCCGGTCATGGCGACGAGATGGCCGGCGGCCTGTTCGGAGCGGATGCGCTTGAGTTTGTCCTCCGGCGTGGCCTGAGCCATGAAGTCATCGACACCGGCCTCGGCGGCAATGGCGGCGGCAGTCATGGGATTGTCTCCGGTGATCATGACGGTGCTGATGCCCATTTTGCGAAGCTGGGCGAAGCGCTCCTTGATGCCGCCTTTGACGACATCTTTCAGTTCCACGACGCCAAGAACCTTGGCGCCTTCGGCGACAACGAGAGGGGTCCGGCCTGCGCAGGAAGCGGCCTCGACGGCTTTCTCGATTTCAGAAGGATAGTGACCGCCACGCTCTTCGATATAACGCCTGACGGAATCGGCCGCGCCTTTTCGGATGCTGCGGCCATCAAGGTCCACGCCACTCATGCGGGTCTGCGCCGTGAACGGAATAAAGGTGGCGTGGGGTTCGGCGAGTTCGCGTCCGCGAATGTTGAACTTCTCCTTGGAGAGCACGACGATGCTGCGGCCTTCGGGGGTTTCATCAGCGAGGGATGCGAGCTGGGCGGCGTCGGCAAGTTGCTGTTCGGTAACACCAGGGGCGGGCCGAAAATCGGAGGCCATGCGGTTGCCGATGGTGATGGTGCCGGTCTTGTCCAGGAGGAGAACATCGATGTCCCCCGCGGCTTCGACGGCCCGGCCACTGGTGGCCATGACGTTGCGGCGGATGAGACGGTCGATGCCGCTGATGCCGATAGCGCTGAGCAATCCCCCGATGGTGGTGGGGATGAGACAGACGAGGAGGGCGACAAGCACCGGCGTGGAGAAGTCCGTGGATGCATACAGGCCAAACGGCTTGAGAGTAACAGTAACCAGCAGGAAGATGAGGGTCAGCGCCGACAACAGGATGGTCAGCGCGATTTCGTTAGGTGTCTTTTGGCGTTTGGCGCCTTCAACCATGGCGATCATGCGGTCGAGGAAGGTGTTTCCCTTTTCTGAAGTGATGCGGATGACAATACGGTCGCTGATGACACGCGTGCCGCCGGTGACGGCGCTGCGGTCGCCGCCGCTTTCCCGAATGACGGGTGCGGACTCGCCGGTGATGGCGGCCTCATCCACGCTGGCGATGCCTTCGATGACCTCGCCGTCCGCGGGGATTACGTCACCGGCTTCGCAGACGATGGTGTCGCCTTTTTGCAGTTCCGGAGCGGCGACTTTTTCCTCCCGGCCATTGCGCAAGCGGCGGGCGAAAGTGTCCCTGCGCGCCCTGCGGAGGCTGTCCGCCTGGGCTTTGCCGCGGCCTTCGGCGACTGCCTCTGCGAAGTTCGCAAAGAGCACGGTGAACCAGAGCCAAAGGGCAAGCTGGATAACGAAACCACGGCTTTCCGTGGCTGTGAAGACGGCAAATGTTGTCAGGATGGCATCGGTCATGGTGACGAACATGACCGGATTTTTCACCATGAGCCGGGGATCGAGTTTCTTGAAGGATTCGCCGATGGCCGGCCCGGCGATGGACCAGTCAAAGAGGGATGGAGCCTTGTGGGACATGGGGTGGTTCAAGTGATTGTTAGAACAATTGGCCGCCGAGATTCAGGAAATGCTCGACGATGGGACCGAGAGCGAGTGCCGGAAGGAAGTTAAGCGCTCCGATGAGGAGCACGGTGCCAATGAGGAGGATGGTAAAAGTGGCGCCGGAGACCGGGAACGTGCCCGCATTGGCAGGCGCGACGGTCTTTTTCGCCAGCGATCCGGCGAGAGCCATGATGGGAACGATCATGAGGAACCGTCCGACGAGCATGGCGAAGCCGAGTGTCACATTGTAGTGCGGATCGCCATCGGCGGGGTTGGCGGTTAGGCCGGCGAAGGCGCTGCCGTTATTACCCGTAGCGGAGCTGTAGGCGTAGAGGATCTCGCTGAAACCGTGCGGACCGCTGTTGTTCAAACCGGCGAGTCCCCATTTGCTGACGACGGCCCAGGCGGTGAATCCCAGCGTGGAAAGACACAACACGAGCAGCGAGAGCATGGCCATTTTGACATCGTAAGCCTGAATCTTCTTGCCGAGATATTCCGGCGTGCGGCCCACCATGAGTCCAGCGATGAAAACGGCGAGCACCACGAACACGAGCATGCCGTAAAGGCCTGCGCCCACGCCGCCGATCACGACTTCGCCGAGTTGCATCATGAACAGAGGCACCATGCCGCCAAGGGATGTAAAGGAGTCATGCATGGCATTGACGGCACCGCAGGAGGCGGAGGTGGTGACGGTGGCGAAGAGAGCGGAATTCATGATGCCAAAGCGCACTTCCTTACCCTCCATGTTGCCATCGGCAGCAGCGACGCCGTACGAGTGATGAACGGGATTCCCATTTGCTTCAGCCCACCAGCAAAAGACCACGCCAGCAACAAAGAGCACCATCATGGCACTCCACACGGCCCAGCCGTGTTTCTGATTCTTCGTCATGCGTCCGAGGTAGTAAGTCAGTGCACTGCCGATGGAAAAGATGGACAGCATCTGGACGAAGTTCGACAAAGGCGTGGGATTCTCGAAGGGATGCGCGGCGTTGGCGTTCATAAAGCCGCCGCCGTTGGTACCCAGCATCTTGATCGCGACCTGTGACGCCATGGGGCCCTGGGCGATGACCTGGGCAGCGGTCGCCTGCGGTTCCACGGGAACTGCGGTATCGTACGCCTTGAAGTTTTGAATCATGCCCTGAGAGATCAGGAAGACAGCGAATACCAAACAGAGCGGCAGCAGCAGGTAATAAGTGGTGCGCACGAGATCCACCCAGAAATTTCCGAGAGTTTTGGCGGAATGCCGCGCAATGCCTCTGACAAAAGCCGCTGCGATGGAGATGCCCGCGGCTGCTGACGTGAAGTTGTGAATGGTCAGACCGACCACTTGCGAGAAATAAGACATGGTCGTCTCGCCGCTGTAACTCTGCCAGTTGGTGTTGGTGGTGAAACTGACAGCGGTGTTGAATGCCAAATGACCCGGCAGGCCGGGCAAGCCCTGCGGGTTCAAGGGCAGCAAGTGCTGCCAGCGCAGGACCAGATAGGTGAAGAGCACACCCACCATGCTGAAAAGCAGGAGTGCCAGCGTGTATTGTCTCCAGTCATGCTCCTTTCCGGTGTCCACACCCATGAGGCGGAATGTGAGGCGCTCGAGCGGTTTGAGGGCCGGATCGAGAAACGTTTTTCCTTTCGGATCGAGCACGCGGGTGAGATAAATCCCCATCGGTTTGGTGAAGAGGGCAAGCAGCCCGATGAAGAGGAGGAGTTGCAGCCAGCCAGTCGAGTGCATGGAAAAAGTTGTTAGAATTTCTCCGGACGCAGCATGGCGGTGAGGAGGTAGATGAAAAGAAGAAGGGCGACGATGCCCATGGGAGCAGTCTCCATGGCGGCGGGTGTTAGAGTTTGTTGCAGAACCGGACGTAGAGCGCCCCGGCCAGGAAGAAGCCCGCGGCGGCGGCGATGTAGAGAATATCTGTCATAGCGGTTTCGCTTACTGCAGCACGATCCTCCCATGGCCTCTGCTGACGAATAAAAAGGAGACGGCAGCCGTTAAAAAAGCGTAAAAACAACACAGCCGGCGATGAATCAGAGCACAAAAAAGCCCTGCCGCAGGGTTGCGGCAGGGCTTTTTAAGGCAGAGACCGGAAATTCAGGAATCACCATCCGCAAGTTCGCGGAAAGTGGCTACGGCATACACCACGAGGAGCATAAAACAGAAACTTTGGAAGATGAGGATAAAATCCCAGTAGTGACCCGTGGCCCAACTGACAGCGATGCCCGTGCGATAAACGACGTCGTCCTGGATGTTGCCGGCGAATTTTTTGAGACGCCAAAACAGGTTGTGTTCGCGGCCGTCAGCGGCTCCCTTGCGGTCAATTTCCGGAGTAATGCCCTCTTTCAGCCATGTGAGCGTCGTCAGCGCCAGACGCGGCGTGGTAGACCACCAGAGGAGAAACGGGTGCCAAAAATCGTCCGACCAAACAGACTGTGATCCAAAGGCGGCGAGGCCGAGGATGCCGGGGATCATCATGGCGCCGATGAGGTCGGCGGTTTTATCCAGAAGCTTTCCGCTTCTGCTCGTCTGCCTGGTGGCACGCGCAAGCACGCCGTCTGCGCAGTCCAGCCCGTAGGCGAGATGGAGCGATAAGAACAGCACGAGTCCCGCGAGCCATGGAGAAAGATCCGGCAAAAGCGCGACTGTGCAGGCGCCGCCAACACCGGTGAGAAATGACAGCGCCGTTACCGCATGAGGCGTTAGGCCCGCTCTCTCCGCTATCAATGCCAGGACGGCACCGAGCCGATAGGAGATATGACGGGTGAGCCAAAAGCTTTGCCGCCCGTGGTGCTTCCAGAAATCGTTGTATGTCAGGGCGAGGGGGACGGGCGGCATGTTCCTTGGCGGTGCGCGGGGGTGTTATTCAAAAAGGGTTTTGGCAGCTTCGTAATCCGCGGGAAAATCGATTTCACGCCACGGGAGATCTCCTGTATCTACAACCGCGGGGATGAGTTCCCGGACATCAATCATGTCCTGAAGGGCGGCTTCGAAAAAAGCGCCAAAATCGCCGCGTTCGAGAATGCGCTCCACTCCGGTCTGAATGAGAGGCAGCGCCGCGGCGGAAAAGCGCGCGAGGCCAAGAAATTCCCCGCAAGCCTCGACCGGCGGCATGGTTTTGTTAATCTCAAAAACACATCCAGCATGGTCGATCTTGTATTTCATTTCCTCCTCCGCGCACAGTTTGCGATCCGCCGCGAGCAGAGCGGGCTGCGAGGGAGCGTCAATGAGACGCCGGAGAATTTCCGGATGAAAGACAGTGTCAGCGTGAAGGTAAATGAATTCGCCGGTGAGCCACGGCAGGCCGCACCAAACCGATACCAGGACATTTGTCGTCTTATAAAACGGGTTGAAAACCTGACGGATGTCCGGTGTGGTAAAGTCCGCCAGGAAACGCTCGCGTTGATGACCGGTTACCAGCACGATTTCGTTCACTCCACACTCCCGCAGCAGCCGGAGATTGCGGGTGAGCAGCGTCTCTCCCCCAAGAGGCAGGTAGCTCTTGGGCTTTCCGACGGCGGCGTCTGCCAGGCGGTTTCCAACACCGGCGGCGAGGATGAGGGCTTGCATAGGGATATTCCAACCAGACGCCCGGCCGGCATTTCAGTAACGGGAAAATGACCGAAATTCAGTGAGGATTGGGTGAGAACCGATCCCGTGGAATCCTGAATTTTGTTTTTTCCTGCCTTTTCAGAAAGCGGGGCCGTATCAGCGGTCTCAAAATTTCTCTTGCTTGCGTGGCACCGGGAAGAATACGCATGATCTAATGCGCCCCTCCCACTCCCTGACTTATCGTCCTGACATCGATGGCCTTCGCGCGCTGGCTGTGGCGGCAGTGGTTTTTTATCATGCTCACGTGCCTGGGTTTTCGGGCGGATACACCGGCGTGGATGTTTTTTTTGTTATTTCAGGTTATCTCATCACCGGCATCCTCAGCCGCGATCTTCTGAAAAAGCAGTTTTCGCTGGTGGAATTCTACGAGCGGCGGGCACGGCGTATTTTGCCTGCAATGCTGGGTGTCTTTTTGGCGGTGCTTGTCGCTTTCGTGTGGGTTTGCCTGCCCTGGGAGATGGGTGACGTAGCCCGCAGCATGAAATACGCGCTGCTGTCCTGTTCCAATGTACTTTTCTGCCGGCAGCAGGACTACTTCGCCCGTGCTTCAGAGGCGACTCCACTGTTGCACACATGGTCTCTGGGGATCGAGGAGCAGTTTTATCTTTGCACGCCTCTGCTAATGATGCTGGTGGCGCGGGGCAGGCACGCAAGATCCCTGCTTTGGTGGCTGCTGGCGTTTATCGCAGCGGGCTCGCTGGCGATTTCGGTTTGGCGATTGCGGGTGGACCCCGCAGGGGTCTTTTTCCTGCTGCCTTACCGGGCATGGGAACTTGCGCTCGGCGGGTTGCTGGCTCTTTGGCAATCACCGCAATGGAAAGCAGGGGTGCGACATGTCGCCGGAGCGGCGGGGCTGGGGATGATAGCAGGAGCTACCGTCTGTTATTCGGCGCACACGCGCTTTCCCGGTTTGGCAGCTCTTCTTCCCTGCGTGGGCACCGTCCTTGTGATCGCGGCGGGATCAGCCGGCGGGGGAGGGATTACGCGACTGCTCGGCACGCGCTTTCTGGTGGGAATCGGACTCATCTCATACTCGGTCTATCTTTGGCACTGGCCTCTCTTCTCGTTTGCCAGAATGCTCGAGATTCGGGGCCATGCCCTGCCTGCATGGACCTTTCCCGGACTGGCGGTTCTGTCATTCGGCATCGGCTGGCTCTCCTGGAAGTATATAGAGACCCCGTTTCGCGACCGAAGCCGATGGAGCCGCCGGCGGATCTTTACATTTTCGCTCGCAGGTGTGGGGGTGCTGTTGGCTGCGGCCATGACCGTGCAACAGACGAATGCTTTTTTGGGATCATATTCTCCCGAAGCCGACCGGGTGCTGCAGTATCGCGACTCAATCAATCCGGTGAGGGAGAAGGCGCTTCCTGAGTGGCCTGATGTGAACCACCCCTGGCTCTACGGCGACTCTGCGAAACGCCCCGCCATGGTGCTGTGGGGAGACAGCCAGGCGGATGCGCTGGCGTGGCCGCTTCACAAGACAGGGGAGCAACAGGGCTTTTCCTTTTTGTTTTACGGCGCCCGTGCCACCCCGCCCGTGGCGGGTGCTCCGCTCGCCGGACGAGGCGCCTTCAAAAAAGCACACGCGGAGCGGTATACGCACGCGGCGTTGGAAGCAATTGCGGGAAATGCAGAAATCCGCACGGTCATTCTTGCGGCCCGGTGGGGCGCTTACACCGGAGAATTCAGCGACCTTGCTCACGTTCTTACGACTCCTGGAAATGGTGGTGCCCGGTCCTCTGAAGTCCGTCAGTTGATGGCCTCGCTTCTCGCCGGCACCGTCAGGCGGTTGGAGGCTGCAGGAAAAACCGTCGTTCTCATCTATCCGATTCCGGAACCCGCCCTGCCCGTTCCCGAAGTCCTGGCCGCGGAAACCCTTGCAGGACGGGATCCGCAGGCACTGCGAGTCTTCAACGAGAGCATTGACCCTGTACGGACCCGTCCTTTTCACGCTATCATGGATGAAATCGACACGCCAAACATTATTCGCGTGCATTCGGAAACCCTGTTTGTGCGCGAAGACGGAAGCCTCCGCCTGATGAAAGGGAAGGACGTGTTGTATCAGGACGGCATTCATCTTTCCGTAGAGGGGGGGGCGTTGGTGGTGGAGGCTCTCATGGAAAGTCTGAAGGCGAAATCTGCAAGTCCAACCGGATGATGACCGTAAAAACCATCACCAGTTCCTTACTGGTTCATGATTTGTCCGCAAAAGCGGAGCCTTTAAACGGACTCCTGATAGATGGCGAGGAGCGCAGAAGGCGAAGTGTCGCAGGGATCGGTCGTAAGATTGCCGGAAACCGCTCCGACAAGACCCTGGCAATTCTCTTTAGTCAGACCGAAGTCGCGCAATTTTCTGACGACGCCAATGTTTTCCATCAACTCCAAAAGCCGGGCGCGGCCTTCCTGCGGATCGTCTGAACCATAAAGACCGGCAATGAAACGGAAAGGCTCCGGAGCTGCAACGGCCGCGCGGCGGGACCATGCGGGGTAAAGGGCGGCCAACCCGGCAGGATGAGAGGTATCGGTGAGCGCCCCAATCGGATATTGCAGCCGGTGGGGAAGTGCGGTGGTTGAGTTGGCAAGGTTCCATCCCATCATCATGCTCGCCATGCTAATCTCCTGGCGGGATTCAACATGCCCGCGATCAAAAACGAAGGCGGACAGATGGCGAAAAACCGTGGAGATGGCGTGACGGGAATACACCGCAGTAAGGAGGGAGGCGCGGCGTGAAACCCACGTTTCAATGGCGTGTGTCAGGACGTCGAATCCAGTCTCCGCGGCGACCGGCTTCGGAAGCGTGGCAAGGAGAGAGGGATCGACAATGGCAACGCGGGGAACGAGTGCCGGGCCGCGCAGTCCCTGTTTAACGCCGCGGGCTTCGTCGCTCAGGATGGCGGCCTGACTGGTTTCCGAACCGGTGCCGGCGGTGGTGGGAATGCAAATGACAGGCAGGGTGTTGTCCGGAGCAGGACGGTCCTCACGCAGATGAGCACTGACATCCGCACCGGCCATCGCGGCGGCGATGGCTTTCGAGGCGTCGAGGACACTGCCGCCTCCGATTCCCAGCACCGCGCCAGCACCTGCGCGGCGGCCCGCTTCGGCAGCGGCATCCACTTCGGAGACCCGTGGATTCGGAGAAATGCCGGAGAAGACGGCAACCTTTTTTCCACGGAGAGCGGCCATGAGGCGGTCAAGATGACCGGCTCGTGCGGCACTGTTTTTGCCGGTCACCACCAGCACGGGCCCGGGGAACGCGATGTGCTTGCCTGCCTCCTCAATCACACCTTCGCCAAAGACGATGCGTGTCGGACCGGAGAACGTGAATTGAAATGCGGCGGACATCCCTAACTGCTAGAGATTGCCTATGCAAACGGTCTCCGTATCATAAAGACGGGTCACGAGTTCCCGGCGTTTTTCGTACAGCGGACGGCATGCGGCATAGAGATCCTTAAAGAATGCGATGAGTTGTTTGTACTTCGGCGTGTTTACGCGATCCGGCCGGACGACCTCGCGGATATCGACAATGGAGCAAGCTTCCTGAATGCTGGAAAAGGAGCCGATAGCGACCCGGCAGAGGAGACAGGCACCGAGAGCTGTGCTTTCGAATTCCGCCGGCACCTCGACTTCAACACCAAGGATGTCGGCTTTGAGACTGGCCATAATCTTAAGGCGGGCGAGACCGCCGGAAACACGCAAGCTCCTGATGGGGCCGGTGCGCGCCTCAAGCGCTTCCTTCAGAAAGACCATGGCGAGCGCGGCGCTTTCCAGCACCGCGCGAATGAGATGCTTGCGGGAGTGACGGCGCTCCAATCCGAAGAAAACGCCGCGGGCATCCTGGTCCCAAAGGGGGGCGCGCTCGCCGAGAAGCCATGGGAGAAAGACAAGTCCTTCTGCACCCAGCCCTGCTTCCGCCGCTTCCACCTCCATATCCTGATAGGCAGACTCGTCGCCCGCATAAAAGCACTGGCGCGCCCATTCGATGAGACCTCCTCCGAGGTTGTTGGATCCGCCGACGATGTGCAACCCTGTCGAAGAATCGAACTGTGAGAATAATCCGCTTTTCGGTCCGTTGCCAGGATCAGTAACGGCGGCGCGCAGGGAAGTCACCGTACCTGAAACATCACACGCCAGGCCGGGACCGGCAACCCCGCTGCCAAACACGGCGCAGATGGCATCATAAGTGGTGAGAATCACAGGAATATTTCCGCTGCCGGGGCCAAAACCAGCCAGCCGCTTTACCTGTTCAGTGAGATACCCTGCCGTGCTGAGCTGTGGCTGGACCGGCGGCAGCTTCTCAAGCGGAAGTTCAAGGTATCGCATCAACTCCTCCGCATAAGCGCCCGCGTGCGGATCATAACCGGCCTTCTCTGCATTGAGTGGATCAGTGACGACACATCCGGTCAATCGATGAACGAGGAAGTCGTTGCTGGCGTAAAACCAGCGGGCTGCTGCAAAGACCTCAGGTTCATGTTCACGAAGCCACAACAGACGCGGAATGGCCATACTCGGCTCTGCGCGCTGATTGGGCCGGCGGGCGGTTAGGTCCCTGAACGGAGCGGACTCCGCAATTTCCGCTGCTTCCCGGCGAGCCCGGGTATCGGAGACGATTATCGCATTCCGCAGCGATTTGCCCTCCCCATTGACGCATACGAGATTGCAGGCCGATGTGGTGACGGTAACGGCGCGCACCGTACGCCGTACATCCCGGTCTTGAAGGGCTTCACGCATGACGCTTAACGCCGCCGACCACCATTCCTCAGGATCCTGTTCCACTTCTCCCGTTTTCAAAAACGTCGGTACCGCGCGCGAGGCCACGCGGCGCTTGCGGCCCTCCCCGTCAAAGATGACGGCGCGGATACTTTTCAGACCAAGGTTTAGAACGAGGATCATGCAGAAAACGATGCGAGCAGATGCATTTTTGTCAGGGCTGATTGTTGAACGGCGGAAACAGCGGATTTCACCCCCGCGATGACCTGATGCGGCTGCAAGCCGTCGATGTGACGTCGCTGGACGCCCAGCCACGCATCTTTAATTTCCGTGGAGATATTGATTTTGCGAATGCCCCCGCGCTGCACAGACAACCGGAGCTGCTCCTCCGGAATGCCGCTTCCGCCGTGGAGGACGAGCGCCGCCTGCGGGCGGGCGTGATGAACACACTCAAGCAATGCCTGATCCACCTGACAAGGCTGTTCATAATGCCCGTGCCTCGTACCCACACCGACGGCGACGAGATCTGCGCAGGTTTCATCAATAAACTGCAATACGTGCTCCACCGCCGGTTTGACTTCGGCGGAAGCGTAAGAGTCAAAACCGTCCTCTTCACCTCCCACCACTCCAATTTCCGCTTCGACAAAGGCTTGATATGGCCGGGCCATGGCGATGATTTCACGGGTGCGGCGGATGTTCTCCGCAAGCGGACGCGCGCTCGCGTCGATCATCACACTCTTCCAGCCGGCATCAAGACATTCGCGAAAAAGGGAATCGGCATCACAGTGGTCGAGATGCAGGACAACGCGATGCCGGATCTCCGCAGGAATGAGGGCGTTTATCATTCCGGCCAAAGCAGCTGCGCCGTAGCAGCGAACCGTGGATGCTGACGTCTGCAGGTAAACGGAGTGTCCGCTTTCGCTGACTGCCGCCGCGACGCCGAGGATAGTCTCCGCATTGAATACATTGAAACCGATCGCTGCCGCCGGCAGTGCGGGTGGAGAAGTAGCCATAAAGTCAGGGCCGCGCACCTGTCCG
Organism: Verrucomicrobiales bacterium; assembly: GCA_035550135.1. GTDB lineage: Bacteria > Verrucomicrobiota > Verrucomicrobiia > Verrucomicrobiales > V1-33 > V1-33. The sequence continues at coordinate 38,640 of DASZQB010000129.1, forward strand.
CAGTTGTTCCTCCCAAAAATCCTTGACCGGATGCGCCATCCATGCCCCGGCCGCACGAAGGGCGTCCAGTTTTGGCGCCAGATTTCCTGCAGGCTGGACCCATGCAGACTGGTCCCCAAGACCCCGAACCCGGAAACCCAGATGATGCGCCAGCGTGGGCATGGCAATTTCGAGATACAGAGGGGGGGATTCGCCGGCATCCGCCACAGCGGTAAACGCACCCCGTTTCCAAAACGAAACACAGCCCAGCATGGAGAGGACAACGGCGCGGTCCTTCCGCATCGATATCTGATTCAGAAACGGAGCAAAGGATGGATCCGCGGAATGATAAAGATAATGAGGATGGTTTGTCCCGTCCAGCCGTTCGAGACGGCAACCGAGGATGTCCGCGTCCTCCGCGGCGAGACGCGCCTCCAGTTTTCCAAAGATGTCCCCGCAAAGCGGAATGCAATCGAACTCGGACAGGTGAATAAGCCGATAGCTCTGCCGATGCCGGAGCCAGCCATTTACGGCTGAAAATACGCCCGCGAAAGACTGCCGTTCGCGCTGATGATCCCGCGTGCGCAAACGGGAGTCATCGACAAAAACCTTTTCAGGAACACGGAGCGCCTCGAAGCGTTCGCGCGTTCCTCCATAGGCAATAAGGATATCCGGCCCCGGAGCATGTCTCTGCCACCATGCAACCATGGCTTCCACCAGCGGCTCAGCCTGATGAGTCAGGAGAATCGTCAACCTTTCGCTCATGAGGAAAATCCGGTTCCGGATGCGTGGAAAAAGTAAGAGCCTGATTCCAATAGGTGAGACGGTGCTGGCTCTCAAAAGTGACGATCACCCGTTTGTCTGCGAGTCCAATGACCCGAAGTTTTCCGCGCCAGGGAATGAAAAGTGCCCTGCCGATAGAGCGGCCTGTCCTCTGGTCCACAACCCTGGCGCCGAAGACTGCGGTAAAACCTCTCAACAAGGCCAGGAGAAGTTTTTTCATAACACCGCCACTTTATGGGCGACCGCCTATCAAAAGGCGAGGAAATTCAACGGACACAGAGACACGGGTTTTCACGCCCGGGCATGAGCCGGCACCGGAAGAGGACCCTGACGGGGTGGAGCGACCCTCGCGGGATTTCTCGCCCACGGGGGCGGTTCGACACCTGCGGCAGCGGGCACCGCGGCAGCCGCAGCCCTCTCTTTCACATAAAACAGCAGTGAGGTAACCACAGAAAAGTGGAACCAAATAAAGAAATTTATCGGATAGGTGGCGAACTGGGCTCCGTTTACCACAGCCCCCGAAGAAGTAGCCAGGGCGATAGCCAGTGAAGTGGCGCCAATCGCTCTGACGAGCGGCTCTTTCTCATTGTAAACCACCGAATGGAGCTTCCACAGGTGCCGCATGAGGAATATTCCCAGGACGAGCAGAGTCACGTAGCCGTACTTCACCAAAAGGGCCGTAAACATGTCATGGGTGGGAACAGCATTAAAGACGGAAGCTTCAGAATAGGAGCTCATCCGCGCACCAAAGGGTGTCCACGCCCGGGGTTCCTCCACCAAACTGGCAAAACCCAGCAAACGGTCATTCAGAGTGGAAATGTTAAGCGCCTGCACCGTTTCCCCGTCGCCGTGACCAATCATCTCGCTGCTGAATGCATTGAGAATTTGGTGTTTGAGCAGCCACGGTGAGGCAAAAATGACGACAAGCATGACCCCTGCGGCGAGGCCATAGCCAAGTAGCGTCAGAAGGCGATGCTTCATGAATGGCACAGCCAGCACTGCGACGCAAGCGAACACCCAGCCGGCGCGGCTGTAGGTGGCATACATGGCGAGGACGAGCATTGGCAGGAGAAGGAAACGGATTCCAAACGGCGAAGTGCGTCCCGCGGCAGAGGGCGCCCGCCAAATTCCTGAAAGACACAATGCCCAAATTCCCGCGAAAACCATGGAGGCGTTCGAAGCCGAATTCATGGTCCCAAACGGTCGCAGCACCCGCTCCATCAACTGCCTGATCTCGATGGTAAGTCCGCTCCGCAGATAATCCATTTCCCAGTCAAAAATGCCGTGAAAATGGTGAACCAGCATGTAGCAGATGGCAGGAATGTAAACAATGACAAGGTATTTCAACAGCTTCCGCAATTCTTCAGGTGTGCGGAACAACACAGGCACGATAAAAAGAAGCAGAAAATAGATCGTCGCATTCACAGCATCCCCAAACGAACGGAAGCCCCCCTGGTCGGTAGTTAGTGTGAAAAACATCGCGACTCCACAGGCGATAACCGAGAAAGTGATGAGTTTGTTAAGTCCTGGACGTCCAGGAAGCTTGCCACTGAAGTACTGGTAGAGGATGTTGCCTGTGATGCCGGCGAGAGTGGCGGGAGCGATCCCGAGAACATAGTAGAGATCCAGTCGGCTGAGGCCGCTGTCGAAAACCATGAAGCGCTTGAAATAATCAAGGTAGCCCGTGAGGAAGACGAGCACGTAAAAGGCGCGGCGGGCATTCAACAGACCATAGACCCCGGCCACCACCATGGAGTACATGTAAAAGCGGGCCACAGCATTGCTGCCGGAGGTGAAAATATCGAAGGCCACCCAAAGGGAGGCGACCAGCAGACCAAAGGTTGCCAGAATGCGTATGAGGGCATTTCCGTTCATCGACGGTGGAAAGAGGGGGGTGTTTGGGGGAAACTTCGACCCTGGGGGAGGGGCGAGCGTTCAGAATATTCACAAGCCCCCGTCTTGTCCACTAATTCAGCAGCCTCTTCCCGATTCAGGATTAAAGGGAGTTCAGCCCGTTCCATCCCGGAAGCGGAAGCGGTTGAGCGGGAGACGTGGCCCACCAGCGCCTGGGAGCATCAAGCGCCCGCTGGCGGAATAACTGCTGCACGGAGAGCGGAACAGGGCTAAACCCAAGGGTCACGAGGGTAAAATGTCTGCGGGCGGCGGCGATAATCATGGAAATCACTCCCGACGGATCCTCGTCCCATGCAGACCCCCAGACCGCAGAAATATCGACCGCAGCGATTTGACCGCGGTGCCCGCGGGCGGAGGCAGTGAAATAGACCGCACACACGCCTCCATCAGTCTGAAGGATCAGCAATTCCTGCCACGGAGCCGGCGAACTGAGACGCCACCGCAGCAAGGCCTCTGAAGGAACTGCCCCGGCACCGTGCCAGGGGAGTTCCGAGGCAGGCTTCACCGCTTCCAGTCCGGAGGCCGCCACTGCCGCTCCAAAACCCGAGCGGAGGGCGGCCAATTTGCGCTCTAGAGCCGGGCGGCGGGGAAAAAATTTCCTCAGAAGCTTGCCAAGCGGCGGCAGCGGACGAACGACAGCCTCCTCCAATAAAGAGAATCGGGGCGTCATCAGGCAGCGTTCCATTTCGCTTCCTGGTTCGGGTTGCGCGCGGAAGGCCTTCCAGACGGCGCTGGCGGCATGGTTGGCGGTGCTCACCGAACAATGAAAACGTGAACGGAGTCTGACGAGGCTGAGGAAAAGGGCTCCGGAGGCGGGACCGTGCCAGCGCGGGTCAACGTAAAATCCGGAACTTTGAATCGTCACAGCTTCCGCTCCGTCTTCGGCGGCTAAACGAAAAGGCATTATGAGATGCACCCCCGCCAGTTTGCCTTCCGCGACAAGCTTCCAGCCGGACGGTATTTCCGGAAGTCCCGCGCTCGCGGCGCCTGCCGCGCGCCATGCCAGCCATCCGTCCGGCATGGCACGGGTAGCTCCGGGACGGGGAATCGATCTGGCCAAAAAGGCACAGACTTCCACTTCATCAGCAACACTGACGAGCTCGATTTGAAATCTGGGAGTCTCGTTCAATGACCTCACAAAACTCAAGCCTTCCTGCTTTCCAGGAGTCGACGGATTGCACCGACACTGGTCATTCCGAGCGTTTCCTCAGGTGTAAAAGAAGTGCCGAAGGCTTCTTCGAGAGCGAGCACAAGATTTAAGTGAGTAACCGAATCCCATGCAGGCACCGTTTCGGCACTCGTCCCGTCATTGATTTTGTCCCCGGGCAGACCAAGGGCTGCAGTTACGGTTTGAATAATCTTTGCGTCGCGTTGCTCCATCGTCATAAATCAAAATGGGTTAGAGAAGCGGAATTCCGGAATGATCCTCGAAGCGGAAATAGTCCGGCAACGCCCGGGGGTTTTCGAACATGAGCTTCCAATATTCTCCATTAGGAACGAACCCGTGATCCGGAAGGAAACCGGAAGCGGGCTGATTTTTCAAGGAGGGGACGAACTCTCCGTGGAGACAGTGCACTCCGCGCTGCGCCGCGGCGCGTTCCAACAATCCCAGCATGGCCGTTTCGACCCGGCGCCCGATCACGCGACAACTCATCAGCAGGGTGTCGATTCGCCAGGTTCCCGCGTCCGCCGGAACCGCAATGACCACACCCACCAGGCCGGCATCTCCAAAACGGTCGCGGACCCGCACCCAAAGTCCGGCTCCCGCGCCGGACATTTCGCGGATTGCAGCCTCGTCGTGGCGCCTCGTGGTAAGATTGAACTGATTGGTCTTCGCAAGCAACTGCGCCACGCGCGGCAAAGTGGATTCGTCGATGCGGCCCACGGTCAGCACCAAATCAAGGGAGCGCAGAAAATCCTCCAGGCTTCCCGCGCTGCTTTGCAGGGCTTTGCGTTGTTCCTCCTGCGCGTACATCCCGGCGCGCTGCCGGTCCTCATTCGTAAGGGTTAGAGAGTCGAAACAGCCGCTATCATCCAAAGCCTTCCAGTAGCCCATGGGTGAAGTGGGCGCTTCGATGACCGTCACTGCGGGCAATTGTTCGCGGACCCATGCGCGTTCCACCGGATTGTCGTCAAAAAACACGAGAGCATCGAGTCCGATGTTCAGAGCCCTGGCAACGCGCCGCAGGCTGACAGCCTTGTCTTCCCAGTGGACTTCAAAGGCGGAGAAATGCTCACGGCGCAGCAGGCAGGACGGATGTTCCGCAAACACTGCCTCCACATCGGCGGGATTGTTCTTGCTGGCGGCGGCCAGAAGCACTCCGCGATCCCTCAGGCTGAGAATGCGGCGCTGAAATTCCATGAAGACATTTCCGGGATAGTCGGGACCGAGAGCAATTCCCTCGATGCCGGCCTCGCCCACCACACCTCCCCAGAGCGTGTTGTCCATGTCGAGGACCAGACATTTCTTTGGAGGAACGGCGGCGGCCCGCAGAGAGCGGGCACTCAGTCGCGCGAGAGCCGCGAGCGCCTCGCCGCTTAGAGGAGCCTTTGCCATGAAGGCCAGCCGGTCATCGCGCCATCGATGCATGCCGGTTTCGACCGCAATCCGTGCGACGTCGAGGACGCTCGTGCGCGGCACTGCGGCGCAGACCTCAGCCATTGCAAGATTGACACTGTGAACCCACCCGGCCTGACTGTGGATCAGCGAACCATCCGCCAAACCCGCCGCCGCGACTTCCGGAGGCGTGAAATTGCTCACCATGATCACCGCTCCTGTGCGGGATCGCAATGTTTGCAACTGCTGCGCCATCCACTGCGTCAGGCGTCCACGCTCTTCACCAGCCTGGTTGACGTCAAGGCTTAAAAACCGCCCGTCCGCCGCGGGTGCCAGATCTGCCAGGCGCAGCAGGATGATAATCGCTTCGGGGTTTGCCGCGTACAACTCACTGGCCGGATCGATGATCTGTTGTTCCACCTGACCGTAAGGAGTTGAGCGCCATTTTAACGCGATCCCGCGGCGGGCGCACTCCACCACGAGCCACGGCCGCAGGAGGTCGGCGGTAAAAGTGGCCAGGACCGCCAGCGTGACAGGACGCAGATGGGCGGGCGGGTTGGCTTCCAGCCCCGCGACGAGACGCAGGCAGTCCGCACGCGTAAGCGCAGCATCAAGCGGGGGAATTTCGACGGGTTCGCTCATGCGGGGTCGTTCCTGAGTTGCATCCACCGGAGAAAACAAAGCGCCCTCCAAAAACCGTGGTCGTTCCCGGTTTTCCCGGCAAGCGTTCGGCCCCACTGCATTTTCAGCCCGGCCGGATTCACATATTGCTTCGCAGTGTCAGGAATATTGTTCACGATCTCCTCAACCCACGGACGGCTCTCAATCAGCGAAAGGGAGCCGGGAGTGTGAAATCCGACCTTGTCCCTGCGGTCGAGAATTCCGCCGGGAACCAAACCCCGCATGGCCTCTTTAAACACCTTCTTGGTGATGCCGTCGTCACCGAGGAGATATTCCTCCGGAAGCGAGAGAGCAAATTCAGCAAAATCGACATCCAGAAACGGGACACGGCTCTCGACGGAGTACGCCATGGAGTTCCTGTCCTCGAAGTGCAAAAGCTGCGGAAGGATGGTTCGCGTGAGCGTCTCTACGAGGACGCCCCGCACGCCCGTGCGGTCCAGTCTCCGTTCCATACGGCCAGGCGTGATCTTTTGGTCTTTGAACCACTGCCGGTTGAGCCACGGGGGGAACAACTCCTTCCTGACAAGCTTTCGTCCGGCTCTCTCAATCCAGCCGGGAAGCAAGTGTCCCGCTGCCATAAACCACGCACTCCTGTGACCGCCGCCCGCATGGGACCGGTTCCGCCAAAGGTTCCAAAGCCGGCCCCACTCCCCGCGCCGGACCATGCCCGCCAATTTCGCTCCGAAATACATGGGATAACCCGCAAGGATTTCATCCCCGCCCTGTCCATCGAGCATGACGATCACGCCCTCTTCGCGGGCGCGTCTAAAAATGCGGGCCTGCGCATAAATGCTGGTGGAGCCGACAGGTTCCTCCTGAGTCTTAAGGAGCCGGTCGAGATCCTGAGTCAGTTCGGCGGCGGTAAAGTCCACGAAATGCTGACGGGCTCCTGCACTCTCCGCAGCCAGACGGGCCCATTTCTCTTCGCTGAACGAATGCCCCCGGGGCGTATAACTGAATGTGTGAATCTCCGCCTCCGGCTCCAGTTTTCGCATGCAGGCGACAATGGCGGATGAATCCACTCCGCCGGAAAGCGCCGCTCCAACGGGGACGTCGCTGCGCAAGTGCAGACGCACGCTTTGCACGAACCTTTCCCGCAGCCCCTCTGCGGCTTCGCTGAAGGACAGGCGCTGAGGCTCTTTCAGTTCGAGTTGCCAATAGCAATGCTCTTTGTGATCGGAAGGATTTCGAAGGTCGATCTCCAAAAAGTGCCCGGGCTTCACCTGACGAATGCCGCGGTAAAGCGTGCTGCGCCCATCATCGGCGACGCTGAAGCGCAGAAAATTATAAAGAACCTGCGGGTCCAGGGAACGATCCACCTGCGGCAGCGCCAGCAGTGCCCGCATCTCTGAAGCGAAGGCAATCCCTCCCTCCCAAACCGTGTAGTAAAGTGGTTTGATTCCAAAAAAATCCCGCACCAGGAGGACTTTTTGCCGGTCCAGATCCACGAACCCAAACCCGAACATGCCGCGAAACGCGGGCACAGACTCGACCCCGCGTTGTTTAAGCAGGTGGAGGATCACCTCCGTGTCCGTGCCGGTATGGAAGACGGCACCTCCGGACTCTGCTTCTCCCCGCAGTTCACGATAGTTGTAAACCTCTCCGTTATAACAAATGGCCGTCCGTCCATCGGACGTGACCATGGGCTGGCGTCCCCGCTCCGACAAATCAAGAATCGAAAGCCGCCGGTGAGCAAAGCCAAGAATGGATGCTGCCGAATCCTCCACGCTGCGCCCGGTGCTCAGCGTTTTTCCGTCACTCCACAGGAAGCCCCAGTCATCCGGACCGCGATGGCTCATGGCCCCGGCGGATGCCTCAAGCCATTGCCGGAGCGGCTGAGGCCGCTGCACTATGATTCCCGCGATGCCACACATGATTTCTCAGCCCACTGGGCTGCGCCCCGTAAGCGCCACAAAAAGCCGCCCGTCCACGTGCATATTCTTCACGTTTATTTCCTGGCTCTGGCTAAGAAGCCACTGAGTCCGGTGAACGGCGAGAGGATCGATTTGACGATGAAGCATTCCCGCTGTGGCCCACCAGATCGTCTTAAAGCCCATCCGCACTGCCAGATCTTTTACTGATGCTGAAAAGTGCCGGGGATGCCCAAATGGAAACGCGAGGTCAGTGATGGATTCGCCGGTAATATCCTCCAGGATTTCACGGTTTCGTCTCAATTCCTCTTCAGCCACCTGCGAATCCACTTGGGAGAGGGCCACGTGACTGTGGGTATGGGCACCAAACCAGTGTCCCGCGGCGTGCATCTCCCTGATGTCCCCGCGCGACAACGTTTCAAGTTTGTGAGGATAGCGGATTACATTCCGGTATCTGCTGAGTTCCGCATCATCGCATTCGCCCCTGAGTACACTGGTGTTCGTAAAAAATGCTGCGCGAATACCGAGCCGGTCAAAAAGTGGCATCGCGTCATGCCACGCCTTGAAATTATCGTCGAAGCTGATGCTGCAGACCTTGCCAGGCGCAGTGAGGAATTCGCGCGGGGAAGCGAAGGAATACCCCTGTGCCCGGATCCATTTCACCGCGCCCGCAAACGCATCGTGCTCATGAGGATCGAGGGTGTGGAAATAGACCCCCAGCCGGTCCGGCAGAGGCCGCCGGAAAAACATCCAATGGAAACCCCGAATAGATTGGTGGTACAGACGTTTCATCACGGAATACCAATGCGGTCCAGGACGGATTTCAGAAGGACGTTGGCGGACAGACCTTCGTTGCGTTTTGCCACCGCCGCTCTGTCCCATGAGATGGCCGCTGCTTCACTCAGGCGCGAAGGAATGTCGCCGGACGATGAATAATAAAGACCATTCACTCCTGGATTCACCAGATGATCCAGAGCATTATGGGCGGGAAGGAGCACCGGCAGGCCGGTAATCATGGACTGCTGAATGCCGATGGCGGCCAGAAACCAAATCGCCAGGTCGGCGTTGTTGTAGAGCCGGTTGATTTCCTCTGCCGTAAGCCGTCCTAAAAGACGAAACCGGTCGCCCAAATCCGGCGCCTCCAATTCCGCTTTGAGCCGCGCACCCTCGGTCCCCGGAGGAAGCCCCCCAAGGACGTACCGCCAGCCTGGATTTTGACGGAGCCATGCGAGGACCGGAGCCGTCCATTCCTTGACAGGCTTGAGCGGATCGATTCGAGTTACCGTGATGATCGTTCTCAATCCGTCATTCGGTGAGCGCAGGGAGGGATCATAAAAGAAATCACTGGGATCGACCGCCAGACTGCGCATCAGGACCTTCCCCCGGAGACTTTCGGCATCCACTTCTTCGAGAATCCGCTGCGTTTCATTGGTGCATGGAACAATCAAGTCCGCCCGGTGCAAAAGCGCACGATACCAGCGATCTTTCAGAAAGCGTTTGATAACCGGGTTTCCCCGCCGGCTGAGCCACTTTCCACCTTTGATCACGTGAGACTCACGCAGATCACCGAAATAGGGAACCACTTTACAGGCCGCCGGCAAATGTTCCAGCAGCGCATAAGGCAGTCCGTGGTTTGGCGCGAGGAGGAACGCCGCGTCAGGCTTGAAGTCCGCCACGATTCGATCCAGTCCACGGCAGGCAAAAAAAGTGTCGCGTATCCGAATGTACTTTTCCACTTTTGCGATACGATAACCGCGCGGCCCGGTCTCCCCGGGGCCTGACTTCACAATCGCCGAAACCACAAGCACATCATATCCAAGCCGTGTCAGCGCTTTGGCAAATACCACTTCCTGATAATTGCTTCGCTCGTCAAACGAGGCGGAACCGATGAGAATACGGGCCTTTGCCATGCAGTCCGTGGAATATGTCAGGAGCGAACTCCGCGGGTTTGCACCCAAAGGATCAAATTGAGAACACGCCACAGCCACGACGGGGAACGCGCAGTTCCGGCGGCTGCCTCCCCCCATTCCCGGCGGACGCGGTCCATATTCAGGAACTCAAGAGACCCTGCGGCATCGCTCTCGAGAAGACCCGCCGCCCATTTCCTGGCCTCCGGTTCCATCAGCCAGCTCCTTTCCGGTGTGTCAAACCCCAGCTTGTCACGGCGGTCCAGTACAGCATCCGGCGTCAAGCCCCGCATGGCTTCGCGGAAGATGCTCTTCGATGCGCCATCGTCGCCAATGATGTACTCCTCCGGCAGCGACAGAATGAACTCCACAAGACCTGTGGTGAGAAAGGGCACGCGGCTTTCCACAGAGTGCGCCATGCTGTTCCTGTCTTCATAGCGCAACAGCATCGGCAGACTGTTCACAAGCGTGGAATACCAAAGCCCTTCGCGGAGACGATCGCTTCCCTTCCCGCGCGGAGGCATGTCCGGCCCGTGAATACCCCGCGCGGCAAACCACTCGTCCCGAAAACAGGCGGCGGGACCGCCGCGTCCGGATTTCTTTTTCATGCGCCATGCCACGCGACCGGGAAGCAAAACCCGGACAGCGGTCGTCAGGACAGGCCAGCCGCCTCCGCCCACCGCAAGACGAGACCGGTTCAAGAACACCGAACCCCGGATCCATCGGCCCCTGCGGATCATGCTGGCGAGTCGCAGCGAGGCATATCCACGGTAACCGCCAAGAATTTCATCCGCCCCCTGACCATCGAGCATCACCTTGATTCCGTTCTCCCGCGCCAGTTTGAAAACACAGTATTGCGCAAAAATTCCCGCGGAACCAAACGGTTCGTCGTGAGCTTCCATGAGCTTACTGATGCAGCTTATCAAATCCTTCGAGCATGGTCGTGTCTTGTGCGGCTCGGCACCGGCGCGTGCGGCCACGATATCCATCCACTTCTCCTCGCTTCTTTCCTCCTCTTCGGAAAGATAACTGAATGTGCGAATCTTCGCATCGCACTCCACTTCACGGATGCCGCAAACGATGGAGGAGGAATCGATACCGCCTGAAAGCGCCGCGCCCACGGGAACGTCACTGCGCAGGTGCAGCCGGATGTTATCCAGGAAGAGCCGGCGCAATTCCTGCGCCGCCCCTGTGCGATCAATCCTTTGTGTGTGTCGCCATTCCGGATTCCAATAGCGTCCACCGGATGTTTCGCGCCTGCCGCCGGACATCCGGATTTCCAGCCACTGGCCCGCGGCCACTTGCTTTACTCCGGCAAAAAGCGATCCGGCGCCGAAGTCGGTGCAGCCCTGACTGAACCAGGTATATAGCCGGCCCGCATCGACATCCGCCGGCACCCCAAGAGTGAGCAGAGATTTTATTTCGGAGGCAAAGGCAAACCCCTCTCCGGTCTCCGCCCAGTAGAGCGGCTTAATGCCGAACGGATCGCGGGCCAGCAAAAGCAACGGACGGTTTGCATCGCGGAAATCCGCAATCGCAAAAGCGAACATGCCGGTAAGCCGTGGCAGCATGTCCCGGCCCCACTTCAACCAGGCCGCCAAAATCACCTCGGTATCGCTGCCGGTATGAAATTCAAACCCGTCAGCCAATTCCGCCCGAAGCTCTTTGAAATTATAAACCTCACCGTTGAAAACGATCCATACTTTCCCCCCGGCCGCCGCCATGGGCTGATGGCCGGCCGCAGTTGTGTCCAGGATGGAGAGACGCCGATGCCCCAACAGAATACCCGTTCCCCGCTGACCGGGAATTTCATTGCTTCGGGGAAGCGTCAACTCCGGCACGGTATCCGCGCCGCCAAAGGCAAGCGGCTCGCCCGCAGCCGGCAGCCAGACGAAACCTTCGTCGTCCGGGCCCCGGTGCCTGATGATGTCCGTCGCGCGGACGAACTTTTCAAACACCGCCGGCGATGCCTCCCTGCAAAGGATGCCCGTGATCCCGCACATATAAAAAGGTCCTTTTAAAACTGCCCCGCACTCCGGCCCGCGATTTCCGTCAGCATCTTGACCATTTTGGCCGTTTCACCATGCGCGTGCACTGATTCCCGCGCACGCAGGGAAGCTGCTTTTTTTTCTTCGATGTCTGCGCGGGTGAGGCTGTTGAGACAATCCGCCAGGGCGTTGGTGCTCACTTCATCGATCAGCCAGCCGTTCGTGTGGCTCTGGATAAACGTTTCCATCGCCGGAGAGCGGGTTGAACACACACCCAAACCCCCGTGCACGTATTCAAACACCTTGTTGGGAAGGGCACATCGATTATTGAAGCTGTGATTCTCAAGCAGAAGCAATCCCACATCGAAATGGCTGACACGCGCCGCCACCTCCGCGGGCGGCACGGGCTCTTCAAAGATCACCCGGCCGGGCGCATTCAGTTTTGCCTCCTCCTTCAGTTGCGCAAGGCATTCAGGAGTGGTCACCAGCATAAGATGCAGCACGAATTCCTCTCTGACTTTTGCCATCGCCCGAATCATCACTTCAATGTTCCGGTTAGGACCCGCTACTCCGTGGTGAATCAGGTGGATCTGACCCGCAGTACCATTCGCACGGGACGGCAGGGGACGGAGTTCCGGAGCATTCAGAACAACGATGGCTGGAAATCCATAGTCGTTTTGGAAAGCATCGGCAAACGGCTGGTTCACGGTAATGGAACCGGCGGCAAGGGGACCCAGCCGCTTAAGACAACGATGGGCGTGCGGAGCCTTCAAAAGACGGAATTCAAGCTTTTCCGTAGCCTCCCTCGAAGAGTATTCATGGTAGTCAGCTACAAAGGGAATCCCCTTTTCCTGAAGCGCCTCCACGCCCAGAAACACCGTGTTCAAATCGTTGCACAGGACCAAATCATACTGCTCCGAAAAGAGCGCCAACCGTGCATCCCGGTATTCTGAAGTTAAGCTCCATGGCCAAAAGTCGGCCCCGCGGAATATGGCTCCGAAGGGATAGGAGGCCACGCGCAACAGTTTGCCCATCGTTCCCCTCTGCCGCTTCAGTTCGACGAATCTAAACTGAACGCCCGGCACCTGCGGAGACGGATTCCCGCCAAAACCGGCGACCGTAATGTCGAAATGCGGCGCCAATGACCGGATCTGGCGCAAAACACGGGAATCCACCGCGAGAAATGAAAAGGAGACTATGAAGAGCTTCGGCTTCATTTTTTTCGAATCCCGGACCGAACTGGCACTGTCTTACGAAACGAGGCTCTTCTCCAGTTCGAGCCTGTGCGCGTGTATGTCACGCAGTGTGCCGCACCAGGGATCGCGTTCAGCAGCTGCTTTAAGGAGAGTTTTGTAGGTGTTCCACACCGCGGGCACGATGATAAGATTTGGATGCCAGTTCAGAGTCAGGCACCCCCCGGCCGCCTGGACACGATCCATGATCTCGAGAGAATGCGTTGTCGCCAATGCCTCGTCGTAAGCTAGTGAGGTGGGGTTGAATAATCCGGTGTCCATGATGTGAAGCGGCACCTGCAGGACGGGAGAACTGCAATTGCGGGAATGGTCCCAATTCCACCACGGAAAGCCGGTTCCGGCCCGAAACCCGATAAGCCCATTGAACCCCAGGGTGGAATCCACTGCAATACCGGCGGCCGCGTGAACCTGAGGCGTGCGGTTCGAATGATAATGCAGGAAATGCTGACGTGTGCTCACGACGTGACGTCCCGCCGCATCCTCGAGCTCTTTTCGCTGCTGTTCAAGCAAAGCCGCATCCGTGCAGCTGTGATAGCTGCCATGTATGCCAACGTCCCATCCGCGGGTGGCCATTGCGGAAATCATGCCGCGCACGCTTATATAATTTCCATCGAACTTAACCCGGTCATCATGGCGAAAATAGGTATCGTAAGGATGCCGCCGGGCGGTTCGCGAAGGGGAAAAAAGAAAAGAGGATCTAAATCCGAATGCGCTCTCCGCCTCCATCCAGCGTTCATAGCACCACAACGGATCGTCTCCGCGGCGCAGCGGAGTTTGCAGCGTTCGCACCACGGCGCGGGCACTGGTGTTTGCCAGCCGGACGACATTTCGCGGTTTCGCGAGCTCGTTTCGGACCCTTCTCCATGCTTTTAACCCCGTATCCCATTGCGACACAAGATCTACATCGTGTGTCAGGCACAACGCCCACTTTTTTCCCTGAGGCCATCGTGGAATCTCAGGGATTCCTAGAGCAATAGATTGCAACTCCTCATCAAGCCACGGACGATAAATTTTTCCTTCCCGTTGAGCCCGGCTAAATGTCCACTCCCAGTTACCCCACTGATCGACAAGGCCGGACTGGACCTCCTCAGCGCGCGTGAGTTCATGAAATACCCGGTTAGAGACATCATCCGGCAACGTGATCTTCCGCCCGGCAATCAATGTCGCCTGAGAATCAACGTATTGTTTGCGGCTGTAGTTCACGACGCTGATTCGGCTCCTGCAGCAGACGGCTTGCGGCCTCTTTTCGTGTCCGGTGCATCTGCAATTTTCCCGCGGGCAGTGGTTTGAAATCGCACACCGTGATTGCTGAAAGCCGAACGAATCGCGGCGCTCAACGTTGTGCCCCCCCGCAAACATCTTCGCCGGTCGAGATCGAACCACTCCACGCCGGCATTTTCGAACTCCAGAATCAATCCGTCCGTCATTCGCCCGAAAGAAATGATGGCACCTGCATTTTCAAACCGCTCAACCCGCCGGCGAAGGATCAGCAGCATTCCGTCCATCAGAACTTTGCTGTGGTCGGCAGAAAACTCCCTCTCCACTTTACACCCCGTCCATTCCTGATGCTCAGCTAATTCCTCGATTATCTGCCGACACAGTTCCCACCTCCCGTCGTCGCCGGTGTTTTGAATATGGTCGCCATTTTGAAGGACCACTTTTCCCGGGTTCCCAAAAGCCAGTGCATAAGGCGGCACGCGGCGCCGCATGACGGTTCCACCTCCCACGGTGGCAAACTCTCCGACCTCCACCCCGGCGAAGATTGTCACTTCTGCTCCCATCCAGCAAAAATCCCCGGCGCGCACTTCGCCCACCGATATTGGAAACCCCTCCAGCTCGGACTGCCATGATCCGTGGGTGTATATCCTGCTGTTTCCCCCGATGCCAACTTCCTCCCCCAGGGTCACCGGGCAGTAAAGATCCACAGTACACGAATCACCGATATAACAGCGGGGGCCTGTGGTGAGAATCGATCGGGCACGAGCCCCGGTGATCGCGACACTCCGGCAAATCGAGGTTTCAGGACCAATCTTTGCCTCCGCAGCGGTGATCCTTGAGAAAAGGCCCACACTGGCTCCCTCGCCCAATTCCAGCAGGCCCCGCACTTTGAAATATGTAAAGGCGGAAATGCGGCAGCCATCTCCTATAACAATTTTTCCGCACTGGAATATCGATAGTGGACCCAGGGAAACGCCGCGGCCGATGATGGCACCCCGCCGTCGCATCAGGAACACGCGCAAACGAGCGGGAAGGAGCGATCCCAACAGCAACCGGAACAGTCTCAGTTTACCCGGCATGAAAGTGAGCTTGCACTCGAGCGAAAGAATACCCTGCGTTCGGTTTTTTCTCAACCATTCCAGTTCAAAACTGTGCCACCCCATGAGTAACCGACTCCAAAACCGAGGAGCATAACTTTCATCCCATCGCGCAACTGCCCGGATTCGAGAGCCATGCGCAATGCAATTGGAATCGTGGAGGATACCGTATTCCCGCACTTCTGCATGGAGATCACAAACTTCTCCGCGGGCACGCCAAGACGCTTCCTCAGGTGTTCCAGCATGTATTGATTCGCCTGATGGAAAACGAAGAGATCAATCTCCTCCAGTCTCAGACCGGATTTGGCTAGAATAGACTCCACCGTCGCCGGCACAACCCGGATGGTGAAGTTGAATATCTCCGGGCCGTCCATGAAGAGGTGATTGACCGTACGCTGGTTTCCTGCGTCGTCCGTGATAACTTCGGGCTGAGCCTGCCGGGGCGTGCGCGTGCCTCCCGCAGGCACAATGAGGTTTTGTGCTCCCGCACCGTCCGTGCCGTAGACGAAAGGGCCGTCCAGCCCGCCGGGCTCATCATGCGCGACAACGAGAGTGGCCGCGGCGGCATCGCCAAAAAGAGTGCGAACACTGCGATCTGCCGGATGAATGAATTTACTGTAGGTATCTGCTGTGAGCAGAAGCACCTGTTTCGACTGACCACTCTGAATGAGACCGCTCGCAAGACCGAGGCCATAGATGTAACCGGAGCAGCCGAGATTAAAGTCCAGCGCGGCGATACCTGTGGGCAATTTCAACCGGTCCTGCAGAATACAGGCGGTCGTCGGCAGAAAATAATCGGGAGACTGTGTGCAATAAAGCAGCGTATCGACGGATTCGCGCGGGCTCCCTTGCGCAAAAAGCTTCTCTGCTGCTTGCACGGCAAGATCCGAAGCAAATTCATTGCCAGCGGCGATACGGCGTTCCTCGATTCCGGTCTTGCTCTGGATTTTATCCACGGTCCATCCCGGGAATTCCTCCGCGAGGCCCGCACTGGTAAGAACGTGCCCGGGCAGATGGAAATCGATAGCGGCAATCCTTGCGTTCATAAATCAATGGGCGGTGTACCCGCCGTCCACAGCCAGGGTGGTGCCCGTTATCCATGCCGAAGCCCCTGAAAGCAGAAAAACCACGGCACCAGCCACGTCTTCCGCAGTGCCCTGCCCCAGCGGATGCATGGCGGCGGCCGCCTCGAATTGTGCTGCTGGAAGCGTCTCCCGCAGACGTTCACCCATTCCCGAATTGACGAGCCCGGGCGCCACACAGTTGATTCGGATTTTCTCCCTCGCGAGTTCCAGCGCCAGCGAACGGCACATCCCGATTAGGGCGCCCTTGCTTGCAGAATAAGCAGCCTGCCCCGGCTGCCCCGTGAGACCCATCACAGACGAAAAGAGGACGATGCTCCCGCCCTGTGCACAAACGGATTTTTGACGGAAGCCTTTGGTTAGGGCCAGCGCGGTGTTCAAGTTTACCGCCATAGTCTCGTTGAGCACCGACTCATCCAATGACCGCAGCGGACGAACGATTTGGATTCCGGCAGCATGTGCAAGACCATTGAGCGGTCCGATATCTGAAGCGAGCCGCGCAAGCCATTCCGGGATGCCGGCGGTATCCCGGAGGTCACGCCGTTCAGCACGGTGCCCATCACCCTCAAGCTGAGCAAGGGTTTGTTCCAGGCGCGCGGCATCCCGCCCGATGATGATAAGCTGCGCGCCCATGCGACTGGCCAGGACGGCCGTGGCTCGCCCCAGACCGCTTGAGGCTCCGGTTACCAGGATGCGCGTGCCGGCCAGACTATAAGGGTGCGTCATGCAAATTCCCGGACTAAAGGCAATGTCATCACGGGGTGATGCGATCCCCCAGCAAACCGGCAATATCCGCTACCGTTTCACAGGCGGCGATGTCTTTTCCCGCAAGCTGAACCTTAAATTTCTCATCAACCATTGCAATAAACCCCAGCACCGCGAGAGAATCCCAAGCGGAAATATCCGTAAGTTTCTCTGTGCCCTTCAATGATCCAGGCGGTGCTTCAATGATGTTGTCGAGCTGGAGCAAAAAATCCGATTTTTTCATTTTGGTGCCTAAGTGGTTTGACCTCCCCGACGAGGGTTTGACTTTGATATTTCTAACTCAAGAGACGGGAGCCGGATCAACCGGTCGCAGTCGCAGAGGCAGACCCAGAATGCGCCAGATCCAGAGAATGGCCGCCGCCAAAGCCACAAGCCGCGCGACCATGCCGGTCCACGGCGCAACGCCTCCGAAACTCAGGCCGCAGGCGACGCACAGCGCAGTGCCTCCGAACGCCACCGCCATCCGGCCCCAGTGGTGAGGCACCGGATAGAGCCGCTGGCTGATAAGCATGTTGAGCGCAAACGAAACCAGCGCACTTGCAAGACTGGCCCACGCGGCCCCCTGAAGTCCGGCGACGGGGATCAGCGTCCAGTTCAACCCTACGCTCAACACTGCGGCACAAACATTCACACCCGTGATCCACCACGTTCGCTTGGCAATCCATGCGCCGGGTGCAAAGACATACATCTGAGCGAGCAGGGCGGAGGGCGCAAGAATCATCACCGCCGGCAAGGCCCCTGCATAGTCCGGTGTGGTCATCACGTGCAATACTTCGCGGGAAAACAGGATAAAGCCGGCTGTTCCGGCCAGCGCCGCCACGGCAAAAATCCGGAAGATTTTGGCAAGGTCGCCGGGCGTATCCTTTTCTGCATGCCGGGCAAAAACCAGAGGGGCGAGAGCATTTTGAAAACCCGTCATGACAAGGGTGATCATGCTTCCAATCCGGGCCGCAATGCCGTAAATCCCGACCGCATCACGCGTCAGGAAATGATCGATCGACAGCCGGCTGATCTGGGCGGTGAGAATCACCGCGACGCTTGAGGGCACCAGAGGCAGGGAGAACTTGAGCAGTTGAATGCAGCGCGAACGGCTGAAAGTAAAGGCGAACATACCCCGCGTCAGGTACCATGCGGGAATCCCGGCAGCAACTACTCCCGTAAGTGTGCCCAGCAAAACCCCGGCGATCCCCATCCGCAGCCAGGATACATAACATACAGTCGAAACGAGTCCGGTGACGGCGCTGAGGAGGCTGAGCAGGGCAAACAGCCCCGATTTCATCATGTAGCGGAGTTGCTGGGAGATGATGACAAATATCCCGGCACCGGTCACAGACGCCGCTGAGGCCGTCACCGCCGCGGCATGTGAGGCATCTCCAAACAGGACGGCGGCGATCGGCCTTGCTGCGGCAGCCGCCACGATAAAGAAAAGCCCGTAAACCGTCAGGCTGAACCAAAATGCCGTGGAAGCAACTTCCCGCCGGGCGGCGTCGTCCTTCTGCTCAGCATATCCCCGCGCCAGACCAATGGCAATTTCGAGACCAGTGATTACGGTCGCGAATCCGCTCCACGCAAGGATCAAATCCAGCGTTCCGATTTCTTCCTCCGAAAGGACACGTACGTAGTACGGAACAAAAAACAGCGACAACCCCCGCGCGGTGATGTTCGCCAGTGCGTAAACCGCAGAGTCTTTGAAAAAGCGTCGGACCATGAAATCGCGGCGTCCGGCTCAGGCCGGCACGGCTCGGACAAACACGTTCCCTCCCCCGCCCTCCCGCGAAACGTTTTCGACGCGGAAACCGGCTTCTTTAAGCCATGTCTCCAGATGTTCCGTGTCCACATGGAAAAAGTGATAGTGATCCACCGCGCCCTGGGGCACTTCCAACTGTGCAGTGATTGGCGGAGGAGCCATCCCCAGTTTCCGCCGGACGCGCTTCCACACTTCCTTAAGCCCGCCGGTCCTCCACGCCACCACAGCCTTGCGGAATTTGCTGACTGCCGGGGCAGTGGCGGCGGACTGCGGCGGCGCATCATCCGACCCGTACCAAATACACACCCAACCGTCCGGCTTCAGCGCACGCCTGGCCTCACGCAAGGCACGCTGCGGATTCAAGAAATGGTCAAGGGAAGTTCCAAACAGGATTCGGTCGAAAGTTCCGTCCCGGAAAGGGAGATACTCGGCAATGGCCTGGACGAAATGGAAACTCCGGTCCGTCGCGCCGGGCAGAGGATCAATGCCGACGAAGCGGTCGCCCTGTCCGGCCCCATAGCTCGGCAGTTTTTGCGGGCCGCAACCGACATCGAGTGTAAGGCATCCGTCCAGCCGGCAAAATCCGGCATACGCCATCGCGTCCGGACGGTCACCGACACACAAATTTTCCTCCGGAGCACTCTCGTAGGAGAAAAGGCCGTTAGCCTGGAGTTTTTCCCAAAGGTCCCATTTCTCCAAAACATCCGCATCCGGAGGCGGCACTGGTGTCAGGTTGAGGTGCCCGCGCTCGAGTGCATAATGACGTCCGCAGGCCGGGCACTCCGGCGGGCTGGACTTCAGTTCAGGACTGCGGCAGACCGGGCAGACGAGAATGCTGTTAAGGGTTTGCATGATATTTGTCGAACGATGTTCACGCGGCAAGATCGCCGGCCAGCGCCACGACACCGGCTTGCAGGTCGGGTCTGTGTTCCAGGAACAAAATCTTCAAACCGTCACCGTGGCGAAGGAAAAACGCCGCACCCTCTTTCAGCCCGTTCTCCGGCAGTCCACATCCGTGAATGTAGGCTGTCTGTTCAGGCCTCACAAACCATTCATCCGGAACCTCTCCCTTCAACAACCGAAGCCAGTTTTGAGCAACCGTGCGCCGGCTCCATGCCGACTCCACAAACGCCTTGGCTTTCAGTCCGCACTGACGCCGGTATTCTGGATCCGTTATGAGACGCCGGATGACACCTTCCATATCCTCCGGGAGACAATAGAGGTCACAAACGAGACCATTGGCTTGCTCGATTTCACCGCAAATCTTCTGAGCGTATCCACCAACGACAGCGGGCTTGCCGAAATGCGCCGCCTCCGTTGCGAAACCCGCCATGGGATAGTCCGCATACGCCTGGTCGATCACGAAGTCACAATTTTTGAGTTCCTGCAGCACCTCGGCGTTAGGGCGGTTGATGATTTCCCGGAAATCGATGAGGTGGCCTTCTGCTTTGAGACGACCGATCATCCCGCGAATATATGCGGTGCCTTTCAGAGCGGGATGCGAAGGACAGTGCAGGATAACAACCGGACTGCCCGGTGCAGATTCGCGTCCTTCTATCTGAATGCCTTCACCGGTAAACGGAATCCCCGTGGCAAGCAGCCAATTCACATATGGACGCTGGAAATACTGCGCAGTAGCCGGATGAGACACAAGGCAGCTTGAATACTTCTCGATCCATTTTATCCGCCGGTGCTGCTGGCGATGATTGCGAAGGACGGCCGCCGCGTCGTGCAGCACCTCCGGCTGGATGACCCCGCCATCCATATAGCGCGGGCGATTGTCTGATCCGTGGAAGACGTGGATGGTGCGTTTTCCGAGAAGCCGAAAGAGCCGCAACTCGCGCGGCATGAAGAAACAGGAGCCAAAGCCAAAAACGAAGACATCACATTTGAGCAGCGCCCACAGCAGCAGTGGAACGCGGCAGAACAAATGAAGCGCCTTGATAATCGCTCTCCTGAACCTGGAGGAACGCGACGCACGCAACCTCATCCCGTCCACCTTCTGGAATAAACGAACTGGCCAGGGCTGGAGGTCGATGCCTGCATCAGCATATCCAAAGGGATGCCCTCCGCAACCATAGACGCTGTCCACTCCTATCTCCCGCAGACTGTGATGCAGCCCCCGGTAGTATCCGGCGATTTCGCTCAATCCCAAAAAAACGCGCATGTCAAAATCATTCGCAGGCTCTTCAATCTTTGAGGAAACGACGAAGCCAGCATTCCACGCTGAGAAGAGACCAAATCAGCAACCTCCGGTTTTCGCGCCCCTCCAAATGCTCTGAGACGAGCGACTCGACCATGCCGCGGTCGAGGTAACTGTAAATTTCGGCGCGCGGGTCGAGAATTTCTCTTCGGACGTAGTCGATGCTCTCGCCCCTGAACCAGCTTGCGTCCGGCGCGGAGAATCCCTGCTTCTCACCTTCGGTGATGGACTTTGGAATGTGCCGGGCCATAACCTGACGCAGCGCGAGTTTGCCGTCATTCGTGCGCTGAAAATACTTTGTCGTTTTGTCTCCGCGCTCATTTTCATTGAGACGCGTGACTTCGCCCAAATTGCGCAGCTTAAGCCGCACCGGCAGGCGCATCGCAAAATCCACAAGGTCATTATCGAGAAATGGCACCCGTGTTTCCAGGCTGTGCGCCATGCTCAGTTTGTCCTCCACGACCAGCAGGCCATGCAGAAAAGTTTTGGCCTCGAGGTAAAGGGAATGGTTGATGTAATCCTCCGGACGCGTGAACTGACTGGCACGGGTGGTGAAGACGTCGCGGAAAATGTCGCGCGTGGAGACATGTTTCACGCCGTTCCACACAGGAGCAAAGACCTGCTGAATCTGCTCATTGGGAATGAGCCGCTGCCAGTACCCGTAGTATTTGTCGATATAATCCTCGAAGCTGGAATTGACAGCGGCACGGTAATAACGCCAGGGATAGCCTCCGAACAGTTCGTCACCTCCGCTGCCGCTAAGGCAAACCTTCACAAATTTGCCCGCAAGGTGAGCGGCGTAGAAGTTCGGATAACTCTGTCCCACACGGGGCGTCTCAATGTGCCATGCAAGGCGCTGCATTACCCGTTCCATATCGCCCGCCTTCAACACCATCTCATAGTGCTCGGTCTTGAACGCATAGGACATGTGCTCTGCCTGCGGGCGCTCGTCATAGGACAGTTCAATGCCAGATGCGGAACTCATGTCGAAGCCGCAGGTAAATGTCCGCAGGCAGGGGATCTGCCCGGCCGCAATTGCCGTGATGGACCCCGAATCCATACCGCCGCTGAGATAGGAGCCCACCTCCACGTCGCTCACCAATTGCCGTGTCACCGCCTGGCGGAAGAGGCGATCCAATTCTTCAATGAGTGCTTCGTCATCCGCCGTCTCCGGTTCGGACTCCACAAAGCGGTAATCCCAATAGCGGTGTAGTGAGGGAGCAGATGAACCGTCCGCTTTGATTGTCAGGAAACATCCTGCGGGCAACAGCCGGACGTTTTCGAACAGCGTGCGGTCCGTAAACAGATTCTGAAAAGTAAAATATTCAAGAAGCGCCTCCCGGTCGAGACCACGGCGGAAATCAGGATGCTCCCGCATGGCCTTCACTTCCGAGGCAAAAAGGAAAGCGTCGCCGAACTGACCGTAATACAACGGCTTGATGCCGTAGCGGTCACGCGCCAGCACAAGGGTTCGTTCCCGGCGGTCCCACAAGGCAAAGGCAAACATGCCGTTGAGACGGTTTAGAACGTCCCTGCCCCAGTGGGCATAACCTTTGAGGAGCACTTCCGTATCAGTCCGGCTGTGAAATTCCCAGCCGTTTGCCTCCAGTTCGATCCGCAATTCCTGAAAGTTGTAGATCTCGCCGTTGAAGGTGATGACGTATCTTCCGTCAGCAGTCATCATGGGCTGACGGCCCGCGGGGGACAAATCAATGATCGAGAGCCTTCGGTGACCGAGTCCCAAACATCCGTCCACAAATTGCCCCTCTCCGTCCGGACCACGGTGCGCAATGATGTCCGTCATGCGGCTAATTACCGCTGGTGAGGCGGGGGCGCCGTCGAAATGCAGAACACCTGCAATACCGCACATGATAAGCTATCGTGAGGGGGTTGAGTCGCCCGCGAGGAGACGGGACAGTCCGTCTTTCAAGGAAAGCGGATGCACGCCAGTACATGCGGTCATCAAAGAGGAGTCCGCTGCCATACCTCCATCCAACGGGGACGGATTCAATTCAAACACGGGCTCGCGCTCCAATAACCGGCCCGCGCATTCAGCGATGCCCCGGATGCCGGTCGATTCAGCACCGGCGACATTCATCGTCAGTCCATCCATTGCTCTCAGCCTTGCCATGATTACTCTAACGACATCCGAAACATGGATCGGGGTCAGCGCCGGCATCCCGTTAGCGCGAACAGTTACAGGTCGTCCCTCCCTGACCCGGGAAATAATGTCAGGAATGAGCCGGGGGTCCGCCTGACCCGTGCCGTAGGGTGTAAATATCCGAAGCAGGTCCACTGGCAAGTGAGCGCGGAATTCACTCAGTAATCTTTCCGCGGCAATCTTCGTCTGCGCGTAGTAACCGGCTCCATCCAGCAGATGATCCTCTGCGAGAAGCCCTGACGAAAAACCATAGACGGTGCCTGATGAAGCGTAGATGACCCGCCCCGCGCCACACCGCTGCGCATGCGCCGCAAGAGCTGCGGCGCTACCGCAATTCACCGCCAGCAGTTCCTCCGCATGCGAAGGAAAGGACACATTCGCCTGCGCCAGATGAATAACCGTTTCCACTGCGGGCAGCGTCACTTGAAACGGTTTCGCGAGGTCCGCCTCTACGAAATGCATCCGCTCGCGCGCGAGCCCTGCCGCCGCCGGATTCCTAACGAGGGCATATACATCATGGCCGGCGTCCAGCAGCGCAGGCGTCAGATGCGAGCCTATGAAGCCGGTGGCTCCGGCGACCAAAATTCTCACGGCGGCGTAAACGTAAAACGACCGGGACCGGAATCTCAGGACTTTGACTTACGCGCGGCGAGCTCTTCGATATAACTGCGGCGCCAGTCGATCAGCCGCTGCATTCCGTCTTCGAGGCCAATGGTCCACTTGTATCCCAAATCCTTTTCCGCGGCTTCGGTGGAACCAATGCGGTTTGTGACAAAAGTGAGGCCGGCGGGAAGGTATTCGATCTCCGCTTTCCTTCCCGAGAGCCGGATCAGCAGTTCCGTCAGTTCCTTAATGCTGGTGCCTATGCCGCGCCCAACGTTATAATTTTTACCGGATACGTCAGAGCGCATGGCACAAACGTTGGCCCGTGCCACGTCCTCCACGGCCACGAAGTCATATTGCTGCGATCCATCCCCGTAAACCTGCGGGCGCTCGCCTCCATCAAGGCGGTCGAGAATCCGGTGCATTACCGCAATGTAGGCACCCTTGTAGTCCTGGCGGGGGCCATAAACATTCATGTAACGCAATCCAGCCCAGTTGAGGCCGTAACGCTTGCCAAGGGAAACAAACATATGCTCGGAGGCAATCTTGGTCGCTCCGTAAAAAGTGTCGTTGTTGTAGGGATGCTCCTCCGTCATCGGAAGCTCCACCGCATTGCCATAAACCGAGGCCGACGAAGAATAAACCACACGCTGCACTTTGTTGCGAATGGCTGCCATGATGACATTGAATGTGCCCTCGATGTTCACCTTGAAAGCGCTCTCCGGAAATTCGTGGCAATGCAGCAGCCACAGCGCGGCGAGGTGGAATACGCCGTCCACCCCCTCCATTGCCTTGTTCAAAATGTCCGGTTGAGTGATGTCTCCGCCCAGCTCGAACACCCGGCAGCGCGGGTCCTTAAGCGCCTCCCGGATGTTATCCTCCCGGCCGCGGGTGAAGTTGTCGTAAATGATGACCTCTTTTACCGGCTCCTGAAGGAGTTGATCGACGACGTGCGAGCCGATCAGGCCTGCGCCTCCGATGACGAGAATGCGTTTATTGGTTAAGTCCATGAAGGAAACTCAGGCTTTGGATTTTGAAGGAATTCCGTTCGACACTCACTCCCGCACACCCCGGACAGTGATTCCATACTCGTCCACGCACTGATGCACCGGACGCAATCCTGCGGCGGAAAACCACTCGAGTACTTCCGGCAGCGAATGCCGGGTGGCCAGTTGAGGATGATACCAGTCGTAATTGATTACCGCGTTGTCTTCGAACGAAAAAGCATCGTTCCAAAAACACTTGAGGAAATAATGATAAAGAAACCGCTGCACCGGATAGGCGCCGGCACCAATCCCAAGGATTTTCACTTCCGGAATTTTGACTATGGCATCGCTCTTCGAAAGCGCTTCTCCCAGGCGGGTGATTTCCCGGCAGGCCTCCATGGCTTCATCATAACCGAGTTTGGAAATCTGCTCTCTTACGTAATCATCGCTGAACTCACGAACCGGCGCCTTCAGCTTGTAAACATAGATTGCGATTTCCCCGCCCTTCCGCACGATACCCGCGAGATTCAGAAATGCTGCCCTGGGATCGGCCGTGTGGTGAAGCACCTCCTGACAGTAGATAAAGTCGAACGTGCTTAAATCACCAAGATCCCCCAGCAGATCTTTGGCATGAAATTCCATGTTGGACTCGCCTGACAGGTTCTCCCTCGCCACGTCAGCCGCCACAAGGTCAATTCCCACCACCGTGGTTTCAGGTGGCGCGGCAGCGCGCAGCAGCGCCGTTACGCGCCCGTTGCCACAACCAGCGTCCAGAACGCGCGTCTTGCCGGCGAGATGGCTCTTGAAGGCCGCAAAATTGTGAAATCCGTTGCGCCCGAGAATCCAGTTTTGCATTTCGGAACCCTCCCGCTGCGTTTCGGCAAAAGCCAGATCCCGGTTCTTATGCCATTTATCGGAGAAGCTCTGTTGCGTTTGGCTCATAGGAAGGGTGCACAGTTTCGGCCTATGCCGCCATCCGCGAAAGCAAATAACCGCCGATGGCCAGCGATGCAGTGGCGCCCGGCGAAGGAGCGTTGAGCAGGTGCAGTTGCCCGGGACTCTGCTGGATGGAGAAGTCCATCAGCAGCGAACCATCGCGATGAATCGCCTGTGCGCGGACGCCGCTGCCGCCGTGAGGCGAGAGATCGTCCATAGTGATTTCCGGAATCAGTCGCTGGAGATTCCCCAAAAAGACTTTTCGGCTGAATGAATTCTTCAACTCGTTCCAGGTCACGCCTGGATAGCGCTTTAAGAAGCGGTAGAGGCCGGGGAAGGTCAGCGTTTCCCATGAGTCCCGGAGAGAAAAATCAGTCCGCCGGTAACCTTCGCGTTTGAAGGCGAGCACGGCGTTCGGGCCTGCCTCGACACCACCGCGAATCATGCGGGTAAAATGGACGCCGAGAAACGGCAGCGTCGGATCGGGCACCGGATAGATGAGATGCTTCACAAGTCGCCGTCCCTGTTCCGAAAGAGTCCAATAGTCTCCGCGAAAGGGAATGATGCGACAGTCCGGTTGAAAACCCGAGCCGCGTGCCACACGGTCGCAGTGCAGCCCGGCGCAATTGATCACATAGTCCGCCTCCAGAGAACCACCCTCCGTGTGGATGACTTGTTCCGTGCCGCGCTGTTCCACACGGGTCACTTTCATTCCTGTTTTTATCTGATGCCCGCGCGCTTCCAGCAGTTGCGCCATCTTCTGCATCACTGCCGGATAATCCACAATCCCCTCCTCCGGCACACGCAGTGCGGCACGGCCGGCCGCATGAGGTTCGATCTCCCGGATTTCCTCCGGCCCCAGCCAGCGAAGCCCGGTTAACCCGTTCGCGGTGCCTCGCTGCTCCAAATTCCGCAGCCGGGGCACTTCGTCTTCGCTTACCGCCATGACGATTTTTCCGCAGATTTCATGCGGGATGGCATATTCCCGGCAAAAAGCCACCATCTCACGGATTCCGGATACAGCGAGCTGCGCCTTCAGGGAACCTGGCTGGTAATAGAGGCCGCAATGCAGGACACCGGAGTTGTGACTGCTCTGATGTCCGCCTACGGTTTCATCCTTTTCAAGAAGCACTATTTCACCGGCCAGCCCCGCCTGTGCGGCTTTCCACGCGGTGGCGAGGCCGATAATCCCTCCGCCGATCACTGCCAGTCTTTTGATCATATGCACAAAACGCGGTTCACCCGGTTAACCACGAACCCACGAACTGATCTGCGCAATCACCGCGTCCTGCTGCTCCCTGCTCAGTTCAGGATAAATGGGAATGCTCAGGACCTCTGAGGCCAGCCGGTGCGCGACATCGCAGTCGCTTCTGCTGAACTCGCTGGTATATTGGAAACACTCCTGCTGATCCATCGTCACAGGATAATAAACTTCCGTGCCAATGTTGTTTTCCGTTAGATGTTTTTTGAGAGCATCACGTTTTCCGTCTCCAATGACCCGCAAAGTGTATTGGTTCCAAATGTGTCCGTTGTGCGGATAGGTGGCGGGAAGCACCAGTTTGGCCTTGTTCGTTGCCAGCCAGGCATCCTGACCCGAGGCACATTTGCAATGCGCAGAATCCGCTAAGGCGACGCCGGGTAAAACGCCCAGCTTTTCTGTGTAATAAGCCGCGTTGGCCTGACGCTGCTTCGTATAATCATCATAACGGCGCAGTTTTACCCTCAACAAAGCCGCCTGCAGCGGATCGAGTCTGAAATTTCCCCCGACATACTTGTGATAGTACTTCGGTTTGCTGCCATGAGTGCGCAGGATGCGTGCATGGTCCGCCAGTCCGTCATCATTGGCCACGAGCAATCCCCCATCTCCAAATCCTCCAAGATTCTTGCTGGGGAAAAAGCTGTAAGTGCCAAAATGGCCGATGGTGCCCACTGGCTTTCCTTTGTACGTGGCCCCGATCGCCTGAGCACCGTCTTCGATAACGAAAAGGTTGTGCGCTTTTGCCAGAGTCATCACCGCATCCATATCCGCACTCTGACCGAACAGATGCACGGGAATGATGGCTTTCGTCCTGGGCGTAACTTTTGCTGCGGCCTTCTTCGTATCGATGTTAAAGCATACGGGGCAGGCATCCACAAAGACGGGCGTTGCTCCCGCACGTGCCACGCAGCCGGCGGTGGCAAAGAAAGTGAACGTGGGCACCAGCACTTCATCGCCAGGGCCTATATTCAAAGCCATCAGCGCCAGCAGGATTGCATCCGTGCCCGACGAGCATCCAAGGCCGTGTTTGGCCTGCACCATGGCGGCACATTCCCGTTCCAGCGCCTCCACTTCCGGTCCCATGATGAACTGACCGGCATGCAGCACTCTGGTGAACGCAGCAGTGAGTTCAGCTTCGAGCGGAAGATTCTGCGCATTGACATCGAGGAGCGGTACTTTCATCTGGTCGGTTTGGTTAGTGGTTTGGAGGAAATTACAGGGCCTGCTTGAAATCGTCGTAGGACTTCAACCCGGTCGAAAGCTCAGAGGGCAACGGGGCCTCCTCATCAAGGGTCAGGCACTTCACCGCCCCTTCTCTGAGTTCATATTCAAAGCCTGATTCCGGACATACCGCGCGGCCGGCGGCGTCAAATTTGAGGATATGTCCGTGGCGGCTCATCCAGCCTTTGAGGCGGCCCGGCACTCCCATGACAAATCCATAATCCGGCACATCTTTGGCCACCACCGCTCCCGCCGCAATAAACGCGTACCGTCCCAGCGTGATCCCGCAAACGATTGTTGCATTGGCGCCAACGGTCGTCCCCCGCCGGATCACTGTGCATTCGTAAAGACTGTGCCGCCTCACCTGACTCCGCGGATTGGTCACGTTGGTAAGCACGCATGAAGGACCGAGGAAAACATCGTCCTCAATAGTCGTGCCCGTATAAATCGCGACGTTGTTTTGCACTTTTACATTCGAGCCGATGACCACATCGTTTGCCACCATCGTATTCTGACCGAAAATGCAATTGGCCCCAATCCGGGCACCGGAACAAATGTGCGCGAAATGCCAGATTTTTGTCCCGTCGCCGATGACGACGTTGTCATCGACGATGGCGGTGGAGTGAACCGAGAAAGACATGATGAAGAAAGAGACGTGCGGTTAAAGCGTTCGGCGGACTTATGCTTGAATCTTCGTCGAGCCCGGTGCCGCAAAGGATTCGTGTCGGGCCATCGGCTTTTTGAGGATTGCTTCCGCAGCACAGCTGCTCAAAAAGCCCCTGCTCTCCGCAAAACCCTTACGACTTCCAATCCATTGCGCCCGCAGGAACGCGGGGTCTTCCGTGTTTCGATGCATTCCATGAAGTGTTCCATCACAGCATTCAGCGGCTGAAAGTCCTTCGGAACCTGGTAAAGAACCTCGCTGCCCTCATCCACGTTGTTGAGCTGGCTGTCGATCCGTTTCTTGAAGAAGGTTACCGTTTCCTCTTTCTCGTCATAAACGATCATTCCCCGCTCGCCGATAATCTTCAGACCGCGACGATCCTCCGGCCAAAGCCATGTGTTGTGCAGGTGGGCCATTCGCCCGTCTGCGAAAGTCATGTGAAGATAGGTGTCATCCTCCACGTGGTCGCGCAAACCGCAATGACCGCTGCACATTACATTTATTGGACTGGCGCCAACCAGATAGAGCAGAGCCGCCACGTCATGAACCCCAAGACTCACCAGCGCGTTCTCCACCGCTCTTGCCTTACCCAGTTTCATGCGTTCCTGATGGTATGTAAAAACTTTGCCGAGACCGCCCCCGGCAAGATAGTCCTTCAGAAACTGCACCGCCGGTTTGTAAAGCAGCAGATGGTTCACCATCAAAATGCGCCCCTCACGCTCTGCAATCGAAACAAGCTCCTCTGCGGCGGCTACCGACAGTGTAATCGGCTTTTCCACAAATACATCCTTGCCCGCCAGGAGGCAGTCTTTCGCAATGGTGTGATGCGTGACCGCCGGCGTGGCGATGGTCACGGCCGTTATGTCAGACCGGGAAAAGAGTTTCGCATAGTCACTTACCGTTTCAATATTGGGATAGTCCTTGCCGGCTTGCTCTCTCAGAACAGAGGACGTTTCGGCGACTGCTCCAAGGCGGCCCATGTCGTTAAGCGTTCGCACAATGTTCCGTCCCCACGCTCCGGCTCCGATAGCGGCAATGTTTTTCTCACTTTGCATAAAGGTTTACGATCGCGGCGAAGCTCAGCTGGCCGGGAGAGGCGGTGACGCGGGACGTGCCAGCGCAGTCATTGGATTGCCGCCCAGGAGACGGACGGCAAAGTCAGCGGAAATGCTCATTAGAATCCGTCGCGGAAGGGCCATCAATCTGGTGCGCCATGAAGTATAGGCGCTGCCGCGGGTATCGGAATAAAACCAGTCCTCCACTTTGTACCCGCTGTCCCGGAGCGTTGCCAGCGCCGTACTCTTGCTGAAATAGTGGAGATGGCCAACGTCATGCCGGACTCGCATAATTGGTTCATCCCGAAACACCATCTGTGTATTCATATCAAGCGGAATATGAAAGATGAATTGCTTCCCAAGGCGCCTCAACGAGCGAAGAAAACCCATATAATTCTCCACATGTTCGAAAACGTCGAGCAGCAGAACCAGATCGAATACTTCCTCTACTTCAGACGCGGCGCCATTCCGGAAAATCAGCCGGTCACGGCTCCTCTGCGAGCACGCCGCGAATGCTTCGGGCATGGGTTCGACACCTGTGAACGAAGTCGAAGAGGGCAGCACCCGGTGCAAATAGTCAAGGATACCGCCGCTTCCGCAACCGATCTCGCAGATAGTCCGCGGTTTGATTCCATGCTTCTCCATCATTCGAATGATCTGCCGCGCTTTCCACGCAGTGTTTTCATTGCCGAATGACGGATTTTTGGCCGCGTAGCTGCCGTCCCTGTATATATCGGCTACCGAATCCGCCATGACCAATGATAAACATGGCCGCGCCGGCGTCAAGATCACGCTTTCGTCACCTGGCCAGGCTTCGTCATCACGGTAGCCATTGCATTGCGCGTATCCACAATGTGCGGCGCCCACTCGGCGAGTTCGTCTAGATTGTACTTCGCGTGGTTCGTGGAGATCAACACCACATCGAAGGAGGAGACGGTCTTCCTGTTCCACTCAATCGATTTCCAGCCTGTATATTCGGCATGTTCGCGCGTTGGAGTGATGACCGGAAGGTGCGGATCGTAATAACTGATCTCCGCCCCTTGAGTCTTGAGCAGGTCGAATAATTTGAACGTGGGGCTTTCACGCATGTCGTCCACGTTGCTTTTATAGGCGAGGCCCATGATGAGCACCTTGCTGCCATTGAGAGCCTTTTTCTGCTTATTAAGACGCTCTGCCACACGGCGCACCACATACTGTGGCATGCCCTCGTTGATTTCCCCCGCCAGTTCGATGAAGCGCGTATGGATGCCGAACTCGCGGGCCTTCCAGGTCAGGTAAAACGGATCGATGGGAATACAGTGCCCGCCCAGTCCGGGGCCGGGGTAAAAAGCCGTGTATCCAAAGGGTTTGGTCTTCGCCGCTTCGATGACTTCCCAGATATCAATACCCATTTCATCTGCTACGATCTTCATCTCGTTCACCAGCCCGATATTTACGGCCCGGAAGATGTTTTCCAGCAGCTTCACCATTTCCGCCACTCGCGTGGAGGTAACCGGCACCACCTTGTTGTAGATGGAACCGTAAGCCGCGACGCCCTGTTCAAGGCACTTCGCACTGTGGCCTCCCACCACCTTGGGAATATTTGTGCCGGAAAAATTTGGATTGCCCGGGTCTTCCCGTTCAGGGGAAAACACGAGGAAGAAATCACTTCCCAGCGTGAATCCCTTCTTCTGAATGGGTCCAAGGAATTCTTCGTCCGTGGTTCCCGGATACGTGGTGCTCTCAAGGCAGACAAGTTGATTCTTTCTCAGGTAGGGCAGGATGGCGTCCCGTGTGGCCCTGACATAGCTGAGGTCCGGTTCATGATGCAAATCAAGCGGCGTCGGCACACAAATGATGACGACATCGACCTCGGGGATGCGGCTGAAATCCGATGTGGCGCTGAGCACGCCGGCTTTCACCGCTTTGCCCACGCGCTCCGCACCGATATGCTGGATGTAACTTTCGCCGGCATTCAGCGACTCTATCTTTTTTGCGTCAATGTCGAAACCGATCACGCGAATGTTCTTTTCGGCATAACCGAGCACCAGCGGCAGGCCGACATAACCGAGGCCGAGAACACCGATGACGGCTGTATTATTGGCTAGTTTTTCTTTTGGAGTCATAAAATGTGATAAAAACAGGGTTAGATGGACATCAGCCCGGAAAACGGCCCGCCCGGGCCCGTGAGGCGATCGAATTCCTTGAGCGCCATGCCGGTCACCTGATCCATATTGTAATAATGATAGGTGGCCAGCCGGCCGCAAAAACTCACTCCGGGCTTTGCCACTGCAAGGTGACGGTATTTCTCATACATCGCGCGGGCATCAGGCGCCGGGACCGGGTAATAAGGCTCACGGCCTGGTGCGTCATCCTGGGAATACTCGCGAACGATGTTGGAGCAGGACGAGTCCTGCTGCGTCGCGTGTTTGATTTCCACGATCCGTGTGTAGTCGTGATCGTTCGGATAGTTCACCTGCATGGCCGGTTGCCAGAATCCGGGCCTTCCGGAGATCGCCTCGCGATGCCTCAGTCTCTCAGCCGTAAAGGACTCCATCTCAAACCGGAGCGAGCGCCACGGCAGCCGTCCGTAACAATAGTCGAAGTAGGCATCCACCGGGCCGGTGTAAATAACGTGCTTTGCTTCGTACTGCTGCTTTGCTTCACGGAAATCTGTACCCAGCCTTATCGTAAGCCCGGGCGATGCTTCCACCATCTGTTCAAAAAGGTGATTATAACCCAGCCGGGGAAGCGCCTGAAATTCCTCTCTCAAATACCGGTCATCCCGCGTGGTGCGGATCGGAATGCGCGCGGTCACCGAGGCATCGAGATCCCGCGGATGACGGTGCCAGTGTTTGATAGTGTAGCCCCTGAAAAATTTCTCATACAGTTCGTGCCCGGCCTGGGAAAGGATCACTTCTTCACTGTTCTTTGGCTCTGCGATGGGAACCCGTTTCTCCGCCAGCCAACTCTTGAACTCCTCCTCCGTGGAACTCCGCCCTATCAGTTGCTCGAACGTTGTGAGATTGACCGGAAAACTCCAGTAGCGCCCGTCCGTCCAGCTCTGAATGCGGTATTCCACCGGCTGCCATTCGGTGAATCGCGAAAGATAGTCGCGCACCAGTCGGCTGTTGGTGCGAAAATAGTGCGGGCCGTAAGGATGATAAAGAACACCGTTTCGGTCCGCGCAGTCCCAGGCATTTCCCCCAATGTGCGGCCTCTTCTCCACCACCACGCATTTCAATCCGTGCGCACTGAACCGCTCGGCAAGCACCATGCCTGAAAAGCCGGCGCCGGCGATGAGGACGTCTATTCTTTCCTTCAAAGCTCAGTGGGGAAAAAAAGCGTCGGGTCGGTGTTGGGAGCCTGTTGAGGGAAATCATCGCCCGCCCGGGCGACTCCGCGGCGGGCACGCTCTAAACATGCTGCCGCCCATGGTCGATTGCTGTTTTCTTCAGCAAAACCTGTAGCGGGGAGCAGGTAAGTCTTCACAGGCGGCACAGTGAGCGCGGCTTGGCGGTCGGCCACCGAATGCCAGGACGCGATCAATGCAATCGGATTCGATGCGTCAGGCAGCGGCGTGCCGCGGAAGGGCCTGGACCCGCGGATCACGTCCGCTGAGGAGACTCAGAATGGAAACCTCCACCTCATGCGGCGATCCGAGAAATTCCAGCAGCACCCGGACGCGCTGAGCTCCGGGCAGAACCTGGGTCACAGTCGCCGCCTGTCCCCGAAGAGGGCCGGAAACAACGTCCACCGAATCACCCGATTGAATGGAGGCCGCCACTGTCACCGTTTCCTGGGAATCCACAGACATTCGCAGATCCGCGACCACCTGGTCCGGCACGGCGCCAAAGTCATCCATAAACGAAAGCACCTGACTGACGAATGGCGTCGCCGCCACATGCCGCATTCCGGAGGGCGCGTACTTGACGAACAGATAACCCGGAAAAAGCGCCTCCACAAACCAGACCCGGCCTCTTGCCGTTTGCTTCTGATGCCGGATGCGGGGGCAAAAGGCCTCAAATCCGGCCGCCTTCAAATGTTGCGCCGCAAGATGTTCACTCTTTGGCTTTCCGCGGATGCAGCGCCATTTCACAGTGTTGTCGCTTTGCGTATTCATAGGATTTAGTCGAGCATTCCACTGATCAAAGGCATCACAGACCTGCTCCGTGCATGCCAGTGCGCAAGCTTGCCAATGCGCTCGCGAAAAAAGTCACCCTGTTCGGTGTTCACCCCGCCGGAAAGTTCCCTCAGCCGCTCCAGCCTTTCTGCCCCGCTGTCCAGATGCGGCCCTATCTCCTCCCGGATAAAACCCGCGGCGAGTTTCTTGAGGTCTGTTTCCGCTGCGAAATGGTCGCGACGATCCCCGGGGGAATACACCAGCTTCACCGCCCCAAAAGCTCTGAGAAGTTTCAATCCCTGGCTCGCAGAGCCCTTGCTGATGTTTAGACGCGCTACCAGCGCGTCAAGGGGCATCGGCTCCGGCGCGATAAACAGGAGACCGTAGATTTCACCCACCGACTTCGGCATCCCCAGGATTTTCACCGCATTCACAAAAACGCCGATCACCTCGACTTCCACCTCCGACAGCGGCTCGATCCCGGCGGACGCAAGGGGAAGCGGGTTTGGAGCCGTGGCGATTGGCATAGTGGCCTTACTATTACCCAAAGATCATTCCGTTCAAGAAAAAATGAACAAACTGACTGATTTTTCAACCGCGCCACTCCATAATCCATACCTATTGTAATCCATTGGGCGCGGAAATGCACGCTAAATCCCTTGCGTGACTGGTAAGAAAATCTAAGACTCCCGCCCCTCCGGTTCATTTTTTCCGCCATTTTCCCCGGAAAACATACTTTTCAGTCGATTACCCATACTGTTCTCCTCAATGAATAAAGCCATTCTCGCCAAAGCCGCTAACGAAGCCCGTGGACTCGCCATGGATGCTGTTCACAAATGCTCTTCGGGCCACCTCGGCTTGCCTCTTGGAGCTGCGGAAATTGGCGCTGTGCTCTTTGGTCACTCCCTCCACTGCGATCCGGCGAATCCCAAGTGGCTTAATCGCGACCGCTTTATCCTGAGCGCCGGCCACGGCTCCATGTTTCTGTATTCATGGCTGCACCTTGCGGGCTACGACCTGCCGCTGGAGGAACTGACGAAATTTCGCGCTCTCGGCAGCCACACGCCCGGTCACCCGGAATCCTTTGAAACCCCGGGTGTCGAGTGCACTACCGGGCCGCTCGGACAGGGCGTTGCCAATGCTGTGGGCTTCGCTCTCTCCGGAAAAATGGCGGCGGCGAAATACAACACGCCTGCCCACGCTCTTTTCGATTACCACGTCGTCGTCCTCGCCGGCGATGGCTGTCTCCAGGAGGGTGTCGCACGCGAAGCCGTCGCCTTCGCCGGGCACAATCATCTCGATAACCTGATCCTGATTTACGACAGTAATGACGTCACTCTGGACGCGATGGCGAAGCTCACGCAAAGCGAGGACACAAAGACCGAATACGAGGCGCTCGGCTGGGAAGTTGTTACCATCGACGGTCACGACATGGACGCGTTTCAACACGCGTTTCATGACTTGAAGAAGAACGACAATGGCAAGCCAAAGCTCATCATCGCCCGCACTCTTATCGGCAAAGGCATTCCTGAAGTGGCCGGCACCGCCAAGGCCCACGGCGAAGGCGGCGCCAAGTTCGTCGATGCCGCCAAAAAAGGGCTCGGTCTTCCGGACGGCACGCACTTTTACATCAGCGAAGATGTGCGTGCGCACTTTGCGCATTTGAAAAAAGCCCGCGCCGAAGGCCATGCTCACTGGGAGGAGAAATTCAATGCGTGGGCCGCCGCCAATCCTGGTCTTGCCGCAGAACTCAGCGCTGCGCGCGCGAACAATCTAAACCCCGCGGATCTCCTCAAGGTCATCCCCGAATACCCTGCTGAAGGAAAAGCCGCCACCCGCAACAGCGGCGGCGAAATCCTTAACCACATCGCCAAAGCCGTCCCTCATCTCATCACCGGAAGTGCGGACCTCTTCGGTTCCACCAAGAACTACATCAAAGATGGCGGCGACTTCTCCGGAGAGAATCCCAAAGGACGCAATATCTGGTTCGGCATACGTGAGCATGCGATGTGCGGCATCTGCAACGGCATCGCCTACGACGGCCTTTTCCTCGCCAGCGGCGCCACTTTCCTCGTCTTCGCGGACTACTGCCGCGCCTCCATTCGCCTCGCCTCTCTCTCGCGCCTTCCGGTCACTTACATCTTCACACACGACAGCGTGGGCGTCGGCGAGGACGGCCCCACTCACCAGCCGGTCGAAACCGTTAGCAGCCTCCGCCTCATTCCGAACCTTGATGTCATCCGGCCAGGCGATGCCGAAGAAACCGCCGCTGCTTTCGCCGCCGCCTTCAGCCGTCACGACGGCCCCACGCTTCTCGCGCTCAGCCGTCAGGATATTCCTCATCAGGGCAGCGTTCCCGCCGCCACGCGCCGGGAAGGCACTCTCAAAGGCGGCTACGTCATCGTGAAAGAGACCGCCGCCCTAACTGCTATTGTCATCGCCACCGGCAGCGAACTCCAGCACGCCGTCGAGGGCGCTAAGGGTCAGCCCGGCGTCCGCGTTGTATCGATGCCCTGCACTGAGCGCTTCGACCGCCAGCCCCACTCGTACAAGGACGAAGTTCTTCCTCCTAACGTCACCAAACGCATCGCCATCGAAGCCGGCGTCACCGGCCTCTGGTGGAAGTATGTCGGGTCTCAGGGCAAAGTCCTCGGCATCGATCGCTTCGGCCTCAGCGCACCTGGCAACGTCGTCATGCAGCAGCTCGGGATGACCGCCGACGCCGTCAAAGCCGCCCTCGCCTAACCACTGACTCCGCCTTGATTCCCGGGAGCTCTGCGCTCCCGGGAATCGAAAAATGCGAGGACTTACGGCGTCTGCACGATCCGCAGCCGCAGATACTTGTGAATGGTGGAACTGATGCTGTCCGGCGATTTCAAAACGAATGTCTCGTATCCGCCGGCGGCGCCCTGTGATTCCACGAGGGTTGCGGGGCTGCCGGAAACGTTTTGCCAGCCGTTGTCCGC
The DNA here is from genome assembly GCA_035550135.1 of Verrucomicrobiales bacterium. Classification (GTDB taxonomy): domain Bacteria; phylum Verrucomicrobiota; class Verrucomicrobiia; order Verrucomicrobiales; family V1-33; genus V1-33. The sequence continues at coordinate 75,637 of DASZQB010000129.1, forward strand.
AGGACCCTTGCGCAGCACATCGCGCCAGGTGTTCAAATCCGCAGAGTCCTGGAAGATGTAGGTCACGTCGAGCAGTCCGAAACCTCCCGGCTGCGCGCTGGTCGGAATGGAGGCCAGCATAGCGGGCACGGCGTTTCCAGCAATGGTGCTGGTCTGCGCAACCGGCAGTGCGCCGGTACCCTGAGCGCCGGCCGATGAGGACGGATTGGTTGACAGGGCGTACTCCACCAGATTGGTTAGGCCGTCGCCGTCTCCGTCGAGCGTCAGGTCTGCGGGAGTCAGGCCGTGATCGCTGAGCCATGTGTTGAGCCCCGGCTGTCCGGAATTCACCGTCCACGTCCGCGTTGTTGCCGTCGCCTGAGGCAGTCCTTCGACCGTTCGCGCCGGATCATTATCCTGCCAGTTGGCCGCCATGTCCTGACCGAGCACTTCCAGCGTGTGCGCCCCGGACGAAAGGTTGTTCAAATCGAGCGTCGCCTGCCGCACAATCGGTCCGGTTCGCGGCAGCAGACCGCCGTCTCCGATTTGAATCGGGGCGCTCCACGCGCCGCCGTCGAGCCGCCATTTATAAGCCACAATCCCCGGGCCACCAATCGTGAAACTCGCGGTCGTTGCCGTTACCGTGCCCGTCGGGCCGCCGATCACGTAAGCCCACTGGCCAACCGTCACGCCAAAATCCAGTCCGCCCGCAGCAGTGCCTTTTGCCGGTGAGCCCGCTTTCAGCGAGAAGTCCTTTGCCGCTTTGTCGGTGAACATCGGATCACCCTGAATGTTCCCCGAGCCCCAGGCAGGCGCGAAAATGCCGCCGGGGTGGTTTGCGCCGAGACTCGTGTCCAGGATACGGTTATCCACGAAGTTGTTCTCAATGCGAATAATGCTCGTCTTCGCTCCGGTGGTCGTGACATCCGGCCAGCTGACCAGACGCGGAAAACCGCCGACCGGATCAGGATTTACGGTGTCGTCAGGCGCCACCGAGTTTCCGTAGAATATGTTATAGGCGATGTAACAGCCGTCGCCCGCCGCGTTGCCGTCATTGGGAACATACAGATTCACCGCTGCGCAGCGCACGTCCTGCTGAACGGTATGGTCGAACGCCCAGTCCTGGTGGAAGTCCACACAGGTATTGTGCTCAAAGATCGTCGCCGTGTTGATCTTGCAGTTGATCGCGTGATCGAGGTCAAAGAAAACATTGCCCGCTACCACGATCGTCGTGCCGCTGCCTTTGTCGCCGGACGAAATGGCATTCGCATAACCGGTATCCACCGTCCACTGGTCCTTGCTTCCGGAATACATTTTGTTGAAGGCAATGAACGCATCACCACCGAGATCGATGTGCTCGTCTCCTGTGAGGCCGTGGAAGGTATTGAAACGGCAATCGAGCATAAACTGCCCCGGCCGCCCCCACCGGCCGCTGTCGGCATCAAACACATCCTGGTGGCCGCGATTGCCATGGAAGTCGTTGTAGTAAACCCGCCAGTAGCCGTCCCGCGGAAGACCGTTGGGAAAAGCGCCTTCGTCGCCGGTCTGACCAGCCAGTTCCGGGTCGGTTGTGGGGAACTCCACTTTCAGCGGCTCCATCCGGTTGTCGGCGCTTGCGAGGAAATCCTGAGTCGGAATTTCAACACGGTTCACCAGGGGATCAAACTTGAACATGTCGGGGAAATCGCAGTGCGTCACCATGAGCTTGCAGTTTCTGCCATAACACATGCGCAGGTGCGTGCCCGCGAAGGTAAGATGGTCCGCCCATCCCCATGAACGGATAAACCCGAGGCTGCCCCAGTTCTCGCTGTTGGTGGGATCCGTTCCCTGGGCGTTGGTGAAGTCACAGTAACGGAAAATGTTCTCCTGAGTCAGTGAGTCAACCACACGCACGCCACCCCATTTCGGAGGGCCGGTTTGCGTGCCGTTCTTGATAGGATCCGCATCCCCCGTCGCCACGGCTCCCGGCACACCGCTGAAGGTGATGTGATTGGCCGCGGTTCCGGCCGCGAGGATTCGCCCGTTGACCGTCAGCCTGGCATTTTGATCACCATAAACACTAACGCCCGGTTCAATGACGAGCGTCACGCCCGCCGGCACCGTCGTATTGGCCGTCATGTGATAGGGACTGCCGGCCAGGTTCCACGTCACGGTGCTGGCGCCGGAATTCGCCGTAAATGGCAGCGCCCCCATATCGATCCGGGAATTGTCAGGATCAGTCATCGCCGGATCGCCGGTGTTGATCGCAGGAGAACCCGCGGCGAGATGGAAGTCCTTGCCTGCAGCATTCACAAAAAGCGGATCGGCAATGATCGTCCCGGTACCGGAAGGCGGCGCCGGATCGACCGGATTTGTGCCAGCCACATTCTGGTAACAATTGTAACTGACGGTGGCGAGCGGGTGATCGTTCCCCGCCACCGCATAGTCATTGAGCATCGGCGTGACGGCGGAGATGATGCAGTTCTTCGCAATCACCGGAAGCTGGGCATTCGGACCGGTGCCGTACTTATTGCGCACATGCACACCGACATTGTGCCAGTAAACGCCGCCGGACTGGTCCGACTGATTCGTCGGATGGGCCTCGCCGACGATGGTGCAGTTCTCAAGCGTTGTTGTATAAGTGGTATCTTCGTCGTCTATCTGCGTTTTGGTGGAGATGCAAAAATCGCAATCGATGATCTGCGTGCGGCGAATCGTGATGTTGTTTTGCAAGAGGCTCACCCCTTTGTCGAAGATGTTGCGAATGATGCAATCCTCCACCGTCAGGCTGCCGCCAAGGCAATCGATTCCGTCATCGCCCGCATTGCCAAAGACTGACCGGCGCAGGTTTACCGGACGGCCGCCCGAGTTATGGATGTAGATATTGTCCTCGTCGTCCGCGGAACCACTCTCACGATATGCCGGGAGCATGTCGGTGAAATTGCAGTCTTCGATGGTGATTCCGCTGCCATCCGTTTCCGGGCCCATGACGCAGCGCGCAAATTGTGAACGGCGCATGGTCATCGTGGTATTGCCACTGTTGGTCAGCGTCTTGCCGGGCACGTCAGCGACAACACCATCGTCGAAGGTCCAGACCGCTCCATTCGTCAGCCGGAAGCAGGGACCGGTGCCCGTATGACCGCCGCCGGGCGAATGGCCGCCGTGAGAAATCAAGCAATGGTTCCATGCAGTGGTCGAGCCGGCCACATTGATTTCTCCCCAGCGGGCCGCAGACTCACTTGACGTAATGCTAATGGGTTCGGCGGCAGTGCCGTTGGCATGGACTGTCCCGGTGCTGTTGACGATGATATCCGACCCCGAAGTGCTCCCCGCGCCGGTCGTCCCCGTCATCAAAATGTGCGTGCCCGCAGCAATATTCAGCGTGGCACCGGCAGGAACCGTCACGTCACCCGTGACCCGAACTACACCGCTCCAATTAGTAGTTCCCGCAGGCAGCGCGCCGCTGACCGTCGTACCCGCAGCCGCGCCAAGACTTGTCAGGGCCTTGCTCGCCCCGAGAGCACCCGACGTTGCCGTCAGGGTGAAGTTCCCTGGGTCGCTGGTGCTGGAACCGGTGTTGCCCTGGAGGCGGCAGTCGAAGGTCAGGTCGGAACTGCCATTGTCATGCTGATGGATTTGCACCGCGATAGTGTTCACCCCGTTGTGCACCAAATTCAGCGGCACGTTGATCGCCGCGGTCGCATTCTCCGTGGTGTCCGCACCGCCGAAATTGGAATAAACAGTGAGAGGCACCTGCGGCACATTGGCCGGTGTGTCGAAACCCGCCGTCCGCAACACTTCCGTGCCGTTGATGTAAACGATCGCGGCATCATCGTACTTTACTTCGCCGGTAATGCTCGTGATCTGAGAGATGTCCGCGATGTTGAAAGTGGTCCGAAAGAGATAAGCAGGAGGCACCGGTGTTCCCGCAGTCGCTCCGTTGTAGTCTGTCACCGCCACCCGGAAGTTTTCATCAGCGGGGTTGGTGTCCCCGTACCCAATCTGTCCTGGACCCTCGGGCCATGCGGAATCGTCGAATCCCGCGTCTTTCCATGTCGCAGGAATACTGGCGACAGTCGCAGAGGTCAGATTGGTACGGTGGCGCCACATGGAACCGGGAGTGCCGGTGGTGGTGCCGATGGCCCCGCCGGTTCCTCCGGTGCCATAAGTCAGGTAATGCACCGGGGGGCCGGCGGTGGAGCCTCCCACCGTGACGAGGGCGCTGCCCATTCCATTGACGAGCGCCACCGTGGAGGGCGTCATCGTCACCCCATTCGACCCCGCCAGCGTGGCGGTGCCGTTCCAGGCGTTGCGATTGAGGGCTCCCGCGGCGTCTTTCGAATCAACCCTAACCAAAAAGGGAACACCCGGCACGTAGCTTGCCGGAGAAAGGATTTGGAGCGAACCGGGAGCGACGGTTCCGCTGACGGGCGTTTCCGCATGGGAAACGGCACAGGCCAGCAACGCAAAAGGAATGGCCAGCCAATGCCGGCCACGAAAGGAAGAGGGATTGATCATGGGGTCGGGGGTGCGGGAAGGAGAGCGACGGCTGAGGCCGCCAGGATCGAGCGATGCAGGGAAATACGCTCCTCACGGACGTCGGGCTTCCCTTTCTATAAATACTGTGCGGGGATTGCGAAACCGTTAATTTGCATCGGAAGAAGGGAGGGGAAGCGCCTGCGGCGAAAACTTCAAAATTCAAGATCCAAACGTCAAAGAAACTTCAAGCTTTAAGCATCGGGATGAAGATAATGGAGAATGGATAGTGGATGAATGGGCGGGAGATGGAGGTTGGGGATGAGGGGGAATCGTGAATCGTGAATCGTGAATCGTGAATCGTTGAATCGTGAATCGTGAATCGTTGAATCGTTGAATCGTTGAATTGTGAACCGTTGAATCGTGAATTGTGAATCAGGGCGGCGGGGGGTGGAGGGAGATTCAGCAACGGTAGGGCATGATGGATTTGATCATGCGGGGCGATGGAGCGGGGACGCTGAGGATGCCGAGCCAGGGGGGAGGTGGATTGAGGATGGCTTTGCGCCATTCGGGCATGGGGTCGGGGTTGTAGTGGCGGAGGCGGTTGAATTCCTCGGCGGACATGGGGGGCGGCGCCGGA
>DASZQB010000130.1:0-45275 GCA_035550135.1 Verrucomicrobiales bacterium
CTGGCCGTGGAGGGCGGACTGAAGTCTCCCGCGGGTGATCTCTATAACGAATTTCCGGATCGTCTTTCAGATGCGATTCTTCTCATGTCCTTCGGTTATGCGGGCGCGGCGAATCCGTGGTCCGTGGTGTTGGGAAGTGTAGCCGCCGCGGGTGCGCTGATGACGGCATGTATCCGAATGCATGGAGCGAGTCTTACCGGTGCGCACGATTTCCGCGGGCCGATGGCAAAGCCGCAGCGCATGGCGGTGTTAACGGCGGCCTGTCTCGTGCTGGCTGTTCTTTGGTTCTCAGGAAATCACTTCAACATTGTTCCGTGGACGCTAGGCTTGATCACGGCCGGATGTTTCATCACCTGCTGGCGGCGCCTTGGCGCACTCGCCGCCATCCTTCATGCCCGCGCGAAACCATGATGCGACCCTTTGTTGCCGCTGTTCTTCGTGTGGTGACCGGAGCCCGACCGCATCCGGGTCCGCTTCACGATGGCGATCGAGCGATCTACTTTGCCAATCACACGAGCCATCTCGACTTCGCTCTGCTGTGGGCCTCGCTGCCGCGTGAATTGCGGGATCGCACTTCACCCGTAGCGGCGGAGGACTACTGGGGCAAACCAGGGCTGCGCCGCTGGATTGCGTGCGGTATTTTCCAGTCGGTGCTCATCCCGCGCGAGGGGATCAAGCGCGCTAACAATCCGCTGGACCGCATTGGAAGCGTGATCGATGAGGGACGCTCCGTAATCATCTTTCCGGAGGGCACCCGCAGTTTGGATGGACGGCCCGGCGAGTTTCGCGCGGGACTCTATCATTTGGCGCGCCGGTACCCGGAAGTGCCGCTGGTTCCTGTGTATTTGGAAAACCTCAATCGTATCATGCCAAAGGGTACCATCCTGCCTGTGCCGGTCATTGCGCGGGTGTCGTTCCGCGAGCCGATCTCATTCCGGAAGGACGAGGAAAAGACAGCCTTTTTGGCCCGGGCGCGTCACGCGCTGCTGGCGGGCAAAGGACCCGGCTGATACCCTGCCCTGACTTATGATTCTCGATCACGACACCATTCTCCTCCTCTCCTGTGTGGGCGCCATTCTCGTCGTGGCGAGTATCGCCGGATGGCTGCTTTCTCTCAGGAAGATGAGTCCGGCGGCGAAGGCGGTGGTGGCAAACCTCAACGCCCGGACGCGCTCCTGGTGGGTGATGGCCGCCATTTTTACCCTGACGCTTTATGCCGGTCACGTCTGGACCACGGTGCTGTTTGGCCTGATCTCCTTCATGGCGCTGAGGGAGTTCATTACTTTGAATGAAACGCGGCGCTCGGATCATGCAGTGCTTTTCTGGGTGTTTTTTATTATCACGCCGATCCACTATTTCCTCACCGGGGTGCAATGGTACGGGCTCTTCAGCATCTTCATTCCGGTCTATGCCTTTGTGTTCATCCCCTTTCGGAAGGTTCTCGCGGGCGAAACGGAAGGGTTTCTCAACAGCATGGCACGCATTCAGTGGGGACTGCTGGTGTGCGTCTATTTTGTGAGTCACATTCCGATGATCCTCGCCATCCCTCTCAAAGGGCACGCGGGGAAGAACGCCTCATTGCTCTTCTTTTTTGTTCTCACCGTGCAGCTCAGCGACGTGCTGCAATACGTCTGGGGAAGGACCTGCGGGAAACACAAGATCGCGCCTAACGTGAGTCCCAACAAAACCTGGGAGGGAGCCATCGGCGGCATCCTGACCACCACTGCCATTTCGACCAGCCTGTGGTGGGCAACGCCCTTCAGTCCGTGGGAGGCTGCCCGCATGTCGCTGCTGCTGTGCGTCGTCGGATTCTTCGGCGGGCTCGTGATGTCAGCCATTAAACGCGATCTTGGAGCCAAGGACTGGGGTTCATCCATCGCCGGACACGGCGGCTTTATGGACCGCATCGACTCGCTCTGTTTTGCCGCGCCGCTCTTCTTCCACCTGTGCATCTTCTACTTCGGCACCGACGCCAACCCCATGCCACCGGAGTGGGTACGGCATATGCTGGGAAGGTGAGTGAAGAGCGGGAATTTGCAGCATTTTCTTTACCTCCCTATGGAAACCGGCAAAACCCCAATCGTTAGCGGCCTCGTCGGCCTGCCCCGGAGTATCGACGGCACCAAGTCCCGGTTTGAAGCGGACGTCACCCTGGACGACGGGCGGGCATGGCGTGTGACGTGGGACCGCCAGACGGAACTCGCGCACGTCTATGATCAATCGAACACGCTCCTCGGCTGGACCGAGCGGGACGAAAAGGAGTTCCGTCAAGTCGTCCTTTCAAGCGGCGAGAGGCCTCCTGTGGCCATCCAGGACAAGTGGCTTTCACGCATCGTGTGGATTGACAACACGAAGCACAAAGCCGTCATGATGCTCGAAGGCAGGAAGCGTGTGTTCGGCAATGAACGGCTCAGTCTGGAACACCGTGACTTCAAATCCGAGGTCCGCTTTCGCTGTGCGCCGGGTCTGGAAGTGGCTGCGGTGATCGTCGCCTTTGAAGTTTATTGCACCGGCAATTGCACCAGCCGCAACGAGTGAGATGGAGTCTATCCTTTCGTTCTGCGGTTTGGTAGATCAGGAACGCCCGTTCGTCCCTGGAAAGTTCCCGCGAGGGCGGGAATACGGTTAAACGCCGCTTTCATGCCGCCTCTATTCCGCCGAAGACTCTCCGTTGGAAACATACTGTCACTGACTATTGCGGGGTTTTCACCCTTCGCCGGGGAAGCCGCTGCGCAGGGATGTATCGCTTCCCGCTGCGCCGCCGGTGTTTCGCATGCGGACGACTCGATGCTGACTTACGATGCCGAAGCGCACGCCCGCTGGCAGGTGACCGTTGGTTATCGCTGGTTCAAATCAGACCGGCAATTCACCGGCTCGCATGAAGACGATGCGATCAATGACGAGGGAGGTCAGGACATCAACGATTCGCATTTTGTGGATTTCGGCGTGAGCTATCAGTGGACGCCGCGGTTCAGTCTTAGCCTGACGATTCCTTTTGTGGAGCACGACCGCTCCTCAGTCGTGCGCAACCGCCAGGGCACCATCGTGGAGCGCTATCACGTGCAGGCGAACGGACCGGGCGATCTGCGGCTTTCGGCAAGCTATTGGCTCTTTGATCCAGTGCCTCACACGCAGGGCAAGGAACCGGCTGTGCCGCCGCGGGGAAATATTCTGTTGAGCGCAGGCATCGATATGCCAACCGGCAAGGACGACGTGGAGGACGTGCACCGGCGCTTCAATCCCACCATTAACCGGCCACTCAATGTGACCCACCCGGTGGACCAATCCATTCAGCCGGGCGATGGAGGCTGGGGCATTCCCTTCGATCTCTACGCCTACTACCGTTTCACCGACCGCCTCTCCGGCTACCTCACCGCGTCCTATCAAATCACGCCGGAGGAAAGCAACGGCGTGCTGACCGGGATCGGCAATGAGTTCGAACGCTACATGTCCATCCCCGATACGTTTTCCGGCCGCATTGGCCTGGACTACGCGTTGCTTCCGCAGCACGGCGTGACCGTGAGCCTCGGGCTGCGCGCGGAGGGCGTGCCGACGTATGATCTCGTCGGAGGCAGCGACGACTTCCGCCGTCCGGGCATCGCCGTCTCCGTCGAACCCGGGGTCAGCTTCATGAAAAACAACTGGTCCGCCTCACTCACCGTGCCGATCGCCATTTACCGGGACCGTTACCAGAGCGTGCCGGACAAACAACTCTCTGCCGCCCTGGGCGCAAACCGGCACGGTGAGGCTTCCTTTGCGGATTATCTGATTTTGTTCTCGATGGGGAAAAGATTTTAGGCCACCTGCGCGGTGCATCGCATTGACACTCCTTCCGCGCCGTCCATGGGTCGCGTCCCCTACCCACATGCGACTCGAAGATCTGAATCCGGCCCAGCGGAAGGCTGCTGAAACCATCAGCGGTCCGGTGCTGATTTTGGCCGGCGCGGGCACGGGAAAGACGCGGGTGATTACGACGCGCATTTGTCATCTTTTGAGCAAGGGAGTGCGCCCGGAGGCGATTCTGGCGGTGACTTTCACCAACAAAGCGGCCACCGAGATGCGGGAGCGCGTGGAGCATCTGGTTGTGAAGGAAAAGGCAAAGCGAATCACGCTTTCCACGTTTCACAGCCTTTGCGTGCGCATCCTGCGGCAGGATATCGAGCGGCTGGGCTACAAACGGAATTTCACCATCTACACGCAGACGGAGCAGGTTGGGCTGATGCGGCGGGTCATTGTGAAGAACTCCGCGAAAGGTGAGAAACTCGACGCGAACGTGGCCCTTGGCATCATTTCGCGGCAACGCAACAAAGGCACCGCAGCGGCCGACGACAAAGATGCGCTCGTGAACGTGGTGGCGAAGGAATACGCGCGCCAGATGAAGCTGCTCAACGCAGTGGACTTCGACGATTTGCTCATCCTTGCTGAGCAGCTTCTGCGCGAGCACGAAAGTGTCAGGCAGGGGTGGCAGGCGCGCTTCGATTACCTGATGGTGGACGAGTTCCAGGATACCAACAAATTACAGATGGACCTGTTGCGCTGCCTCGTGGGGCCGCACCGGAATATTTGTGTGGTGGGGGACGATGACCAGTCGATTTATGGTTTTCGCGGCGCGGAAATCTCGAACATCCTTCACTTCGAGCGCTACTTCCCGAACCCCACCGTGGTGACGCTGGAGGAAAATTACCGCAGCACGAATCCGATTCTGAACACCGCGAACGGCGTCATCCGCCACAATCGCGACCGCCGTGCCAAAAAGCTGTGGAGCGCCCGTGAAGGCGCGGAGCCGGTGCGCCTCATTTCCATGCCGGGCGAGAAGGAGGAGGCGGAGTTCATCGTGGATGAAATGGAAGTACTCAAGAGCCGGGAGCAATTGACCTGGGATGACTTCGCGCTGCTCTTCCGTACCAACAATCAGATCCGCGTCTTTGAAGAGGAGATGCGAAAGCGAAAGATCACCTATCGTATCATCGGAGGCCGCAGTTTTTTTGACAAACGCGAGGTGAAGGACGTGCTCGCATGGCTGCACCTGCTGGTGAATACGAGCGACGACATCAATCTGCTGCGGGTAATCAATACTCCGCCCCGCGGCATCGGAGAAACGGTGGTGGAGAACCTCACCGCGCTCAGCGCGCAGCGAAAAGAGCCGGTCTGGCGAACGATGAAGAGCGGAGAGTTTCTTGGCACTCTATCAAAAAAGACGCATTCAGCCATCACCGCGTTCACCACGATGCTGGGCGAATGGCAGGATAAAATGACAGGCGGGTTTTCCGATTTCGCGGCCTATACCACGGCGCTGCTTCAGGAGCTCGAATACGTGCCGTGGCTGAAGCGGCAATGCAAAACCGATGAAGAGGGAGCGATGCGCGAGATGGCCATTTTTGAATTAATGGAATCCATGCGGCAGCGCTGTGTTCGCACCGAGCCGGAACTCATCGATTTCCTCGCCAGTGTCGGACTCGAGGACGACCGGGACAGCGGCTCCGAAGAACTGGCGAAGCAGAAGGGCGTGAGTCTCATCACTGTCCACGCCAGCAAAGGGCTGGAATTTCCCGTCGTTTATTTGCCCGGTTTTGAAGAGGGCATCATCCCTCACAAGCGGTCTGCGGAGGAGGGCACGAAGGATGAGGAGCGGCGCCTGCTGTATGTAGCCATCACCCGAGCGATGAAACGCCTGACCATCACCTGGTGCGGCAACCGCGTGAAATGGGGAGAGAAATCACCCTGCCTGCCCAGTTCGTTTATGAGGGAACTGGACAGGAACTGGGTGCAGCAGTTTACCTGGGACGAACTTCGGCACGCCCCCGTTTCCTTCACCGAAGCCCAGACGGGATTCGCAGCACTGAGGGCAATGATGGGAAGGAGTTAGTGACGGACGAAGCGGGAAGCCCGGATGGCAAGCTACTGCATCTGGTAGTGCGCTTCCACTGCCAGTTCCGCCGCACCTCCCGGAGGCACGTTGAACATGGTCACTTTGATCTCATTTTCAGAGGGACGGATGACCGTGTTCCAACCCCAATCGGGACCGGGAGGGGCGGGATAGGATCCGGGAAGAGAAAGTTCCTCTGCATCGGCACTCCCGGTACAGACCAGTCCTTTTTCGGACATGTGCCAGGTATCGATCCAATAAGAGCTGAGGGTGGACGATTCAGACTGCAAGCCGATGATAAACTCGCCCTCCTGGGGTTGGCCGTTGTAGTCCCACGTATAGGCAACGCGGAGGAAGAGGCCCCGCAGGATAGGGGTAACGGTCAGAGTCGAGGACGAGTCCAGCGGCTTGCCGGAATGCGGGTCCTGGAGGGTGCTGGTGCCGCGCCGGGTTCCGGCGCAGGCGGCGAGTTTGTCGAAGGCATTCATGAAGGGAGGGCTTAACCAGCGAACGAGAGTGGCGAAGCGGGGAAATTTGAAAACCGCGTATTCGGGGTTTTATCGGAGGCGGGATCGGGTTTTATTTCGGCGCTTCATGTCAGTCCTCTCCCCGATCCTCCGCCTCTGTCTGCTGGCCCTGCTGTGCCCGTTGCCGTCTATCGCTCAGCAGCAGAGATTCGAGAAGCCGCCGCACGATTATTGGAATCGCCCGCTTAACGATCCGTTTTCGCTATGGCTCGGCAGGATTGCGAAGGGCGAGGCGCAGATGCCGACCGGCGACGAGATTACCGTGATGCGGGAATTGTTGAAGATTTTCGACGTGCCGGTCACCTCGCAGATGATCGTCTTTTCCGCCACCAGCCGTCAGCCGATCATTTCACCCTATCGCCCGCGGGCTCTGTATTTCGGCGACGAAATCTATCTCGGTTACGTGCCGGGCGGCAGAATTGAAGTGGCGTCCATCGATCCGCAGGCGGGGCCGGTGTTCCATATCTTTGACTTCCCGCGCGGGGACCGCGCTTCGATCCGGGCGGACCGAAGTACGAAATGCATGGAGTGCCACGCGGGATTCGACAATCACGAGATCCCAAAACTGGTGATCGACTCCGTCGCGGTGAATCGTCAGGGTGGCGCGCTGGAAACGTGGCGCAGGCAAAAGTCCGGCCACGATGTGCCGCTCTCGGAGCGTTTCGGAGGCTGGCACCTAACAGGAGCGCTGAACCTGGGAAAGAATCATGCGAACACTCTCGGGCAACTCAGTGAGGGAAAGCTGACCCTGACTGAGAACCCGCCCGGAAAGCTCTTCAATCTTGCCCGTTATCCGCTGGCTACGAGTGACATCCTGCCGCAACTGCTGCACGATCACCAGGCGGGATTCATCAATCTCCTGACGGAGGCAAATTATAAGGTGCGCGAACTTACCGCACCCGAACACGGTGCACTCACGGCCGCGGACGAAAAGGAACTCGACCGTCATGCGGATGAGATTGCGGCGTATATCTTATTTCAAAAGGAGGCCAAACTGCCGGCGGGGGGCATCACCGGAGACGCCGCCTATATCAAGGACTTCCAGGCGAACCGCCGGGCGATCACGGGCGATCATTCGCTGAAGGAATTCGATCTGAAGACCCGGCTGTTCCGATATCGATGCAGCTACATGATCTACACGAACTACTGGGCAAGCCTTCCGGCCCTGATAAAGGACCGCTGCTGGAAGCGGCTCAGGACTCTGCTGTCCCGCGATGCGCAGGGGTGCGCTGCGTGGCTCCCGCCGATTGAACGGGCCGCGATTCGGAAAATCCTTGCCGGCACACTGCCGGAGAGCCCGCAGGAGTGGCAGTGAACTCACGCGCACGCGGGCAGGGATCGCTTGCGGAGGTTGTCCGGTCACGCACTACAGTTCCTCCACGGTACTTTTGTTTTCAGCCGCGCCGTGCCAAAACCCACCACCTCTCTTTCGATGAAACGATTCACTTTTCTCCTTTCCATAGTTACTCTGGCGCTCTTTGGAGCACGGGCCGACAATCCTGCCTCTGCGGGATGGATCTCTCTCTTCGATGGCAAGACCCTCAACGGATGGAAAGCCAGTGAAGAGGGGAAGCCCGGCATCTTCAGTGTCGAAGACGGAGCCATCAAGATAAAGGGCGGCAAGGCCCATCTCTTTTACGCAGGCGACGTAAAGAACGCGAAGTTCAAGAACTTTGAGTTCAAAGCGAAAGTGATGACGAAGAAGAATGCCAACAGCGGCATCTATTTCCATACCGAATATCAGGCCAGCGACTGGCCGAAGAAGGGGTATGAGTGCCAGGTCAACAACTCCTACGACTCGGACAAGCGCCGGACCGGCAGCCTCTATGCGGTGAAGGACATGAACGAGGTCTTCATCAAGGACGACCAGTGGTTCGACTACAACATCAAGGTCGAGGGCAAGCACATCGTCATCACCGTGAACGGCAAGGTCACCGCCGATTATACTGAAAAAGAGGGCGATCCCCGTGACGGTGCCGACCAGAAAAAAGGCCGCTGGCTGGGCGAAGGCACTTTCGCCTTCCAGGCCCACGATCCCGGCTGCGAAGTCTATTACAAGGACATTCAGGTGAAGCCGCTGGACTGAGGCGTATCACGCCGGTTCGGCAGCTCGCTCCAAAACGACAACCGGATAAAACGGCGAAGCCGCACCTCTTTGAACTCCTCCCCGTGTACTCATTCAGGGTTGAGCCTGGAGAAAGTGCGGCTTCTCCGGTGTGACCGGAATCTTATTTGCTTTCTGTAGAGCGGGATCTCTCTCCCGATCCCCGTTCGCCCAGCGGCTTGTCAGGGCGGAAAAACTTGTTCCACGTATCGATCCGCTGCTGCCAGAGGCGGAACTGGTCGGCCGTCAGGATGTCCTTGAGTTTATCCTTCTGACCCTCCTGCATCGTCTGCGCCCATGCCCACGGACCGGGATCGCCCTCCGCCTGGGCCGCCTGCGCGGCGAAAACGGCGAAGAGCTTGTCCTTTTGCTCTGCGTTGAGGTGGAGGCCCCCCTGCATTTCCCCCAAAAGGCGGTTCGCGAAAATCTCCTGGCGGTTCTGCGCCTCTTCTGCGCAAAACTCCTCATAGGCCGTCTGTTGGTCCGGCTGCATGACGGCGGCAATCGTGGCGTCCTGCGCCTTCGTGATGGCGTCCATGGCGGCTTTGTCAGGCGGCGGCTTGCCGGGGCCCATCATGGACTCCCAAAGGGCCTTGCGGTCCTTGTCGGCCTTGTCCATCGCGGCGTTGATGACACTGATCTGGTTTTCGTTCAGTCCCAGCCGTTCCGCCATGGCGGTGAGCCGGGCTTCGCGCTGGTAGCGGCGCTCCAGTTCGTGAAGATCCGGGCGCGAAGGTTTAGGACCCCGGTGCTCACGTTCTCGATCGCTCCCGGAACGGCTGCCGCCGCCCGCCTGGGATGACTTGGAGTTTTGCGATTGGCCGGGGACGGCAAACCGCCCGCTGATGCCTTCGCGTTCCCGTAAGGCGGACGAAACTTCCCCCCCGGAGGCCAACCGGGACTCCAGCGCCTCATTTCGCTGGTTGAGATCGGCAATTTTAACCGCCTGCCATGTCACCGGCACTGCTGCCGCTGCGAGATAAACCGCCGCCATCTGCGCCTTGGAGAGCGCTGCGGTCTTCATGTAGAGCGATGCGGCGACTCCCGGGGCCGGCAGGGCTGCGGCAGTGGCCGTGACCTTGGACGCAAAAGCGACTGGCGCCGCCTGGGAGGCCGCTTTTGGCAGCAGGGTCGCGGCAATGGCTGCGGCGGGAACGGTAATGCCCTTCCGTTTGAAAAGGCCTGAGAGCTTTTCGACTGCCCGGCTCACCCGCTTGCGGGCGGCTTCTTCGGTGGTTCCCATTGCGGCACCCGTATCGCGCAGGCTCAGACCGCGGAAGTAGCGCAGCAGCAGCGCCTCCCGGTCTGGAGCAGAAAGGCCGGACATGGCGTCATCGAGGACCGGCATCAGCTCCCGGAGCTGCGGCGCCTCTTCGTCGTGGTCATTGGTTCCGCGGATATTCATTTCTTCTGCGTATAATCGTTCGCGTTTGAACCGGCGGAGGTCATCCCGCTGCCGGCGGGCGGCCTCCATCAATGTCGATTTGTAAAGCCAGCCGCCCACGCTGGTGCGGGAGGACAGCCAGGGGGCCTTGCGGGCCAAAGCTGCAAAAACGTTCTGCGCCACATCCGAGGCCGCCTGGTCATTGCCCATGCGCCGCCGGGCGGTCCCGTAAACCATGTCCTGATAACGCTCCACCAGCGTGCGGAATGCACTCTGCGACTGCCCTGCGGCGAACTCTCGCAGCAGGCGGGCATCATCTTCAGGCCGGGTATCCATGGGACTCAGGGTGGCGGGGAACGGTGATCAATCGCTCCCTCACCCTCTACCCTGCCACAATCGCGCCCGGCGGACACGCTTTTCTTTTTCCCGCATTAAAACTCGGCGCTTCCTGGTGTGCGGGCATAGGGAATGACATCCCGGATGTTCCCCACGCCGGTCACAAACATCAGTAGCCGCTCAAAGCCAAGGCCGTAGCCGGCGTGCGGCACGGTGCCGTACTTCCGGAGATCGGTGTACCACCAGTAGTCCTCCGGTTTCACCCCGTGCCGTTCCATGTTGGCCAGCAGGACATCCATCCGCTCTTCGCGCTGACTGCCGCCTACGAGTTCCCCGATGCCGGGCACCAGCAGGTCCATGGCCGCCACGGTGTGGTTGTCGTCATTCAGCCTCATGTAGAACGGTTTGATCTCTTTGGGATAGTTATAAACCGTCACGGGGCATCTGAAGTGCTTTTCCGTCAGATACCGCTCGTGTTCGCTTTGCAGATTAAGTCCGTATTCCACGGGATATTCGAATTTTTGCCCGCACTCGAGAAGGATCTTTACCGCCTCTTCATAGGTGACGCGCTGGAAGGGCTTTTCCGCCACCATTTGCAGCCGCGGCAGCAGTTCCTTGTCCACGAACTTGCTGAAAAACTCCAGGTCCTCTTTGCAATCCTCCAGCGCGAACCGCACCATCTCTTTCACGTGCGATTCAGCGAGGTCCATGTCGCCCTGCAAGTCGCAGAAGGCGACCTCCGGCTCGATCATCCAAAACTCCGCCGCATGGCGTGACGTATTGCTGTTCTCCGCCCGGAAGGTGGGACCGAACGTGTAAACCTTCCCCAGTGCACAGGCGAACGTCTCCGCCTCCAACTGCCCGCTAACGGTAAGGTAGGCATTGCGCCCGAAGAAGTCCTCCTCCGCCTTCGCCGGCTTCCCCTGTTCCAAGGTCGTCACCCGGAACATCTCCCCTGCCCCTTCACAATCGCTCGCCGTGATAATGGGCGTGTGCACATTCACAAACCCGCGCTGCTGGAAAAAGTTGTGCACCGCCCACGTCATGCGGCTCCTCACCCGGAATACCGCACCGAAGAGATTCGAACGCGTGCGGAGGTGCGCGATGCTCCGCAGAAACTCCAGGGTGTGGCCCTTCTTTTGAAGTGGATAGGATTCATCCGCAGGACCCACCAGTGCCACGGAGGATGCCTGCACCTCCCACTTCTGTCCCTGCCCCTGGCTCGCCACCAGTTTTCCCTCCACCCTAACAGATGCACCGGTAGTCATGTCCGCGATGGCCTCATACCCCGGAATCCCGGCATCCGCGATGACCTGAATGCCCTTGAGGCAGGAGCCATCATTCAATTCGAGAAAGGAAAACGCCTTGGAATCCCGGCGCGTCCGCACCCATCCCGCAAGGGAAATGGCATCACGGGGCGCTTCGCTGTGCAGTGCTTCTTTGACAGTGGTGTGCATGGGACGCCGAGTGTCCGCGGGGGAATGCGCCTGTCAAAAGGGGGAAGTGAAAGGAACCGAATGCGGTTGGTTCCAGTGAATCCGCCCTGGCATCTGTCGCGATCCTTCGCACAACCAGCGCATGGCAAAGCAGCCGGCCAGAATCAAAGTCACAGTAGGAGGCGGGTGGAAACCGCGTCTCTTTTTCTGGTTGCTGGTGGCGGCACTGCTGCTGCTTGCCGTGGCGGAGTTGCTCAATGTGATGAAGCGCCCCTCACTGACCTATCTGAAAGGGCCGGCGGGCGCGAACGGACTGGTGCTTTATCAAAAAGGCAGGGCGGCAAACCGCGAGGCGTGGCTGCTGACGGAACCTCAGGCGGAATCCGGCCCGCCGGTTTGTTTCATGCGCATCGACTGCACGGAGGAGGACCAAACCACGGGTGATCTGCGATGGTCCTTCGACGGGCTCGCGCTCTACGCCACGCGGCGGAAAGTGCCGAGTATTGACGCTGCTGACCGCCCGCTGTGGGTCTATGAATTCAATGCGGCAAAGTTGTGGTCATTGAAAAGCGAGCCGCCCATCGAGGGTTTTCCAGCCACACCAGGCACCGAGGCTGCGCTGGTGGACATTATCAACCGCCATGGCGGAAAAGGCCCCGTGGCGGCGACGTGGTACGACCTCGGCAAGCGTGGCGACTACCTTTTCGCATGGCAGATTACGCGCTGGGAAAAAGTTCTTCCGGTGCTGCCGGAGAAATCAATGAAGCCGGCAAAGCAGCCGGGCCGGGCTTCAAAAGACCCGCCTCACACGGAATAAAAATCGTCTTCCCAGGTGCACGGCAGTGGAGTTGTCCGTGTATTCAGTTTCACTTCCTGTCGCCAGAATGGAATTGGTTAGTTCAGTCCACGTGACATTGTCGATGGATCGATCGACCGCATAGGTGGCATTCGCCACGGAGCCGAATCGGATCGTGACATCGCCGGTTGCGGTGTTCCGGTTGACGCTGTTGATCACAAACGGAGCCTGCCCCGGTAATGTTGTCGCGGCTGTCCACAGCGCCATGGCCTCATCATCAGTCAGGACGCGGTCCAGCCAAATGGCCACTTCGTCCTGAGCACCCGGGTGCGTGGTGCTATCGAGCGGGTTGTCCCGGCGGCCTCCGATTTTGGCAAAAACCGTATCCACGCCCCAGCCGGTGACATTCGGCTGCAGATTGCCGGTGCGATTCACGCCGTTGATCCACAGCTTGAAATTCCCCGCGCGTTCCACTCCCGTGTTGCCCTGAGTGGAAGCGATCACGTGGAACCAGCCCGCACTGCCATTGGAAAGACGGAGGTCCGGCGCGCTGTTGTCTTCGAGGAAAAGCGTCCGCTCGGCGTTGAATCCGGTTTGATTGGGATCTATCGCAAGCACCAGTCCCTGGTCCGCAGTGACGATTTGAAAACTCGTCGTGGGGTCCGTGAGATTGTTAGTGAAAATGCGGTCGCCCCCCTGCGATCCTCCGGCTTTGAAAAACAGGGCCACCGTCATTGCCTTCGCGCCATAGGAAGTGCCCGGCCCGAGAATGATGTGCCCCGCGTTGTTGCTGTAATGCGCAAGATTTGCCGCGCCGCCGAGTCCAGGCACAGGGATGCCCCCGTTCACCTCAGTCGCTCCCGGTCCTCCCGCCTGCGCCGGGCCGTTGATGTAGTCGCCGTTGTAAGTGCCTGGCGCCGCGTGTCCCATCGTGTCGTTCACACCGCCAAACGCGTCCGGCTCGTTCAATTGATAATAGTAAGTCGGATTCAATTCGATCACCTTCTTCGCATAGTTCGGCACCACGGGCCGTGCCGCAGTCCAAAGCGTTGCCACTTCTTCATCGGTAAGAACGCGGTTGAGCCAAATGGCTACTTCATCCTGAGCGCCCGAATGTGTCGTTGAGTCCGCAGGGTTATCGCGGCGACCTCCGATCTTGGCAAATGTTGTATCTACACCCCACCCGGTGACATTAGGCTGCAAATTGCCGGTGCGGTCCACGCCGTTAATCCACAGTTTGAAATTACTCGCGCGTTCCGGGCCGGTGTCACCATGAGTGGAGGCTACTACATGAAACCATCCGGCGTTGCCGTCGATGAGTCGCCGGTCCGGGCCGGTGTTATCCTCCATGAAAAGCGTGCGCTCGGCGTTGAATCCGGTCTGATTCGGATCGACGGCCAGCACCAGCCCGTCATTGGCTGTCACAATCTGGAAACTCTTTGTCGGATCGGTGAGGTTGTTCGTGAAGATACGGTCTCCGCCTTCTGCGGGTCCAGCTTTCAAAAACAGGGCGACGGTGATGGAGTTTGCGCCATAGTTAACACCTGGACCGAGAATGATGTGACCTGCGTTGTTGCTGTAGTGAGCCTTGTTCGCCGCGCCACCGACGCCCGGCACCGCCAGACCGCCAAAGACCTCCAGAGGTCCCGGCCCTCCCACCATGGGGGGGCCATTGACGTAGTCGCCGTTGTAGGTGCCGGGTGCTGCGTGTCCCGTGCTGTCGATCACTCCCCCTGCTGTGGACGATTCGTTCAGTTGGTAATAAAAGCTGGGATTCAGAGCATTCACCGCGTCCTGGTAGGCGGCGGCATGGACCTGTTCCGGCGGAAGGGCCCATAATCCAAAAAGGAAACTGCTAACGACAAAGGGACGACGGGCAAGGCGTGGGGTCGGCATAGGGCAAGCGGGTTGTTCGTTACCGCACCGGAAGCAAAGCGGACTCCGCCGTCCCTTGTCAATCACCGTTCCTTCATCTGTGGCGGAAAGCCGGTTTTTGACATGTTAGGACATCTTTTGTATGATTTTCCCGCGTGAGGTAACATTTTTGACAGGCCGATACACCCGCAAGCGGAGCTCACCAAAAGAAAACCGGCTGCCCCTTTCGGAGCAGCCGGCGCGTGGATTCATTCTAACAGTTCCATCACGGTGCCCATGGGCCGTCCGTATTCATCACGTGGAGACGGTAGTAGCGGCGCAGTCCGCCCGTGGTGATGACGTCGAACTGCTTCACTGAGCCATCTCCTGAAATCGTCGTCCCGGAGCCCGTCCACGCCGTCAGGTCAGTGGAGGAGTAAACCCGGTAGAACTTGCCGTTTTTCGAAGGGAATTGGACGTGATTCGAAGAGGCGGGATTCTGGGTCAGCCGCAGCACGTCGGAGGCATCCGTGGGACTCGTGCCCATAATGCCTTCGCTGGCGTCACTGACTCCGTCGCCATCGGTATCGCCATTACCACCGCCGCCACCGCCCGTCGCGATGGAGGTGAGTTGCAGCGCGAATCCATGATCTGTGCTGCCGGTCGTGGCGTTGTGCAGAGACACAGCCAACGTATGCACACCCGGTGTGAGCGTTTCGACGGTCTGCAGGAGGGTGGCATTGGTGGCGCCGGTGGTGGCCAGAGCCCCGGTGGGGCTTCCGGCAGGGAGCGTCAGATCGGCGACCCGGAGTTGGTTTTCCGTCAGGTCGGCGTTGGCGGCGGGCTCGATATAGGTATCGTCAACGCCTTCGATCATGTTCACGTTTAGAATGCGCTCACCGTCGAGGTAAACGAACCCGCCATCATCCATCAGGTAATTGATCGTCGGCATGGTGTACGTCTTGCCATCATTCGGCACGGTGAAGGTGGTGCGAAAATACGACGAGTAGCGCGAACCCGTGAGCGGAGTAGTCAGGACTGTTCCATTGGAACTGAACTGAGCTCCCGGCGCGCTCCAGTAGTCCATGACATCGTAGCCAAGCGGGCCGGGTCCGGTACCGGAGTTATAGGTAGTCGGATCGTTGGGATCGCCTGGCGAGTCGGGGCCGCCGAAGGTGGGGCCGTTATACTGAGTGGTGAATTCGGACGCCTTTAAAAACCAGGTGGTATCGAAATCTGCGTCCAGTCCGCCGCCCGGGCTGTTCGGGAACACCCCCAGAGGATTCATATAGTCCCACAAATGAGACCAATCGATGACCGTCACCGGCACCGTGATGGAAAGAGTGCCCGTGATCGCAGGATCGGCAGAATCCTTGACCGCAAGCACCAGGATGCCGCCAGGAAATTCCGCGATGGGCACGCCGGTGAACGCATGAGTGGCGCCATAAGTATCGCCCTGCCCCAGCAGGGAACTGCCGGCGGGGCCGGACACCACCCAGCCCGCGGGACTTCCCGAGCCAGCCACCACGATGCTAAAGTCCACTGTGTCATCCGCCTGGTTGTCAGGCGTGCCGTTGAGTTGCCGGCGCAGGCTCTTGAGTGTTACGCTTCTAATGCCCGGAGGACCACTCGTCGTGGTGGCGGCTGTCCAGAGCATCTTCGCTTCGGCATCCGTGAGTTCGCGATCCCAGATCGCCACCTCATCCTGAGCGCCCGAATGCGTGGTCGTATGAGTGGGGTCCGGTTCCCGTCCTCCAATCCGCGCGACGTCTCCCGCGATTCCCCAGCCCACGTCACTAACGTGCAGGTTTGCAGTGCGGTTCACGCCGTTGACCCAAATCTTGAAATTCGCTGCCCGGTCCGCGCCGGTATCGCCGTGCGTGGAGGCGATGATGTGAAACCATCCGGAATTCGAATCAATCAGCCGCCGGTCCGGTCCGGTGTCATCCTCAAGCC
Organism: Verrucomicrobiales bacterium; assembly: GCA_035550135.1. Classification (GTDB taxonomy): domain Bacteria; phylum Verrucomicrobiota; class Verrucomicrobiia; order Verrucomicrobiales; family V1-33; genus V1-33. The sequence continues at coordinate 16,260 of DASZQB010000130.1, forward strand.
AAAGCGTGCGCTCAGTGTTTGCTCCTGTTATGCTTGGATCGACCGCCATTACCAGACCATCGTTGGCCACGTTGACTTGAAAACTCTTCGTGGGGTCGTCGAGATTGTTCGTGAAAAGCCGGTCGCCTCCCTCCGCGGGACCCGCCTTGAAAAACAACGCTACTGTCATCGAGTTGAACCCGTAATTCTCCTTCGGACCAAGGGCGATGTTGCCTCTGTTGTTGCTGTAGTGCGCCAGATTCGCCGCGCCTCCAAGTCCGGGCACTGCGATCCCGCCGAACACCTCGGTCGCTCCGGGCCCTCCGGCTTGCGGCGGTCCGTTGACGTAGTCCCCGTTGTAAGTGCCCGGTGCGGCGTTCCCCATCGTGTCCCGTACTCCGCCAAGGGCATTCGGTTCGTTTAACTGGTAGAAGAACTTCGGACTCAATCCGACCACCGTCTTCGCATAATTGGGCAGTCCGCGCGCGGCATCCCAAAGCGACTCCACTTCGGCATCGGTGAGCACGCGGTCCAGCCAGATGGCCACCTCGTCCTGAGCGCCGGAATGGGTCGTCGTATGAGCAGGGTCATTCTCCCGGCCTCCGATCCGCGCGACGTCTCCCGCGATTCCCCAGCCTACGTTGCTGACCTGCAGGTTCTCGGTCCGGTTTACACCATTGACCCATATCTTGAAATTCGCCGCCCGGTCCGCCCCGGTATCGCCGTGTGTGGAAGCGACGACGTGAAACCATCCGGAATTGGGATCGATCAGCCGGCGGTCCGGTCCGGAGTTGTCCTCAACGAAAAGGGTGCGTTCGGTATTCGCTCCCGCAATGCTCGGATCCACCGCCATTACCAGGCCATCGTTGGCCACATTGATTTGAAAACTCTTCGTCGGATCGTCGAGGTTGTTCGTGAAGAGCCGGTCACCTCCCTCCGCCGTGCCTGCCTTGAAAAACAACGCCACCGTAATGGAATTGGCGCCGTAATTTTCCTTCGGACCGAGGGCGATGTTGCCGCGGTTGTTGCTGTAGTGAGCCAGATTCGCCGCGCCGCCGGCGCCGGGAACTGCAAGGCCTCCAAAAACCTCCGTCGGTCCCGGCCCTCCCACCATGGCGGGGCCGTTGACGTAGTCGCCATTGAACGTGCCGGGCGCGGCGTGCCCCGTGCTGTCAATGCAACCGCCCGCTGTGGACGTTTCGTTCAGTTGGTAATAAAAGCTGGGAGTCAGCGCATTGACTGCGTCCTGATAGGCGGCAGCCTGACCGCGATCCTGCGGCAGCATCAGCAGCAGTCCCGTGAGAATGCCGCCGCCGGCACGATAGTTGAGGGCATTGAGTGGGGGTTTCATAGGCAGAGACAGGTTCTTTAAGCCTTCCACAGCCCGCTTCTTTCGGACACTGCCGCACTCTGTCAATGAACGGTTCTGAATTCCAACTCTGCGACGCCGGATTTTGATGCATTCGCAGCAGTTTCCTCCTGGTCACTGCGCATCCGCCGGCGGCGTGTGTTTGATCAGCTTATTGGCCCATGCAATGAAATGCTTCATGTTCGACCGGTCTTCATGCCCGCCATCGTGCTGACGCCATGCGAGTTCGCCATCGAGCATTCCCGTATTTACCGGCGGCATTTTCGCCACGCGATAGTCCTCCTTCTCTCCAATGTCCCGCGCCCCCAGCAGCCGGAAGACGGATCCCGCCGCCACGGTCGCCATGTAACTCCCCTGCTGATCCAGCCATTTGGCGTCACCCTTTTCCGGTATGCCATAGCTGATAAACGTTGGCCGCGGCGCGCACAGCGCGATCAATTCATGCGCATCCACCGGAAGATCATTGGCGTTCCTGCTGCCGAACGGGGATTCGGCCGTGCCGTATTTCAAAAAGTTCCCCGCCATCCAGTGGTACTCCCCGGAAGCCGTTAGGCTCTCGACGGCCTCTCCAAAGTTCCGGCGATGCAGTTTCGCGCCTCCCTCTCCGGATGAACCGACCAGCGCCAGCGCAAAACGGGGCTCAAACGCCAGCGTCACCAGCGCCGCCTTGCCATAACGCGACACCCCTTCGATTCCCACCTTCTTCGCATCCACCGCAGACTCCGTCTCCAGATAATCCAATCCCCGCGCCGCACCCCACGCCCACGCCCGCAGCGAACCCCAGTCGTCCGGCTTGCGCGGCCGGCCTTTGTTCACGAGCCCAATGATCCCCTTCGTCAGTCCCCCGCCATTGTCCGCCTGAACGCTGTTGGGGTTGATCGTCGCATAGCCCCAGCCTGCCGCGATGAGCTGTTCCGTCGAAGGCGGATGCGGGTTCGTCCCTCCGCCTCCCGGCCCGCCAAACCGGCCCGGCGGCTCCGGTTCTCCCGCCCGCCGCGGAAGCCCCGATCCGCCAAACATGCCGCCAAACATCATCAGCACCGGCACCGGTCCTTTGGCCTCCTTTGGCGTCACCAATGTCATCTGGATTTTCACCTCGATCGACGGGCATGCCGCATTGTCCACCTGACCAATCAGTTGCTTCGCGTTCACCGGGACCTTCCCCACCACCCGGTCTGTCGCCTGCGTCGTCACCGTCCACGTCACCTTCGGCACTTCCTTCGGCACGCGTCCGATGACCTCCCGCTCAAAATCCTCCACGATTTCCGGCCGCCTCTGTTTCCACCACTGGTCCGCCGTCGTCACTTTTTCTCCATTTTTCAACGTGAGCACCTCCGGCAAATTCGGATAGGGATTCGCCTTCGCCTCATCATAGTTCGCACTGTTAGGCTGGCCCTCCTTCCCACTGGGGCCGGATCGCAGCACCTTGATCCCAAGCTGCTCCCTCATGTTCTGATGATCTTCTTTCGTTGTCCAGTTGAGGGGAGCCGTGTCGCCGCCGATTGCCGGCGCAGCCGGGGCCGGGTCCTGCGCGAACAAGCCACCAGCGGGCATCACCATTGTTAGTCCAAAGAAAACACGGGGGACAGCGCGGTGAAAAAAGTGCATGCGCTTCCCTATAGATGAATGTGATGGAATTGGAAGCCTGAAGCCTGATGATCCCGGCAACCCGAGCCTCGCGCTCTTCAGATCGCCCGTGCAAGGGGACGCTGTCAGTTCCGCTTGAAGCGAAGCCTGACAAAGAAGCGGTCATTCTCACCGGAATCAACGCTCCAAACGGTGACCCGGTTGAAGCCGGCAAGGGAATCCGGCAGTTCAGAGATGTTCTCAAAATGTCCGAGGCCGCTGAACCAGCCTTCCGAGTCACCGCCGCCCTCGAGGATGTAGTCGAGAGAAGGATCATTGCTGCGGCGGCGGAAGGTGATTTCGAGGACAAGGCGTCCGTCGCGCATGACGCGGCGGAAGCTGAACGCGTCGCCGATGGACGAGGGTTTCGTCATGTCCGTGCCGGTGGAGTATTCGTCCTCGTTGGAGAGTCCGTCTTTATCCGGATCGGCTTCCCAGCCCCAGACGGTGGCCTCCTGAGCGGGGTCGCCGAATGAGCCTGGGAAGGCAGCGGCGCGCGGGTCAGTGATGACGTGGACCATGGTGGCGCAGGTAATGCGGTTTTCCGCGCAATCGGTCGCGGTAATCACCACCTGATAGTTCCCTGGAGGCAGCACCGTTCCGGGCGGGGGCGTCTGGTTCACGATGATGCCCTGCGGAGGGCAGCAATTGTCGGTAATTCCAAACTGGCTGCCGAGGTTTGGAAGCGTGGCCCTTTCGCCCGCGCCCGGAACGTTGGTGGTGAAGATAGTGATGTCAGGAGGACACTGTGCAAAAGTGGGCGGCAGGTGGTCCGAAAATCCCATGCCGCCGCTGTGGCCGTAGGAGTCCTGCGCATCGTACCCATAAATCTCCAGGCCAAAGGGTCTTCCGGCGGCGCTGGCCGCATAGGTCGTATTGGCCGCCAATGTGTAGCGCCGATACGAGTAGGTGGCGTTGATGGCCACGATTGGGCCAATAACCGCCGGTGCCGGCACAAAGGCGACGCCGCCGATGTCCGCGGCCCGGGCGATGACATTGCAGTAGTTGCCGCCAAACTCTGACGCCACCGGCGTGCTGAACTTGTAGCCGTTCAGCCAGCTGTTCGTGGGCTGCGCGTTAATCTGGAAGGGGTCGGAGTTATCAACGTCGTCGGCATCGGTGCTGTTGGAAAAATGAGCCGTGAGAATGGGTTTGCTGCCGGTGATGACCGCGCCGCCCGTGGTCAGGACGTCCCGCCATTCCCCGCGATTGACACTGCCGATGGCGAGACCGTTTTGAAAAAGGTTAGTGCTGTTTTGCGAGCCGAGAATACGAATGGTGTCGCCGGGAGCGAGGCGCGTCATGAATGGAGCGGTGCAATATTCCGGCGTCCACAGGGCCACAGGCAACTGCTGTTCCACGACCGTGTCGCAGAAGAAAGTGGTGCCCTGGATATTGGCGGCCCGGTGTCCTCCAAAGACAGCGATGGGGCTGTCCGAAATGATTTCCGTGCCGGTAAGGTCGGCAGGGGTATTGGCGGTGTTTCGCAAAAGATAAGTTTGACCGCGGTTGATGATAAAATTGTAGGCGGCTCCCGCGGGGTGGCTGCCCGTGGTGCTCTTCGGCCTGACGGACACGTGGGTGTTGTCCACGGTGCCGACGATGGCAAACTGAGTACCGTTGAGTTCAGGCGCGTTCGACCACGAATTTCCCCAGCCCATGATCAAATACTCCGAGCCCAGACACTTGATAGGATGAGCGAGGAAGGTATCCGTCGAGTAATCGATGCGGGTCCGGCCATACACGGCCACGTTCTGATTGGAGATGATGTGGACCGCTTTGTTTTCGATGGTGTCACTCTTGTCGAGCGTGGCGCCTTTCGGAAGATTAACATCAAGCTTGCCGCTTGCGGGGAGCACGAAGTTCTGACTGAACGGAGGGGCCAGCCCGGGGATGGAAACGTTCCCGGCAGTACCAGCCGTGCCGGTAATGGTGACGCTGAGTCTGAGCGGATTGGTGGTTTCGTCAGGGAAGTTGCCCGGGAAGGTGATCCAGAACTCCCGGCCGTTGGTGGTAACAAAACAGTCCTCAGGCCGCGAGACTTCAAAACAGAGATCCGGACAAATGAGGAACCGGTCGTCCGAAACGGACGCATTGAGCGCTTGGATGGCGAGCACATTCCCCGTGCCGTTGACGAGGACGGGAAGAGCGGCGGCGGAGATATCGATCTCCTCCGCGGTGAGAGCGAGGTTGTCTGCACGGTCAGAGGCGGCGGCGGAATTCCACACCGGCAGGCTGGACGGCGCGTTGCGGCGAGCCACTTCGGTGCCGTTGATCCACGCGATGAAGCCGTCGTCATAGTGCACCTTCAGCCGCACAGCGCTGATGGTGGAGAGACTGGTCACATTGAACGGGATGCGTTCATAAAGGCTCGTATTCTTTCCCTTCATTTCCGCCTGCACGTTCGTTTGAATGAGCCCGGAATACAGGGCCCCGCCCCCGCCGCCCCCCGCGGCGTCGATGACCCTCTGGCCGGCGACGCCCGCGTTATATACCTGGGTGACTTCCGCGGCACTGAGCGCCCGATTCCATGTGATGAAGTCGTCCATCTGGCCGGAGAACATGATGAGCTGACCGGCACCCTGCGCGAGGACCAACTGCTGATTGGGGCCGGCAACGGAAATGGCGGCAGCAATGCTGTTTGTGGCGACTTGTGTCCCGTTCCGGTAGATAAGCACTCTTGGAGTGGTGCTGGTCCGGTCAAGGACCACCATCAGATGCGTCCATTGCAACTGTGTAAGCTGATTGGTAAATGAAGTGGTAAGGACGCCGCCGGAATGAACGATGGAAAATGCGCCGCCGTTGAACTGGTTTCGCGTCAGAACATACCCGGGGGACGTGGTTGACTGCGCGCCTTTGCGGAAGATCACCTCATTCCCCGAGGGATCCGTATTGGTTGGGCGCACCCAAATGGAAAAGGAGTAATTTGCGGTGCCGGGATCCAGTTCCGCATGATGGTTCCAGAATGCATAAGAGTTGGGATTCTGTGGACCGGTGAATCCGACGCTCTGCCGAATCTGAGCGGGGCTTGTCAGTGGAATGGAGATATTGGAACCAGCCGCGGCGGCCGGCCAGGAACCGGTGTGAAGCGTGGGGCCGCTGATATCGGCGATAGTGCGCGTGGTGCTGGTATTGACGACATCTGCGGTATCGAAAGCCGCATAGAGGATCATGCCGTTGGTAATGGGATCGGTATCGTAACCAAGGCAGCGCTGACCCCGGCTCCATTGCGCGTCTGAATACGAGGGCAGCTTCCAGTCCGACGGAGGAAACGTGGCGGTCGGCACGGTCCATGCGGAGATGGTGTTCGCCGAAAAATACGGGGTGCAGGCGCGGCAGGTGGAACCTTCGACCGCCTTCTGCGATGCGGCGGCACCCTGAGTATTATTGAGGTAGACGGTGGAACCGCAGGGAAGAAGGAAGTTGGTGGCGAAGGGAGGCGTCAGGCGGTTTTTGTTGGACGCAAAAACGACCAGCGTTTGGTTAGGGCCAAGAGGAATGCCGGCGGGAAGCGTGGGGAAAATCCACTTCCGGGGAAGCGCCGGATCGTCTGTCAGAGACCAGTTGGAAAGGCTGGCGGTAACCGCTCCGGTGTTTTTGATGACGATATAAGCGGGATAATCACCCTCGTGGTCGGGAAAGGAAGCATTGTCCTCGGCGGGAACGGCCTGGTCGATGACCGGTATAAAGGACTGGGCCGTGGAGCGGGTACCGAAGCCGAGAGCGGCGCAGGCGATGAGGAGGAACCATGCGAGGCGCGGGACGGCACCGAACCCTGGTGCCGGGCCGGGCTGCCTGCCTTGTTCACGGGCTGAATGCGTTTTCATAGCGAGTGCTCCACGGTGGAGGCGATGGTAAACTGAATTTTGAAGTTGGGGTAAGCAGCGTCCGGAGTTTGCAGCAGCGCACTGATGAGGTCCACCAGTCCGCCGCCGGCTCCCATGATGGTGTCATGCAAATCGTCGAGGAGACCGGAACCTTCGGTAATGGTGTTCACAGAGTTCACCGAGCGGTCAAACACGTAAGTGTCATCACCGGTTCCGCCGGCAAAATTCATGGTGCCGCCGCCGCCGTAGAAGGTGTCATTCCCTGCCCCGCCATTGAGCGTCGCCGTGCCGGTGAAGTCGCGCACGTCGATGATGTTCGCGGAATTGCCGCCGGTGAGGACGGCGGTGTGGATATTCGTGAGGGCGTCCAGTTCCGCGCCGATGGTCAGAGAAGCCGTGGAGGCGGTGAGATCAACGAGCAGGAAGTTGGCGTCGCGGATTTCGGAAATACTGTCGCCTGCGCCGACACCGATGAGGGTATCGCTGCCCGCGCCGCCGGTGAAGACATTGGCAATGCTGTTGCCGCGGATGACATCATTTCCGCCGCCGCCGATGACGTTTTCAAAGGCCGTGGCGGAGTTAAGCGTGATCGTGAGGTTGGCCGCCTGCACCGTTTGCGCCGTCGTGAGGGCGAGGTCCACAGTGACGCCGAGGGCGAAGGTGGAGGAGAAGTCGAGTGTATCGACGCCGCTGGCGTCATTGAGCGTATCCGTGCCCTGCGCGACGCCGGCATTGTAAACGTAAGTGTCATTTCCGGCGCCACCGGTGAGGGTGTCGTTTCCAGCACCGCCGTTAAGGGTATCCGCTCCGTTGTTGCCGATCAGAATATCCGTTCCGGCGCCGCCGATGAGAATGTTGTCGGAGCCGTTGCCCGTGATGGTGTCATTCCCTGCCCCGGCGGTGACATTCTCCACCACGGAGGCTCCCAGCGTGAGTGTTAGGTTTGCGTTGACCACCTGGGCTGCGACCACTGTCAAATTCAGAGAGAGATTCGCTGCGGTGGTGGTCGAGGAGAAATCGAATGTGTCGATGCCGCCGGAGTCCGTGACGGTATCGGAACCGAGCGCGCCATCCACGTCGAAGATGTAAGTGTCATCGCCGGCCCCGCCGCTGAGCGTATCGTTATTGCCGCCGCCGGTCAGGACATTGGGGCCTGCCGATCCCGTAAGGCTGTCCGCACCCGCACCGCCGATGATATTCTCCAAACTCACGCCCGCGAGCCAGCTCAGGGAGAGGTTCGCATTCACCGGATTGGCGAGGAGCGTCAGATTAACCGTGTTGCCGAGAGCGCTGGTGGAGAAGTCGAGTGTATCGATACCGCCGCTGTCGGCGATGGTGTCCGCGCCAAGGACGTTATCGGTGTCGAAGAGGTAAGTGTCGTCGCCGTTGCCGCCATCGAGAGCGTCGTTTCCGCCGCGTCCGGACAGCGTGTCATTGCCTTCACCGCCCACGAGGGTGTCCACGCCGTTGCCGCCAATGAGCACGTCGTTTCCGTCGCCGCCTCCGAGCGAGGTTAGGCCCGTGAACGCACTCGCGTCGAGGATGTCATTGCCGGTGCCACCGATGAGGATAAGGCGCTCCATTCCCGAAATGTTGATCGCCGGTGCACCGGTCATGGTTACAGTAGTGTTGGTGGCCGTCAGCGTGCCATTCCAACTGAAGCCGGCGATGTCGGAGGCGCCGGCACCACCGGCGAATGTGATGGAGGTCAATCCAGGAATGAACCCTGTGAAGCCAAAGAATTCGTTACCTCCCGCTCCCTGACCAACGATTGTTTCGATGGAATCGAGGCTGTCCGTTTCAACACCAGTGACGGCCCGGCCGATGGTGAGGCCCGTGGAGGTGACCAGCATACTGGTGAAGGCCGATTCAGTCACGATATCCAGACCGCTGCCGCCCAGGATGGTATCGAATCCTCCGTTTCCGCTGAGCGAGTCATCGCCGGAACCGCCGAAGATGACGTCGTCGTTAGGGCTTCCGATGATCGTGTCACCGCCGCCGTTGCCCGAAATCGTCAAATATCCGCCCGCCCGGGTGTAGGTGTTGGCAAGGATGATATTGTCACTCACCCCGCCGGAAAGTGTCCACCGCTCGATGTTCGAAACGGTGAACTGGGAAGCGCCTCCGCCAATATCGAGCACATCGTTGGAACCGGCAGTACTGAGCGTCATGTCGGCATCCACCTCGAAGATGATGGTGTCGATACCGCCCATGCCGTTGATCGTGGCGTTGCCGGACCATCCTGTCAGGTTGAAGACATTGTTGGACGCTCCACCGGTGAGGTCCGCGTTGTCGATACTGTAGAGGATATCCACGTCGGTGCCGTTCCGCAGCAACTGTGAATCCGTGAGGGTGAAGTTGGAATTGGCGATGGCCGCAATGCTGTCGATATCCGGTCCGCCATCGAGAATGTCGGTGCCAGGACCACCGTCGAGGAAGTCGTCTCCCGCCGCGCCGTAGAGGGAATCATCACCGAGGCCGCCGCGGAGCGTGTTGGCGACGGAGTTGCCGACGATCTCATCGTTCTTCGCGCCGCCGATCACTTCATCGATTCCGTTGCCGCTGATGGTCAGAGTGAGGTTGCCAGGAGTGACGACCTGAGGACCAACCAAACCGAGGTTGAGTTTGATCACCTGCAGGGAGGTGGCGGAGAAGTCGATGATATCGTGGCCAATGTCAGCGCTGGTTTCCACGATGGTGTCGGAACCCCACGCGGTGTCCGTATCGTAGCTGTAAATTTCGTTGCCGCCGCGGCCTGTGAGGGTGTCGTCGCCGGCTCCGCCGAGGAGAATGTTATTCAGGCTGTTACCTTTGAGATCGTCGTTCTTCACAGTGCCGACGATGGCCTCGACATCCTCTGCGGTAATGATGAGGCTGAGATTGGCATTCACTACCTGAGTGCTGAAGAGAGCGAGATCCACTGACACGCCAAGGGTGAGGCCGGCGCTGAAGTCGAGAATATCGATGCCGCCGTTTCCAGTGACGGTATCCGTTCCGAGCGGCGAATCCGTGTTGAAACGGAAGGAGTCACTGGAACTGCCGCCGATCAGTGTGTCCGGACCGCCAAGGCCTTCGAGAATGACGGGACTGGTATAACCGGAGGCGTCGATGGTATTGGCGGAGGCGCCGCCGGTGAGCCACACGATTTCCATCTGGCCGAAGTGATAGGCCGGACCGCTGGAGAGCACCACATTGGCGTCCACATTGAACCCAAAGAGGAACTTGTAGATGAACTTCTGCGCCGCGCTCGCCGTCGATACGCTCACCAGCGGCAGGTCATTCGTGACGTGGAAAATGTCTCCGCCGTCATCCCCAAAGACCCATGCTTCGGCGTTCCAGCTCTTCATCAGGAAGACGTCATTGCCCGGCGTGCCAAAGAGTTCCGCGGACTCGATATCAAAGAGGAGGAACACATAGTCCGCCGGATCGGGCAGCGTGGGTAGATCCGGAATCGGCGCTTTTCCAAAAGTCAGACGTCCTGGAACGCCGCTGCCATCAAGGGTAATGTAGGGCAGCGGCGAGGTGCCCGCCACGCGGTCGGTGCCGTGATCTCCGTGGAGTTCATCGTCATCAAGTTCAGCGATGATGCGGTCATTGCCGTAACCGGCATAAACGAAGTCGTTCCCTTCCCCGCCGGCAATCACATCGTTGCCGAGCTGCCCATTGAGATAGTCCGGACCATCGTTGCCATACATGGTATCATGTCCCAAACCACCGGTGTCCTGGATCTGACCGTTGGCGCTGGCGGCCTGCACGGCGTTGGAATTGATATGGCCGCTGTCACCCAGCGCTGTGTCCCAATCCTCTCCTGCCAGAATGGTGTCATTGTCCGAGTTGGTCGGCGCGGCCCCTCCGTGAATATAGACGCTCGCTTCCCCGCCCCGGATCGGCTGTCCGGTCGGACGGCGGATGGACAGGTGGAAGTCCTTCACGGTGCAGCCGACGATGCCGGCCGGCACGATCTGAATCTCAAACGTAGCCAGCGTTTCGCCCGGCTGGAAGATCACGATGCCCTGGGAGCCCATGTAATTCGTCGGTGAAACCGCCGTGCCGTTGGAGGCAAACCAGACAATCGCCTCAGCCTCCGAAGCATTGCTCCGGACCAGCGTGATGACCACCTTGTGCGACGGATCGTTTTCCGAAACATGCCACTCCGCCTGCGCGAAGGCCACTGTGGACGAACTGGACACGGGCAGCGTGCCAAGGTCTTCGAGACCCGCATCCACATCCTTCAGCGCCTGGCCCGCCACCAGCGTGTAAGGCTTGGTGGCACCGGCAATTTCCGCATCACTGTCGATGGTGTCATCCGCTCCGAAGTTCGGAGTCACAAATTGCTGCCCCGCCGGAAGGCTGAACTGAATGTAATAGGTGCCCGCGTAGAGTCCGGTGAACTTGTAGGCCCCCGTCGTCTTCGTCGTCATGATGTTGACGATGTTGGCATCGCAATCCAGTATCGTCACGATCACCTCGCCCGCCGTGTACAGTCCCTGGTCCTGAACGTTGGAGTTGTTGGTATCGACAAAAATGTTCCCCTCGATGGAGGCCGTGCCTGCGCCGACGGAGGTATTCACCGTCCAAATGGGAGCGGTCTGCGGATCGAGAATGTTAGCGCCCTTGTTCGCAATGATCGTGGCATTGTAGGTGCCCTGATTGATCGGCGCGTTCGAATCCGTGGCCGTCTGCCAGTGACCGCCCACTACATGGTCATCGCCCCATCCGGCATCGATGTAGTCATCGCCAGGACCCCCGAAAATCGTGTCATCTGTGCCGCCTCGGCCCACGGTATCGGCCTTCGACGGGATTTCGAAATTGATCGTAAACCGGTAGCCCACATCCTCGAACGCCGGATTCGCCCCGTCGAACTCAACCGTCTGCGAGTCGTTCTCCGTCGTCACCTCCCAGCCGCTGAGAGCGGCGGTATCATTCACCTGAAGGGAAAGCGTGCCGAGGAATACCGTGGTGCTGAACCGGCCATTATTGTTCGTGATGAGAGGCGTGTGCACCGCGCCGTTTTCCTCGGTGATCGTCACCTGAGCGCCCACGAACGGGTCTTCCCCGCTGTCCCAGAACCCATTATTGTTAGTGTCCTTGAAAATGAACCCTGTCACCGTCCTTGGGTCATCATCGATGATGACCGCATCCGCATACGGATGCCATGTGCCGGCGCCGCTCACGTTCTTAACGAGCAGCCGGAATACTTCGCGGAACTCCGCAGTCATGTCGCCGGTCGCGTTGACCGGAATCAGGATATTGTTCACTCCCGGAGCGAAACCGGTGCTCTGCAGCCCGGTGCCCGTGTAGTCGGAACCATCGATGGCCGTCACGTCCTCCGTATCATACTGGAAGTTAATGGTCTTCTCCGAAGTGGTGAGGGCATGCGTTTCAGCATCGAGGAGCTGAACGGAGAAGGAATGCGCCGAGGTGCCGGCATTGCCTTCCGTGACACCCGTGCCGTTGTTGTAAACCACCGTCACGACGACGTCGTCGTCATCGATGATGGTCATCGTCGCCGAGCCAGGCACGCCGCTAACCGGAGCACCTGTGGGCTGACGCAGTCCGAAGGTGATTGTCTCATTGTTCTCATTGCGGATGTCTCCCAGGATCAGGATAGGCACCTCCACCACATTCTCTCCAACCGGGAAGATCACCATGCGGCTGACAGACGAACTGTAGTCAGCGTTGATCCCCGGGAAGTTCACCGCAGTGCCGCCGGTGATGGTGAGAATCGCATAAGCCTGGGTGGGACCAGGGGTGCGCACAAGGGTCACATAACCCAGTTTCGGCCCGTCCGTTTCCGTTTCAATAAACTGCGTGCGGGCAAAACGCACATCGAAGGGACTGCCGGTGCCGTTCGCCGCGTCGTCATCCGTGATGTTCACCGTGACGTGGTTCTTGGTGATCTTCGCGTCCTCGGCGATCACCAGATTGACGTAGAAATACTCGTTGCCCTCATTCAGCAAATCGCCATGCACCCACACATTGATTTGCTGGGTCAGCGGGCCTCCGGGAGTGAACACCACATCGGTATCGGTGGGCTCGTCACTGTCGCTCTGCGCGTTGTTCTCGTAGTCGTTGATCTCCGACTCAAAATCCGCAATGGCCGTGCCGCGGGCCGTATCCCAGCGAACCGTGATCGTCTTCTCTGTCGCGCCGCTCAGAGTGATGTTCATCGGCACCGCCTGAGTGATGGAATTCCCTTCCGGAATCGTGGTGCTTTGGCCGCCGAGTCCGCCATCCGGAATCGCCGGTGTAATCGCCACGGTCACCTCTGCATCGGTATCGACAATCACGCCATAGCCGCGGTCGTCGGCGATGGTGGCATTCGTGGCATTGAACAGGTTGACATAAAACGCCTCGTCGTACTCATCGACACTGTCGCCCTTCACTTCCACCGTGATGAATTTCTCAGTTTCACCCGCACCAAAGTTCAGGGTGGTGGAAACCACCGCGACATAGTCGTCTCCGGCCTTTGCGGAGCGATCTGAGGCCGAACCGTCTATCAATGTGGCGTCCGTCGTTTGGTACTTCACCGTGACCCCGTTGTGGTGAAGGTTCGACAGCTTCACCGTGAAGCGCACGAACACGCTGGTGCCACCGGATACGGGTTCGCTGACGAACACATCGCTAATCGAAATCGCGGGAACTTCATCGTCATTCACGATGGTCTGGATGACCGTGAAGCTTGCTGGCGAACCGTCGAGCTGAGAAGGAGACCTTGGCACTACCACCAGCGAGAAATCCTCGTGCGTTTCGTAAGTGGAGTCGCCGGTGATATTCACCGTGACGGTCTTGGAGAGTTCACCAGGAGCGAACGTGAGCAGCCCGGCAAGGACAGGAGTGTAGTCATGATCCGCGGCAAGAGCGAGCCCGTCGATGGTATGATAGTCGAGCCGGATCGTCTCGGCCGAAGGACCGCTGAGTGTGAACGTGAAAACCGCTGAGGCGGTTTGCCCTTCGCCGCGCTCGTTCACCGCCGCGCTGGTAATGGTCAGTTTCGGATCACCGGAATAGCCCGCGGTGATGGTGGTTTCCGCTTCATCGTAGTCGAGGCGGAACGCCGGAGTTTGCTTGGTCGCCTGCACGACGTCGCTGTCATCGTCCGGCTCCGCAGGATCGTCCAGCAACAGAGCTGAACCGGCATTTGGAGTGATCAGCGTATAGCCCGTGGGGCCGGTGAACATCAGGTAGTAGTCCAGCGGATCAAGGCCCAGCAGTTTCCAGCGCCCCGCACTGTCGGTGACGGTTTCAGAGAACAGGGTGTTGTCCACCTTGAAGAGCTGGACCTTCACCCCCGCCAGACCACGGTCGCCGTCGTTGTAAAGATTGCTCAGATCAAGGTCGTGGAAAACGATCCCCTCGATGGAGATGCCGGTGATGCGGTCGCCGGTCTTGCCAAACGAATCGTCGCCGTACACCTGGTCATTGCCCCGGCCGGCATCCATGAAGTCGTTGTCATCCTCCTCGATCACCTGAGTCTCGCCGCCGATGAACAAATTCCCGCCAAACATCCGGTCGTCACCGTCGCCGCCGAACATCACATCGTAGCTGCCCCCGCCGACCATCAAGTCATTACCGCTGCCCGTCAGGCCGGTAAGCGCGAAACTCTGCGAGACCGGGCCGGTATTCTGATAGTTTCCGAGGTTGTCCGTCATCGCCTGCGTCCATCCCGCCATGTTGAAGTCGTCGCCCACGAGCAGGTCTTTGCCGCCGTGACCGGAAAGCTGGTCATCCCCTGTCCCTCCCGCGATCACATCATTGCCGTCGCCGCCATAGAGCAGGTCATTTCCCGGGCCTCCAGTAATCCGGTCATCGCCGCTGCTGCCTTCCACGATGTCGTTGCCGTCTCCCGCATCCACCACATCCCGTCCGGTGTCCGCGTAAATCGTGTCATTGCCCGTGCCGCCGGTAATATTGTCATCGCCTCCATAGGCATAGATGAGGTCCATGCCGCCTCCGCCATCCAGCGTGTCGGCCTCCGGCGTGCCGTAAATCTCATCTGTGCCGTCATCTCCCTTGATGATGATCGACGTCTTCACGCCGGTAAGTTTATCGTTGCCGGCGCCGCCTTCGATCTGCACGCCGGTCACCACTACGGAGTCGCTGCTGCCGGCGGTGATCGTATCATCGCCGTCGTTGCCCTTGGCGAGAGTACTCAAACCGAGACCAAGGAGAATCGTGTCATCGCCCGCGCCGCCGTTCACGGTCACCCTCGTCAACACGCCGGTGAAGTCGATGTAATCGTTCCCTTCGCCAAGGTCTGCAACAATGTTATCAAATCCGCTGAACGACTGCTTGTAGTCACCCCAGCGCACTTCCACTTCCTCCGTGGTGGCACCGCCGTCAACGTGCGCGATCACGAACGTTTCGTTGCCGTCGCTGGTGTCGATCTCCGCGCGGTCGCCGGCGCGATCTCCGACGTGAATGTAAAGAGTGGTGCCATCAACGTGAGCGAGCGTCGGCTCCGGACAGGTGATGTCGAATTCAAAGAGCGTGAACTCGCCAAAACGCCAGGTCTTGTCGATCTTGAAGAGCAGCAGGTCAATCTTCAGGAACGCTTCGAGGAAGAGGTAAAGCCGGCCATGGATGTCGAAGATACAGCGCGGATCCTGTTTGGCGTTGGCGATGAGTTCGGAAACCCGCACGCGTCCGTCTTCGACGACATCGTTGAGGTCGAAGGCTATGGTCGCGCCGATACCTCCCTGCACTCCCACTTCCACCGGGCCGATGCTGATGCTGACCCCGGCGAAGATTTCGCCCTTCAGCAGCAGTTCGGGCCGCTCATTGCCTTCCGCATCGAAGTCGGCGATGTAGAATCCGTCAAAAATGAGACCGACATCCTTCGCTCCGCCTTCGATGAACTGCTGAATGCCATAGGTGTCGAATCCGAATCCGACATTGATGTAGGCCCCAATCGTGCCGCCAAACTGCGCATACAGCGGCGGATAGATAGGAATCTTCTGCGTGTAGGTGAACTCAAAGGCAAACGTCGGCATTTGCCACTCCACGAGGCGCACCGGCTGGCCGGTGAAGAGGCCGAAGAGTTCGCTCGGATTGTCCAGCCACGGCAGCTTGAAGTTATCCATGCTGCCGATGTCACCCACAAAACCGCTCGTCTGGCTGATCTGCGTGCTGCTCGCCGTGGAGTCTTCGCCAAGGTTGTTCAGCGCGTCCTCTAGGTCGATATCGGAGAGATTGCCCAGCGGGTTCACATTGCTGTACTGGCCGTCTTCACCCTGATCCAGCAGGAAGCTTCCGAGCGGAATGTAAATGCTGCCCGAGCCGGTCGGGATGCTGTTGATGAACTCAATCACCGCGAGCACCTGCTCGATGAACTCGCGGGTCTCCGGATCAAGATAACCGAACGCCTGTGCCAGATCGAGGAAGGTGATCGGCTTGCCGGCCAGTTCGCTCAGTACGGGCAGTTCCAGAGTGGCGATGTCAATGATCGGCTGGATCGGCTCCGTAATCTTTTGCACCTCCTCAAGAATCGGACCCAGCACATCGGAAATGAACGTGCCAAGATCGAGGCGCAGGTTGTTGAACTCGACTACCGGATCATCCGCGCCATCACCCAGTGTCCAGTTCCAGCCCAGATGGAAATCCGCCAGCAGGCGCGGGAAGCGCGCGTCACCCGAGAAACTGGCGGCAATATCCAGATTCAGATTCGCATGGGCGCCGAGTTCGCCTTCGATGATATCCTCAAAGTCCGCCGAGGTCAGTTCCGACCAGGTGAGCTTGCCGTCATTATTCGGGTCTTTCAGGTCCACATAGAACCCGCCCATAAAATAGCTTGAATCGACCGCGTCATCGCTGACGTCCAATTGCAGGAAGAACAATTCCCCCGCGGCGTGCAGTCCAGGAATGGTCGCGCTGAAGTCGAGTTTCAACTCAGGGTCTTCCATCCCGCCGGTGGTAACCAGATAGAATCCATCCGTCTTGTTGAAGCCAAACCGCAGCTTGAGATCGAAGGCGAACTCCAGCACCACATTCCCGTCCACCTGAAGGCCAAATCCCGGCACACCGATATCGAACTTGATGGGATTCTGAGTGGTGTCGAGGAGCGCGAGACTCTTGCGAATCCGCAGATTCGCCACCAGACCGTCATCGCAGGACAGTGTGATATCCAGAACGTCGAAGCTCGCATCCGCCGCAAAATCATTGCCGCTGTCCGCATTGACCAGCAGATCGAGCCCGCCGGGGCCCAGCGTATTCCAGAAGGCTTCCTTAATGGCGTCCTCAAGGGCTCCGATGGCGCTGCCGTTGGCCGCAGCGATGCGGGTGCGCAGTTCTGCGAGCAGGCCGTTGCGGAAGTCATCAATGAAAGTGGCCGCTCCCTTGAGGCCATCGCCGAGCAGCGGCAGGTCCGTATTCAACACCACCTCCTCAAGGCCCTCCTGAATGTCTCCCAGAAGTCCGTCGAGTCCATCGAGCAGCGGACCGGTGGCGCTGTCGATGATTTCGCACAGATCCATGTCCGCGAAGAGATCGCCCAGATCAGGCGCGGCAACGGTGACCTTCGCAAGCTTCCCGGAACCATTGTTAGGCACGGCGACCACCGGAGGATTCGCGGAGGGATTCGCCACCGGGTCGTTCCCTGGCACCAGTGCCAGTGCGAAGGTTGTCGCTGTGGGCGCACCGTCGATCCCGTTGTTTGTCACGTAGAACACCAAATCCTGCGCGGTGGTCACTCCGCTATCGATTCCGAAAACGATCTCGTTGGAGCCCGGGAGGTAATCAGCCGTAATCGAACCGGTGTCTGAGAAGGAAATCTTTACATCATGAAGGCCGGAGGCGGCACTCACGGTTAGTTTCAAATCGTTGGCGGCACCGCGGAACAGCAGGATGGATTCTTCGACATTGGTTGCGTTCAGCGCGGTGGAATCACCCATGAGCAGGCGCACGAGGTCCGGAACATCCACTACCAGCGCGTTATCGGCGAAACCGTCGCCATTCGCATCCCCGGTGCTGCCGATGGGAATGGAACTCACCGGCGCGTAGAGAGGCAGGATACCGGTAATGCCCGCATGAGCCGTGATGCCGATGCTGTCGAGGCTCAGCAGCGAAGAATCGAACCAGTGCCGGCCATCATGATCGCGGTCGATCAAACCGAGGCGGATGATGGCGCTGTCATTGCTGCCTCCCTTTCCATCGTAGTCGAACACCACTTCCCCGTTCCGGATGAAGACGCCCAAAGCGCCGATGGAGGCTTCAAAATTGAGGTTCTTGATGGACACCTTGGCCTTCACGTCCACCGCCGTGGTGTCATAGAGGAACGGCGTCACCGTCGTCGGGTCTGTCAGGTCCAGACCAAAATCCAGCGTGGCCGAGGCACTGGCGCTAACATTGAGCAGTCCGCTGCCCTCCACGTGCAGGATCGAAGTCGCCGCCGCAAGGAACGCCTGCACCTGCGGATTGTCCCCGCCGAGCTGGCCCAGCAGTTTGGCAATATCGAGGTGGAGCGGAATTTCATCCGCGTAGGCAGCCGTGTAGTTCCAGTGGAACTTGATGGCATTCGTCCGCACCTTGCCGGTGCCGTCATTTCCCGCCGCCCGTGCCGCGGTCCAGTTCGTTCCGATCTGCGTATTGATCGCACTGATGATCGCGTCCGCCGTGGTGTTCGCCGGATCAATCAGAATGGTGATGATCTTGCTGTCCGGGTCCCACGATGCCTTGGCCGTGTTGCCGGAGACACTGGAGTCACCCTTGATGCGCAGCAGGGAATCGTCCCACGTATCGCCAAAAACCGTGCGGGTGACCGTGAAAGCGTTATTGTCGCCGCCGGGATCAAAGGTCACCCGTGAACGACTCGAGACACCGCCTGTGTGGGTTAGCACATCGCTCCCGGCTCCCGTGCCGTAGCTGATGCTGTTCGTGTCGAACGAAATATCGAAGGAGTCTTCATTGAGATGGAAGAGCGTCTCAATGGTGCTCTCCAGATCGTCGAGCAAATCCTGAATGTTGGAGGCATTCCCGCCCGCGACCGCATCCACAAGGTCCGCCAGCTGCCCCGCGTAATCCACCAAATCATGCAGGCTCAAATCGAGGAACGGAATCTTCTCATCCAGGAACGCGAAGGCGCTGAAGTCGTCCAGCGTGTCCACCACCGCCTGCAGGCCGTGAATGATGTCCGTAAAACTGATCTCTTCAAAACTGAATCCTCCCCTGAGACCGACATCCGGATAAGTAAGGAAAATGCCCACATCGTTATCCGTCCGCAGATCGTCGATGTTGTAGGCGTTTTCATTGAGAGTCAGTTCCGTGAGCACCGGAATCCAAATGCTGATCTCTCCGCCGGTAAGCACATTGTTCGATCCAATCGACCCGGTGATGCCATGGAAGCCCGCAAACAGCCCGCCGGTAAGTTCCACGTCGAAATAGGTGCCAACATCAAGAAGGACATCCATCAACTCCGGCAGGTAAAACCGCTCGTTGCCGGTTGTGGGATCGCGAATGCCGATCTTCGTGCTGATGGGTGCCAGCTCCTGGTCGGCATCACGGGTTTCCAATTCCCCGTTGTTCACTGACACCTTGAGGAAACCAAAGACGATCTCTCCCTGAATATCCTCCGTCGTGGTGATCGTAAGATCCGCCTGCAACGCAATGCCTTCAAGGAAGAAGCCCTTCATGCTGCTGTTGGCGATGCTCTCGTAAGAGCCGTTCGGATACTCCACCGTCGCATCGTTGACGATGTCGCCGAAGCCGAGTTCAGTGGCGAAGACGTCATTCTTGTCCACCGTGAGGCGGATTTGATTGATCAGTCCCAGTTGGTTGTCGAGTACGAGGTCGCCGTCCCAGTTGGGCTCCGCCACATCCAGATTTCCGTCGCCGTCAACGTCTTCGCCTGCGTCCAGTTGATTGTTGCCGTTGAGGTCCTCCGCCACATCGCGGTGACCGTCGTTATCGAAATCCTCATTCACCGCGGAAAGCACCAGAATATTTGAGGCCGCCTGGAAGCGCACGAACTGAAGCAGATCCGTCGGCACGCCGCCCGCCGGCGTATAATCCGCAGCGGCACTCAGCGCGGCATTCAAATCGGCCTCCAGATCCAGCAGCGTGGTGTTAGTGTTCGTCGAGGCCTTGGTGAGCGTCACCACGATGGGCACTGCCGAACCATTGAGATAAAGCTTGAACGAAGTGGTCGCCGTGATGCGCCCGTTGCTCGGCGCGGGAATAAACTGGCTGCTCGCAATACGCGGCACTTCCGCGGCATTCAGGTCCAGTCCGAGATCGAAGGTGAAATGCAGCTTCGGCTCGAAGAGCATCTTCCCGCTCAGGGAGGCGTTCCCCAGGGGACCGATCTCCTGATCAAAGTCGAATTCCACTTCATAACTGCTCCCGGCAACTTCAAGGTCGATGGGGAACACGTAGAGCTTGCGGTGCTCATCGTACAGAATGTCCGTCGTCGTGAGTCCGAGTTCGAAGAGCTTATGGGGGAATTGCTCGATGGTATAGCGCGAGATCGTCTGGCTGCTGCCGCTGGCGGAGAATCCAATGCGCGAAACAAAGTGTCCGCTTCCCGCCGAAATGGTAAAATTCAGTGTTCCGGCGACGATTTCCGCGGGCAGAAGTCCGATGCAAATGAGGCCGTCCCTGTTTGTCCGTGCCTCTATCCGGAGTTGCAGCCCGGCCGCCTGGATGCCGGCATTGATCCCGTCGAGCACGCCCTGCACGCCAAGGGAATAGTCCACGCTGAAATTGACAGTCGTCGTCGCGGGATCACTGCCGAACGCGATCTTGAACGATCCGCCGAAAATCCCGGTCGCCGGAAGGTTCGTATTGAGTGCCGCGATCTCGGTGCTCACCAGCAGGCTGTAGAACTCCAATACGAATCCGCCCACCCAGTCCACCGACTCCCCCAGCGTGGCCCCGCCCGTAAATGGAAGCTCCATGTCGAAGATGCTGCTGCCGCCCAGCAGATTGAACCAGTTCCCAAGGCGCTGGAGGAAGGTGAGAATGTCCTCGGGGCTCGGATTCGCGAAATCGATGTCGGTGATGCCGAGACCGGTCCAGTACGGGCCGGGGATAAAGGTGCCGGTGGAGTCAAAACGGAAGATCTCGACGGGTGTCAAAGCCTTGGTCTGGAAGATCAGATTTCCTCCGGACTGGAGGATGGAGAAGCTTAAGGGAATATCCACGGCACCCAGCACCAGATGTCCGTTCACGCACACCAGCATGTAGTCGGTCTGCGTCAGATTGAAGCTGAATGCAGTTCCATCCGGACCGGTCCACGAGCGGCTCTGAGCCGCAAGGGTGGTGTTAAGTTCCAGCAGGATGGTCCCGTTCACGTTCACGAACCCGGTCTGGAACTCGAGCGTCGCCGTGCCCGCCACCCCTGCGCTGCTGATTTCAAAACCGCCGAAACCATGGAAGAAACTCATGAGCGTCGTGCCGCCGGGCGTGGCGAAAGTCATGCTTAAATCCGTGGCTCCCAGGCGCATGATCGTGCCGCCGACGGTCGGTTTGAAGAGCTCGAAGGAAAGCTCACCGCTGATCTCCGCAAACTCCGCGAAATTAGCCAAAACCGTACCGCTGACCCCAATGTACTCATTGTAGTAGGGGCCAATGAAACTGAAGGTCACGTCATCCGTCGCGGACGTGCTCACCGTTGTTAGGGGAACATCCGCGCCGGTCGTGTTCAGCCTCAGCTTCATGTTCGAACCCGTAAAGGTCACCACGGGCACCCCCGGAGTAAAATCCGGCAGACCGGTTACCGTAATGCCCGGGGCATCCGGGATCGAGACCTCCCCGGCCACACCGTTGGTCTTAATCACGAATCCACCCTCCGCGCCTGTCACCGTCACCGTGATTCCACCGGCAGTCAGCACGGCTCCCACGCCCGTGGCTCCCACCTTCACATATTCCGGTGCATGGCTCGCATCAAGCTTCTGCTCAAACGCGAAGGAACCGGTCACCGTCACCGAGCCAATTCCCACAAAACTCAAATTCATGGCCACCCCGGTTCCGGTGATCTTCAGATACGGCCCTGCCGGGACGTCGACCACCCGGTTCGTTGTTCCGATAGTGAACGTCTCCGAGACCGCGTCGCTCGTCGTGTTGATGGTGAGCGAGAAAGTGCCGGTCAGACTGGCGACATCGGTGATGGACTCGATGATGGTGCCGTCCGCATAACCGGCCATACCATCATCGTTGAAGACAAAGAACCCCGACCCGTTTTGCAGTCTGAGGAGTTCGGTGCCGCCCTGTTTGAGGATCACCGTGACATTCGTCGCCGCGAGAGCCACCACTTCCCCGCCGTCGCCCGTGGTCTTCTGCTCATAAGAGAAATTCCCCGTCACCACGCTGTCCAATACCGTTAGGGTGGCTCCGGTGGTCTCCACCCGCAGATAGGGGCCGCCGGGGACACTGATCGCGACCGAACCCGCCCCGATTACCACCGTTTCATTGACCGGAGTGTTGATCTGATTGATCACCAGCGTTCCCGCTCCGGAGGCCGAGGCCACGCCCAGGACATCGAGCGTGTAATTAATCGTCGCCGTGCCTGCCACGCCGGTATTGGTAATAATAAAGGCACCCGAGCCATTCGAAAGAGTCACGAGGTCAGTCGTGAAGTCACCCATCGCGAAGTTCACATTTGTCGCCGCCACGGTAATGACCCGCTCCCCTCCGGTGGAAGTCTCCCGGTTTTCAAAAACGAAGTTACCGGTCAATCCCACTCCGAGCACTTCCACCACGGCACCAACGCCCTCCACACGAAGGTAGTTACCCGCCGGCACGTTGATGTCCACCGTCTCCCCATCGATGGTGAACGACGTAATCACCGGAGCGCCGGTGGTGTTGAACTTCACATTAAACGTCCCGGAAACGTCCACCACCGGGATGGTTTCAGTGAATGTGCCCCCGAGAACTCCGCCGATTCCCGCCGACGAAACACGGAAGCCGCCAAAGCCGTCCGTGATGCTCATCAGGTCATTCGTGCCGTCCGTGAACTTGAATTCCACGTCGCTGGCCCCCACCACCACATTCACGCCGGACTTTTCAAAAAGGAAGTTGCCCGTCAGCGTGAACGCCGGGTTGATCGTGAATCCGACCCCGATGCCATCACCCTCCACGCGCAGATAGGGTCCGGCGGGAACAGTGGCGGTGCCGCCATTATAAGGTACGCTGACGGCGATATTACCGGTGTTCAGTTCCAGATGCCAGGTTCCACCCGTGAGTGTCAGGTTCGGAATCAGCGGACCTGCTCCAAGGGTCAAATCGGCTTTCGCCGCAATGTTGTCACCCACGACCATCGTCGCATTCCCCGTCAGGTTCATCAGCCTGGTTCCACCCGCGGTGAGCTGAAGCTGGGTGATCTGCACGTCAAGGAAGGTGAGCGCCCCGTCCGTGTTAAGCTTGAAGTTCCCCTGAATGCCCGGCAGTGAAACCCCGAGATTCAAGGTTGCCCCGGTAAACTCGAGATCCACGTCCGGGTCCTCCGTGAACAGGTTGGCCCCGGTAATCTTCAGCCGGCCATTCGGAGCGCTGAGCGTGCCGCCCGGAAAATTGATCGTATTGATGCTCAGGAGCAGATCGACGTTGATGCTCGCCGTCGGCGTCCAGTCGAAATTCGTAATCACCGACGAGGCACCATTTCCGAGATTCGTGAGATCGCCGAGATAAATCTTTCCTGCCGGAGCAATCGACGGTTTTGGAAGCACCGCCACACACGCATCGAGCACCGCCGTTCCGGTCGCCGTTGCCGTCGCCGGGAGCGGGGATGAGAAATTAAGAGAAAGTGAGGGCGACGTATTGAGATTGATGCATGCCTTTAATTCCTCCAGCCCCACGTAAAAACCGGTCGCGTCCTGGCCGAACGAAAAATCCAGGTCGAACCGGCTCGTCACCGATCCGTTGGCCGCGGCCGAGAGAGTGCCACCGGCCGCCACGTCATCCCCAAGGTCATAATTCACCGTGTCCGTCCGTGTGAAATAAATATCATATTCCCAACTGAACGGCGCCGCGATCGTCGCTCCAAATTTCGCGATCACCCCCTCCACATGCATCGTGTAACCCAGGAGTGATGTCCCTTCCAGCCCCTCCAGCCAGACGGTCACATCGGCCACGCTCAGGGTGCCGCTGAGGTCATTCAGCTTGTCCAGCAGGACCCCCTGAATGGCTGATCCGGTCGCCACCAGGCCGCCAACATTCTCCCCAATGAACGGCAGCATTTCCGCCAGCTCTCCGGCTCCATCGAGGACATTTCCGACCGTCCCCAGCTTGTTGATCAAATCCTCAATTTGCGCCTGCACTGGATTATACCCGGGAGTCGCCATGACTGTCAGCACCAGATTGCTCGCATTGTAGCTCGGGACGAACGCCCGGTCGCTTCCAATCGCCGCCGTTCCCAGGTAATTCTCGAACTCACCCGTGTGGCTGCCCCACGTCATGATGGTGAAAGTTTGTCCCACTGAAGGAACGTAGCCTCCAAGCAGCGTAATCCGCATCCGCGCCGCGCCGCCGAGGGTCGCCAATCCCGTCACATTGATTTGATCGAACCCGACTCCCGGTCCGCCGGCGCTCGCGATCTCAAATTCCACTTCACCATTCAATTGGGTGAACGTCGCCACATTTTGCACCCCTGGAGAGTTGCCCGGAGACACCCTTCCACCATCCACCACGAGGTCAATAGGAGAACTCCAAGTCCCTTTGAGGATTTCTCCTTCATGGATGACCAGTTTATTACCAACCGTTTGTGCGTTCCCCAGGTTCAGATTGATGATGTGCTCGCTGCCCAGGGTGTCAGCGAACATCTGACTTGCCGGCGGGCCGTTGGCATTATGCAGTGTCTCAGTCAAAATCGCCGGCATCGGATCGCCCGAACCTTCAAAACCCGTGGGAACCTCGTCTTCCATCACCATCAGCGGCACCACCTTCATGCGGGAAGGGAGAGCTGCTTGCTGACCGGTCACTTCCTCTGCCGCAGCATCGTCCGCGCTCTCCTCTTGTGCCTCACGCACGCTTTCCTCCCCCGCGAGCGTCATATTGGAATCCGCGCCATTCTGTCCCTCAGTCGCTTCTGTTTCCAGCGCGTCCGATGCCGCTTCATCAAATACAACATCGACCTCAAAGTCCCCAAAAATCGACTCCTCTCCCCTCACCTCGTCCGTGCGCAAATTCGTATTCGCCCCCGCTTCCACCACCATTTCCGGCCGCGCCGCCTGCTCCTCTATCTGACCCAAAGCCCCGATGCCAATTCCATCCGCTGAAAGCAGCAACCGCTGCTCCAGTGACTCGAGATCGAATCGGCGATTGATCGGGTTTGCCACAGGTCGGAACGAAGATCGCAAAACTCTGGCGAGAATCGCCCCGTTGTCAAAGAATCTCATGCGCCATTAGTAATTCACCTCCTTTCGCTTCCGAAAAAACTCGGTTTCCTTGGCTTCCAGGAATTATCCACAAACGTTGGATTAGAATAAGACTGATCTTTTTCCCTCAAAACACCCCTCATAATTTAATTGAATTTTCACCAATCCCGCTTGATTCGGGCTCTTCTTCCGGTATCGCGCAACATTAAACAATTCTGCCCTCCCGTTTCGCTTTGTTAAGAACGCCAAACCGTCCGGAAAATATTCCATCGCCCACGGAACCTCTTTTATCTTATTCTAAATCAACAGCTTACACTGCGATCTCACTCGCAATTTGTGAATGAGTAGCTTGACCGCCGCCCCCGCCAGCCTATACAGCACGTTTTCCAGTTAAAATTAGAGTTTGAAATGTTACCAAATCGATTTGTTTCAGGGCAGCGCTGGTTAAGCCAGACGGAGCCGGAGTTGGGTCTGGGTCTCGTACTAAAGACGGAGACCGACCGTGTCACGATTGTTTTCCCGTCCACCGAAACCACCCGGGTTTACACCATCGAGGGCCCACCCCTTACCCGTGTAAAGTTTTCGGTGGGAGACCTTCTCAAGACCCAGGACGGCAAGAATTTTACCGTAGAGCAGGTGGAGGAAAAGGAAGGCACGGTCATTTACTTCAGCAAAGGGAAAAAAATCGACGAAAGCCGCCTCAGCGACTCGCTCACCTTCAGTAAGCCCTACGACCGCCTTCTCAATGCCCAGGTCGAGGAAAAGCAGGTCTATAATCTGCGGCACCGTGCGCTCTACCGGCGCTTCAAAACCTTTCGGGCTCCCCTGCGCGGTCTCTTGAATGGCCGCTACACCCCGCGCGCTCACCAGTTGCACGCCGTCGTTCAGGCCACCCGGTTTCAACACCCGCGGGTTTTGCTCGCGGACGAACCTGGAATGGGCAAAACCGTCCAGGCCGCTTTGATCCTTCAGCGTCTCCGGATTTTCGGAAATGCTTCCCGCGTCCTCCTGCTGGCGCCGGACCACCTGATGTCCCGCACCGAGACCGAATTCCGCAGGCGCTTTGAATTCGAATTTGAGCGCCTTACCGAAGAGGACTTCACCACAAAACCGGCCAAAAAGACCGTCGCAAAGAAAGCCGCCAAGGGTGCCGAGACCACCGTCTTCCTTTCCGACTTGAATGAGGACGGCGAAGCCCTCGAACGCTGGGTCAGCATGTCTCTCGAAGATTTCGGCGGTCACCGGGGCAAGCACGCCAAGGAAGCCGCCGCCGCCGGCTGGGACGTCATTCTCGTCATGGGAGCGGAGGAAGTGACATGGGACGAAGGCGGCAACGCCGCATGGAACGCCCTCGAAATCGCCGCGCCGGCCACCAAGAGTCTCATTCTGGTCAGCAGCCTGGGTCCCGAGCACGATGCCAAGTCCCACTTCGGCCGTCTCCACCTGCTCGACCCGGAAGCTTTTTCCTCCCCACGTAAATATTCCGCTCACCGCAAGGAATTGGAACCGCTGGAATTGGCGGTCACCAAACTCCTCACCGTCACCGCCTGCGACAAGGAAGCCGACTCCCTTCTCAAGCCCCTCGGTGCCGCCGACCCGAAGGTAAAGGAGCTCCATAAGTCATGGAAAGAGGGCCGCGAGGAAACCCGCGACTACCTCATCGATTACCTCCTCGACAGCCACGAAGCCGGGCGCACCGTTTTTCGCAACACCCGCTCCCGCGTCACCGGTCTGCCGGTTCGCAGCGTCCATTTTGTAAAACTCGAAGCCAAGCCCGAGGCCCGCGATGGCCTGAAGGAAGAGTTCAAACATCCCGTCGTCGTCACCGAGCCCGTAAAAGGCAAGCCCAAGGCCGAGCCCTCCGCCGTCGATCCAGCCGCAGTCCATTGGCTCGCCGCTCTGGTCAGTCCTCCACCGCCTTCGCTCATTCCGCCTGCGCCAAACGAGCCCCCGCCTCCTCCCGCGCCTCCCCCGCCCCGCGCGCTGGTCATCACCGCCTCCCGCGCCCGCGCCGTGGCCGTTGAAAAAGCCCTCCGCTCCAAGGTGGACGGCACCACCGAACTCGTCACCGATTCCCCCCGCGCCGACCAGGGCGTTGCTCCCGCCGCCGTCGTCGTCGGCGCCGAAGACATGATCGGCCGCGGCTTCCCCGGCTTCGACATGGTCGTGCTTTGGGACACTCCGCTCACCGTGGAGGACGCCCGCGAACGTCTCTTTTCCTGTGAAAACTGTTTCACCGGCAAGCTCGACATCCACATCCCGGTCATTGAGGACACCCCTCAGGAAATGACCGCCCGCTGGCTGCACGACGGCCTGCACGCATTCCAGTCAGCCACCGAAGGCCAGGTGGAAGCGGCCGCGGAGTTTGCCAAACCCGTCCACGACATCGCCAAGCGCATCGGCGTGAAGCACAATCCGAAGCTCGACGACGAACTCAAGGCCCTCATCAAGAAGACCGCCGCCGTCCACGAGTCCGCCGTCAAGCGCCTGCAAAAACACGCCGACGTCTTCCTCGAGACCGTTTCCTTTCGCGCCCCCTCTGCCGACCAGGCCCTCTCGCGCATGACTTCCAGCGACGACGACGACTCGCTGGACATCTTCATGAACCGCACCCTCGAAACCCTCGGCATCCTCGTCGAGACCAAGGGTCCGCGCGTCATCTTCGTGAAGCCGAATCCGGAAATGCAGTTCCGTTTCGAAGACGTTCCGAAAGAAGGCCTCACCTTTGCCTACCACCGCAGCGTCGCCGCCACCCGCGAGGACGCCATCTTCCTCACCTGGGACCACCCCCTCGTCTCCCGCGCCATCGAAGTCCTCCTGGCCACCGCCATCGGCAACACCGCCTACGTCGTCTGGGAGGACGAGCGCGCCCAGATCGTCCTCCTTGAGGGCATCTACCTCGCCACTCCGAAATACGGACCGCATCCCCACCTCATCGCCCGCTACATGCCCGCCACTCCCGTGCGCGTCGTGCTCAGCCATGAGTTCGAGGACATGAGCAGCGAATACACCAGCGAAGTCGTCAACAAGATGGTCCGCAATGGCCGCCGCGAGTGGATCCGCAACAACGCCCGTCCGCTGCACAACATCGTCCCCGGCATGATGCGCAGCCTCAACCAGCGCGCCGAAATCCGCATGCGCGAACTCGCCGCCAAAGCCGCCTTCCAAATGGAAGCCGTCCTCACCTCCGACATCGCCCGCCTCAAGCGCCTCCCCGACACCAAAGTCCGCCGCGCCGAAATCAAACACATCGAGGAGCAAATCGCCGAAACCAAACCCCTCTTCGCCGAACCCATCCTCGTCTCCGACCAGCTCCGCCTCATCCGTCGCGGCCCGTCGGGCAAGGGCATCTGATTAGACCATCCGGCCCCGCCAGCGCGTTTTGGGAGATGATAGAGTGAGGTGAGTAAAATCCTGCTCATACTCTTGCCCCCTTCTGCGCCGTATTCTCAAACCGTCGCGTCAGCGACACAGGAGCCCTGGCGTTGACACCCGCAACGTCAATCGCGCCTTCCCGTCCAGATACCCGGCCACCCTCCACTCTCCCTCCATTCACGATTCAACGATTTACGATTGCCCCTTCCCGCGCCGCGTCGCCTCTCCGCCCAATCCTTCAACCTGGAACAGGTTGCGTCCCTCAGCCAGGGTTGGCCGGCAACGGAGGTCTGCCCCTGGCAACCCGCCTAACAAATCGAACCACAACGTGGTTCCATCACTCCGGCGGTGCATCCATGTCGAATGTGGCTCCTTTCCCTTGATCCGGAACACTGGTGCAGGTTCAGGACATAGTTTACACTTAGGTTCAGGACATGGTTTACACGTGGTGCGCCGGTGTAAGGCCGGGGGACTATGCCGTGGCAACCCAAAAATCTGATGGAAACAAGAACCGAATTTGCGCTTCGAGCGCAGC